>NZ_KQ976354.1:894521-927020 GCF_000346485.2 Scytonema hofmannii PCC 7110
CCCCCCCCCCACCCCCCCCGCCGCTAAAGTTTGACCGTTCAGTAAGCCCATCATCATCCCATCCAACAAAGGAATGGCGGCTTCCAATATTTGAACAATAACTAGAGGTATTGCCAATTGCAAGCTGGCTTGAACTTCCATCAGAAGTTCAGGCATAAACTTTCTTGAAGTTGACTCCATTCAGGTAAAAAGACTTAAGTGACGTGACAAAAAATTACACGTAAGTACATTAAGTTATATTAATACTTTTAGCAGAAATAGGGAATAACTTTGGCAAAAAAGTTGATGCAATTGGCCCAAAGCAGTTTTCAACTAGCTCCGCAAAGTTTTAAGTAACTCCAACTGCTTTTCTTGCTCCTCAAGCCGGATAGATAAACTTTGATACACGAGTTCACAGAGTTGAAAAATCATGGGATCGGCAATCTCGTAAAATACATTAGCCCCTTGTGGCGATCGCATTACAACTCCCGCACCTGAGAGTATTTTGAGGTGTTTGGAAACATTTGCTTGCCCAAGCCCAGTCAGTTCAATAATTTCCGTCACATTTTTCGGACCCGATTTGAGACAGCACAAAATCTGGAGACGACTCACTTCTGAAAGAACTTTAAAATAATTGGCCACTTGTGCCAAGGCTGATGGAAGAGTTTCCACTACGACCATTTCTCATTCCTCATAAAACCACAACCAACCACGATATTACCATTTGGGAATATAGTGTTGTAAAGGAAATCACAATCTATGTAAGTAGGGCATGGGGCATCGGGCATTGGGCATTAGTTTGTTCCTACCTCCTAACCCCCGCTTCGGAAACATCCACTTCAACTAAACGTCCACTAACTAGAGACATTAACCAATTCACAACTTAAAATTAAGGAGCATTTAAAAGTCAGACACATTTGCCAACTGCCAACTACCGGACAAATGGGCTAACTGCGGTAAACATTAGCACAAACCTATTCTTAATCCAAAATCCTTAATCCTTAATCCTTAATCCTTAATGCCCCATGCCCAATCCCCTAAAAATGAACCAGAGTTGGGTAAGATAGTAGAGCTATGTTTTCTGCGTTGCAGATACTGAGAGCCACTCAAGCCCACAGGAGATATCTAATGCTGACTTTAAAAATCGTTGTTTATGTAGTTGTTGCCTTCTTTATTACTCTCTTCGTCTTTGGATTTTTGTCAAATGACCCTGCTCGTAACCCTGGTCGTCGGGATTTCGAGTAAAGTTACGACAGATCGTCCGCGATTGATTACCGGAAGGCAGAATACACTATAAGCCTACGAGCGCTTGTGTCAAGTGGGGAAACCCGCCCAAACTAGTGTCCTCCTCCGGGCGGCTTGCCTAATTTTATGAAAAAGGCAAAAGTCGGAAGGCAAAAAGTGTATTGTCCTTCCGGCTATTTATTAGCTGTTTGTTAGCTTGTTTTTGCGATTGATATGCTTCATCCAGTTCTGCCGCCCGAACCACTTCCCATCGTGGAACCCGTACAATCAGCTAGTCCCACCACTCCGTCTGTCAGCGCTCTCAGATTAAATCCAGTTGCGGAAACAACGCTGGAGAACAAAGAGAAGTCTGAGGGACGACGGGAAAAGCTTGATTCCCAAACAACTGGGAACACTTCAACTGAAAACCAGTTACAAGTTGCTCAAACACTGTCCGCGCCCAGTCCGCCAGAAACTTTTCCACCTGAATTTTCGCCGATCGCCGCTTCAAGAAGTGCCGCATCTTTAGGTGAGAATCTTTCCATTGGTTATCCTCTACAGCAAGTTCAGTCTTCTAGCCCTAATACGCCAGCGAAAATACTGCCAAAAGCACTTAAACTCAAGAATTTATCCCAACAGCAAACGGCATCGGTAGAAGAATCAGCTCAGCCACAAAATCAAAGCCCTACGACTACCGAACAATCTCCAAATCGCCCACCAGTACAAATAGAATTCAAAGTTCGTGGCGAAGTTACCGAACCGCCACCACCTGATAAGAACCAAACTCCATCGGTTCCCGAGACGCAAGACAATACCACAACACCACAACAAAATCAACCATCCGGTAAAACTCCTGCTCCCAGCACCCCAACACCAGGAGAAAGAATTGTTGAAGTCACTTCCGACAGACAGCAGTATGACGAGCAACGGCGGGTGATTACGGCTGAGGGTAATGTGGTTGTCAGATTTGATGGGGCTGTTGTGGATGCCGATCGCGTGCAAGTTAATATGGATAACTTGATTGCGGTGGGCGAAGGCAATGTTGCTCTGACACGGGGAGACCAAGTTCTGCGCGGACAGAAGTTTACATACAATTTTATTCAGGATGATGGGGAATTACTCAACGGCAGTGGTGAGGTTTTTATCCCTAGCGCTGGTCAGGATTTGAGTTTTTTACCCACGGATGTGACGACAGGAGGAGTCCCAACACGTCCTCTCAGCGATCGCATCAGACAAAATCAACCATTACAAGCGGGTAGCGCCGGTGGGCTGAATGTTAACTTGGGAGGTGGGGGAGGTGCAAGCAACATACCCGTACCAAAACAGGGAGGACAAGTCAGACGAGTCCGCTTTGAAGCAGGAAGAATTGATTTTTACTCTCGAGGTTGGCAAGCCCGAAATGTCCGCCTGACCAATGACCCCTTTTCACCGCCTGAATTGGAAATCAGAGCAGATACAGTTACCCTGACACGGGAAGCACCTTTACGCGATCGCATCAAAACGCAAAGACAGCGTTTAGTTTTTGACCGAGGGTTCTCCGTACCAATTCCCAAGGATGAGGAGGTGATTGACCGTAGGGAACGTGAAGTCACACCGGGATTGTTCTCAATTGGTTATGATGGCGACCAACGGGGAGGGCTGTATATTGAACGGAGTTTTAAACCTATAGACACCCAAGGAGTCCAATTCAGTCTTACGCCCCAGTTCTACCCTCAAAAAGCAGTACAGAGTGGTGCGGGAAATGTCGCATCGCTATTTGGTATAAAATCAACAGTAAGAGCCACTGTGAGTCCACGGACATCTCTGGAAGGGACTGGATTATTAACCAGTTTCGACTTTAATGATGTAGAAGATAACCTCAGAGCCAGTTTGCGACTTCGCCAGTTGCTTTTGGGTGAGCAAAACCCCCACACTCTTACACTGGAATATAGCTACCGCGATCGACTCTACAACGGTACACTCGGCTTTCAAACCGTACAAAGCAGCTTTGGAGGTATTCTCACCTCTCCCATCATTCCTTTAGGAAAGAGTGGTCTTAACCTCAGCTATCAAGGAGGTGCTCAATTGATCGAAGCTAATACAGATCGCTCGGACTTGCTAGAAGTAGATCGGAGAAATAATCGTGTCTCGCTGACTCGCCTACAAGCCAGTGCAGCTCTGAACGGCGGGGTGACACTATGGCAAGGAAAACCATTACCTGCTACACCCACTCAAGGATTGAAGTATACAGCCAATCCAGTCGTTCCTTACGTGCAAGCTTTCGGTGGATTAACTGGAACAACCAGTCATTACAGCAGTGGAGATAATCAAAGTACCTTGTTTGCAACGGTTGGTTTACAAGGACAATTTGGTCATTTTTCTCGACCCTTCTTTGACTATACCGGCTTTGTGATTAGTTATTCCCAAGGTCTCAACAGTGGTTTGTCTCCCTTTTTGTTTGACCGTTCCGTTGATAACAAAGTGCTGAGGGCGGGGATTACTCAACAAATTTACGGACCATTTCGTTTTGGATTTGAAACCTCAATCAACTTAGACACTGGAGAACGTAGCAGTACGGACTACGTGGTTGAATACAGCCGCCGTACCTACGGAATCAGCTTGCGTTATAACCCAGTACAGCAATTAGGTGGTATCAGCTTCCGAATCAGTGATTTCAACTGGAGTGGTGGAACCGATCCTTTCTCCGATCCCAGTGAAGTTAAGCCAGTCGTTGGTGGTGTTAGACAGCGATAGGGGTTGGGGAGTAGGGAGTAGGGAATCTATAAGTTTATTTGCTGGTTTAAAACGGAGATCGTAGGCAATGACAGCAGCACTGAAATCGACAATTGAAGGTATTAAGACTTTAAGCGGTATCCCAGAACAAGGTAAACGGTTTCTATCAGTGAATCTTGCCTTAGTAGATGTTGCTGAGTTAATGGACATTGCAAAGGAACTAGGATTTAAGCCTGAATTAGTACAAATGCCATGCCTCACATACATAGAGATTCATGCACTGCTTTGGCATGGATTGATTGCGGATACACCAGAGGATTTAGAGGAAAAATTTGATGAACTGGCTCTTCGGATCAATGCTGATGCTATTCGTTATGCCACAGGTCGATGGTCTATGCTATGAGGGATCGTAGCTTTACTCCGCCTCCTGTCTTCATCACTTTCCTCTCAAAAGCCTTTTAAGAAACAGAAAAATCTTGAAAAAACTCCTTCCAGCCAAAGCATGGCACGGTCTAAACATTCGAGTATGAATAATATCATAGGTAATACGAATTATCAGTGCCCGAAAAGCTACCCGTCAGGAGAAGAGGTTTTATGAAGAAGGAAGTTGAGAACGAAATGGAAGACGAGTTACGTTCTGAGTATGACTTTGCTCAAATGGAGGGAGGTGTGAGAGGAAAGTATGTTGAGCGATATCGTGCAGGGACAAACTTAGTGCTTTTAGATCCAGATGTTGCCCAAGCTTTTCCAAATGATGCAGCAGTGAATGACGCACTGAGGATGTTAATTCAGGTTGCACAACGCCAGCAGCTCAACAATGCGGTACAAGGCAAATAATCGTCATCCAGCACTATAACTTTTGTCAAAAAGTTGATGCGATTGGTAGAAAGCAGTTTTCAACTAGCTCCACAAAGTTTTAAGTAAGGCTTGCTGATAGATAAACTTTGATACACGAGTTCACAGAGTTGAAAAATCATGGGATCGGCAATCTCGTAAAATACATTAGCCCCTTGTGGCGATCGCATTACAACTCCCGCACCTGAGAGTATTTTGAGGTGTTTGGAAACATTTGCTTGCCCAAGCCCAGTCAGTTCAATAATTTCCGTCACATTTTTCGGACCCGATTTGAGATAGCACAAAATCTGGAGACGACTCACTTCTGAAAGAACTTTAAAATAATCAGCCACTTGTGCCAAGGCTGATGGAAGAGTTTCCACTACGACCATTTCTCATTCCTCATAAAACCTTCAACTGAAAATTAGTTACAAGTTGCTCAAACACTGTCCGCACCCAGTCCGCCAGAAACTTTTCCACCTGAATTTTCGCCGCTCGCCGCTTCAAGAAGTGCCGCATCTTTAGGTGAGAATCTTTCCATTGGTTATCCTCTACAGCAAGTTCAATCTTCTAGCCCTAATACGCAAGCAAAAATACTGCCAAAAGCACTTAAACTCAAGAATTTCCAACAGCAAACGGCATCGGTAGAAGAATCAGAGCAGCCGCAAAATCAAAGCCCTACGACTACCGAACAATCTCCAATCAGCTACCTCGAACTTTACACTTTTCTTACAAAATGCCCAAACATTTGTGAGAAGAATTTAAAAACAAAAGCAAAAACTTCAGCCTTTCTACTGAATTTTTCTCATCCGGACACTTGTCAGTAAAATTTCGCTGTTATTATCCATTGAGACATTTAATAATAGGAAGAAGAATTGTATCAGATCAGAGTATTTGATGAGTCGGTTAACTGTAACCGCGCAGAAATACTCATTGTTTGGATTCAATTGCTAGAGCGTCTGTTCATTATTCAAGATTGAGCAGAAAAAACTCTGTTTCTGTCCCTGCTAAGACCGAATTTTCGTTCCCATTACTTAAAGAAACTGGGTGGCATGAGATGACTGTACAAACGCTCTAGAAATTGGGAACTAAGAAACCAGATAGACCCCAAAGCTATCTGGTGTAGATTTGTGTGCCGCTCAACACCTTTTGCGATCGCGGGCAATACAGGCATACCAATTATTGCTCCCTTTGTTTACGGACATTGTTACTAGAGCCGCTACTGTAACTCCTTCTAACGTATTGAAACTTCTTAGATTTACTACCTCGTACAAATGATAAACAACCCATTTGATGCTAATTTCTATCGTGCTGCCAATACCGATCTCGCGGCGGCTGGATTGACAACAGACGCCCAACTTTTTTCACATTTCCAAGCTTATGGTTTGGATGAAGGCAGAGCCTTCTCATCACTTGCCGACCTCAGCTTCTATCGTTCTGCTAATAGCGATCTAGCTAGTTTTAACAACCGGAATTTATTTAACCATCTGCAAAATTACGGTGTGGCAGAAGGACGACACTTTTCCCCATTTGTAGATCTTTCTTTTTACCGGGGTATTCATGACGATTTAACTGGGTTAAGCAACGAACAACTCTTTGACCATTTGAATTACGCTGGTGTAGCGGAAGGAAGGAGATTTTCGCCGTTAGTCGATCTGAATTTTTATCGAGCAGCCAATAGTGACTTGGCAAACTTTAACAATAAACAACTCTTTGACCATTTGAGTTACGCTGGTGTAGCGTCAGGAAAAAGGTTTTCACAATTTTTTGAGACAGACTTTTATTTGACTAAGTATTCTGACCTCCGGACAGCCTTCAGTAGCACTCCCAAAAACGATCGCCTTGAAGCTCTAGAACACCTGCTCATCTTTGGGTTGAATGAAAGCCGACAGTTTTCTCAGTTTTTTGATGTCAATTACTACCGGGCTCAGAATTCTGACTTGGTAAGTGCAGGCTTCAGTGGTAGACAGTTATTAGAACATTTTGAACTGTTCGGTCTGGCGGAAGGGCGCTCCTTTTCTGCTACCGTTGATGTCAATTACTATCGCAATACTTATGGCGATCTCAGAGATGCAAATCTTTCCAATTGGCAATTGTACAACCACTTCCAAACTCATGGTTTAAGTGAGGGACGCGCATCTTCACAATCTTTCGATGTGCAATTCTATCTGGATTCCAATGCTGACTTGAAAGCAGCTGGTTACAATTATGCTCAAGCATACAACCACTTTTTACTCTACGGTCAACTTGAGGGACGCCCTGGTGTACCCAACCTCTCACAAAAGTGGATTCGACAAACGGGTACAGAGGGTGATGACTCCTCCTATAGTGTTGCTGTTGATGGCACTGGCAATGTCTATATGACGGGTTATACTGACGGGTCGTTGGGGGGAACTCTTGCCGGGAGTCAGGATATTTGGGTAACAAAATACAACAGCGATGGCGCAATACAGTGGAAGAGACAACTAGACACTGCTGGCAAAGAATTCTCCTACAGTGTTGCTGATAGTGTTGGCAATGTTTACATTACAGGTTTCACCTCTGGTGCTTTGGAGGGAAGTAATAAAGGAGGTATTGATGCGTGGGTAGGCAAGTATCACAGCGATGGCACGGAGCAGTGGAAAAAACAACTGGGTACTGCAGGCGATGACTTCTCCAACAGTGTCACTGTTGATAGTGCCGGTTATGTTTACATTACGGGACACACTGACAATTCTTTGGGGGGAACAAATGCAGGAGATATTGATGCCTGGGTAGCCAAGTACGACAGTGGTGGAACAATACAGTGGAAAAAACAACTGGGTACTTCTAAATTGGATGTTTCCAATGGTATTGCAATTGATAATGCTAGCAATGTCTATGTTACAGGTTTCACCTCTGGCGCTTTAGGGGGAATGAATGCCGGAAGTGTTGATGCTTGGGTAACCAAGTATGACGGCAGTGGAACATGGCAATGGACGAAACAACTAGGTACAGAGGGTGAAGATTATTCCAATAGCATCACTGTTGATACTGCTCTTAATGTTTACATTGTAGGAGATACCTCTGGTTCTGTGGGGAAAATCAATGCGGGCGGTCAGGACGCTTGGATAGCGAAGTACGGTTCTAATGGCGAACTCCAATGGAAAAAACAACTGGGGAGCGCTGGTGATGACTTTGCTTATGGTGTCGTCACTGACAGTGCTGGTTATGTTTACATTACCGGAGATACCGATGATGCTTTGGGGGGAACCAATGCGGGAGGTATTGATGCGTGGGTGGCTAAGTATGACAGCAATGGCAACCCACTATTTATCAGGCAGTTTGGTACAGAGGGTGATGACTTTTCTAATGGAATCGCCGTTGCCAGTGGTGGTCATGTTTACATTACTGGAGATACCGACGGTGGTTTAAGCGGAACAAATGCTGGAAGTATTGATGCTTGGATAACTAAGTACCGTTAATTGGTCCAATATGAGGGTGAGTGTTACTAAAGACTAAATAGTTCAGTTGACCGAATCAAAGCAATATATGCATTTTGGCTATCACTCTATTGGCTACTAATCTTTGCGGATTTAGTTTCAAAAGAGGCAAAGTATGACAGCCGTTGTCCGAAAGAATAAGGGTTTTAACTGCTTTGATTTCCCGCAAGATTTGACAAGGTTTGCCTTGATGACACTAGCCCTATCAAGGAAGTAGTTAAATCGGCGAAGTTAGCTAACCGCATTTGAGACTGCCTAAAAAACATTAATAAAAGATTTGAAAATTCCGGAGCATTCTTATGAGTAATAACAATCCCATTAACCTACCCTTTAGTTTAATTGATGGAGATGCTTTTCCGTGGGAAATCACAGCAGACGGGGAATTGGAATACGGTCGTATAGCAGCCAACTCAGATACAGGCGAGCAATATTTTCAATCTTATGGAGGATTGTACAACAACTTTTACAGTTATCACAGCGCCGATGCTTATACGGAAGATAATGGTCGTGAAGTTGTCGTAGCTCCCAGATATTTGGGGAATGGATACGGTGGAGATTCGGAAATTTCACTATCACGAAAAGTCTACGTTTCAGAAAACTCTGGCTTTGTTCGGATTTTAGATATTGTCAAAAATACATATTCAGAACCTTGGCAATATGACCATAGGGTTTACAATAACTCATATAACTTGCCATCAAATATTACCAAAACCTCAAGTGGAAACAGCAAATTAAACCTGGATGATAACTGGTTAGTTTTAGATAGTATAAGCGATAACAATACTAGTGATATAGTTCGAGTCATAGCTGGAACGGGTGGTTATCGTCCTTATCAGGTTTCAAATGGGAATTCTTCTGATGTTATATACAGGCTACAATTGGCTCCGGGCGAAACTCAAATTGTCATGCACTTTATTGCCCGCACTTCCGATGTCGCGACTGCCTTAGCAAAAGGAGACCAGCTCGCACTTTTGGGTATGAATGCTTTAGCGGGAATGACAGAGGAAGAAAAGAGACAAGTTATCAACTTTAGCACTGGTTTTAATAATAAACTACCGCCTGACTTGATAGTTGAGTCGGCTCAAATACTTCTAGGTGAAGTTCCCATTTCGGATGGAAATATTTCAGTGACTTTGAATGTCAAAAACCAAGGAAGTGGGGCATTACTAGAAGACATAAGCCGTGGAACGGTTTATATTTCAGATGATAATAAACTTGATGAAAATGATAGAGCAATATATTCGTGGAGTCAATATTTAGAAAACTCCATGATGCCTAATACCAGCTATGAAATAACTGAAAGCATTAATTTGTCGCAGATAAAACCGGGACATAAATTCTTAATTTTTGAAGTAGATGGATTTTATGGCAACACTTCATATCATTATTACAATGAAGAAATTGAATCTAATGAATCTAACAATGTATTAGCCATACCTATTGAAGTCAAAGCACCTGATTTAGATATCATAGAAGCCAATATAGAAAATGGACAGCCGCCAAGTGAAGTCTCTTGGGGTCAGAAGATATCAGTTTCTTGGTCTGTCAAAAACCAAAGTAATAATATTCCTGCTCCTGATAATTGGTCCGATCGCATTTATATTTCTAGTGACCCTTATTTTGATAAACAAGACTTGTCCTTTGATATAGATGTCGAGTACATAGATCGGCATACACCATTGGCTCCCGGTGCTACGTATAAGATTCAAAAAAACATTACTATTCCAGGTGGAAGCGAGAAATACCTTGGGAGTAAGTACCTAGTATTTGTAGCAGATGATTTTGATAATCAAGGGGAAACCGATGAAGGTAACAACGTTTACGTCTACCCAATACCTATAGAGTTTAAAGCCCCAGACCTGACCATTACAACAAACCCAGATGTTTCCCTTCCCCCTACAGCCATTCCGGGACAGCAAATACCAGTTTCTTGGATTGTTACCAATCAAGGAAATGGTGCAGCAATAGCCAACTGGTACGATTACGTTTATCTATCCAACAATACAACTTTTGAATCCTGGCAAGATACACCTTTAACTAGTATTGCTGTAAGAACGCCGCTAGCTACTGGTGCTAGCTATACCAGTGAAGACAAAGTTATTACTATACCAACCACAGCTAAGGGTCCTCAATACTTGCTGTTTGTAGCTGATGGATATGACAGTTGGAACGATATACTAAGACTGCACACAACTTCAATACACTTTTGGGATCTGCTGTCACCATCACGAATCCCATTCATCCGTTGTACGGTCAGTCAGTGGTTGTGCGGCAGATAAGCAAAGTCGGTAAGACCATTAAAATAATCGTGGAACATCCAGACGGTGGACTTTTGTCCTTACCTGCAGAAGAAACCACCCTCTCCTTATCAGAAGGTGGTGTAATGAGAGCAGATACAACCCGATTATTTGACCCTGAGAAATTACTGCGCTTGAGCGAGTGGATGGCGGCTCGTTCAAAATCCGTGCTAGAGAAATTGTCTTGTGTTCCAGAAGATCAAGAAGCTGAACACAAGAAAACAAATGACACAACAGGAGCGAAAGCAGTGCGTTCTACCAGAAAAAAGCTCAGAACGTATGCAACGACTAATCAAACTGACAGCACAGCTGGTGGACAAAATGCTGTCAAAAACCAGCCCACTAAATGTCCAGACAAGGAGTAAGACTGATGAACAATAAAATCAGAAAAACTCATCTGGAACGGAGTGCCATTGTTTATTTACGACAATCGACACCAATACAAGTCGAATTTAACCGTGAAAGTACACAAAGGCAGTATGCTCTGGCTGACCGTGCTAGTGCTTTGGGTTGGGATAAAAGCCAAATCAAAGTTTTAGACAGGGACTTGGGAAAAAGTGGTCAAACCACAGCAGGACGAGAAGATTTTCATCAACTTATGGCGGCGGTGGGTTTAGGAGAAGTTGGTGCAGTTTTTGCTTTGGAAGCGTCACGATTTTCTCGTTCCCAAGCAGATTGGCATAAACTTTTAGATATCTGTGCGCTGACAGATACCTTAATAATTGACCATGATGGGATTTACGACCCAAATGATTTTAATGACCGAGTGATATTGGGGTTTAAGGGAACTTGGAGTCACACGGAACTGCATGGTATGCGTTTACGTTTACAGGGAGCCAAACTCAATAAAGCCAAAAAAGGAGAACTGCGTTGTTCTCCACCGACTGGCTATGTATACGACCCTGAAGGGCAATTAGTATTAGACCCGGATGAAGGTGTAGTTGCGGCGATACAGCTAGCCTTTCAACAGTTCCGCCGGTTGAGAACCGCGTTTGGGGTCATGCGCTACTTTTGTGTGAACCAAATTCCTTTCCCAAGAAGGCGTTGGCGACCTGGGCAGATTGGTACACTTCATTGGGGACCCGCCAACCTGAGTCGTATAACAGCCCTACTGCACAACCCAACTTACACAGGAACCTATGTGTATGGTAGACGACGCAGCCTGAATGTCATTGAGGATGGGCAAATCAAGAAGGTTAAAATCCAGCAACTACCCCAAGAAGAATGGAAAGTAATTATCCACAATGCTCACGAAGCTTACATTAGTTGGTCTGAGTATTTGTCTAATCGTGAGCAACTGAGACAAAACAGCCCAAATTCCATCTCTGATGGATCTCTAGGCACACCAAGAGTTGGCTTTGCGCTCCTGCAAGGTTTAGTAATTTGTGGTAAATGCGGTCGAAGGATGAGTCCAAGGTATCACGGTACGGGTGGTTGTAGAGCGGCTTATGAATGTACCCAAGCTCGTAAACAAGATGGTAACATGGGTGTTTGTTGGAGTGTTGCAGGAGCAGCAATTGATACAGCTGTTGCAGCTCATGTACTTGAAGCTTTCACGTCTGAACAACTTGACATTTCCCTTGCTGTGTTGTCGGAGTTGGAAAATCAAGCACATGAGACAGATAAAACATGGCAACTCAGGCTTGAAAGGGCACGTTATGAAGCTGACAGAGCTTTCCGACAATATGATGCCACCGAGCCTGAGAATCGTCTAGTCGCCCGTACACTAGAAAGACGGTGGAATGAAAAATTACAACAGTTGACGGAATTAGAAGAGGCATACTCACTCGCCCACCAAGTACAAAGGCTGGAATTAACAGCAGCGCAACGGCAACAAATTTTACACTTAGCCAATGATATTCCCACACTTTGGCACGCTAGTTGCACGACAAACCAAGAGCGTAAAGAGATACTGGGGTTGTTAGTAAAACAAGTTGCTATTACCCCAATTGATGCTCCAGAACGTTCCACTCGTGTCCAAATACTCTGGCATACAGGAGCTACAAGTGAGCTGATTGCGACACGTCCAACAAATGCAGAAAAATTCCGAACACCCAACGAAGTCATTCAACTCATTGAAGAATTAGCACAGGGTCGAACTGATACCGAAATTGCCTCGGAACTGAATCGCCGAGGTTTGGTGGGTGGTACAGGACGTGCTTTTACGAAAAAAGGTATCGCCTGGATTCGCTGGAAATTTGGGATTTACAAGCCTTTAAGCGACCCAATTGTTGCGAAATCGGGGGTTAGCCCGGAAGGTTATTATTCCACCAGTGCCCTGGCGTCAAAACTGGGTGTTGGAATTCATACCATCTATTACTGGCGAGACAAAGGAATTATTGAGGCATTTCAAGAAACGGATAGAAGTCCCTGGTGGTATATAGTCACACCAGAAGTTTTAGAGACTTTACGTCAAAAAATCCGCCGCGTACCAGTTAAATCTGAATAATTCTCCTAAAGTCGTGAGCCGAAAATCATAGTTGTAGTCGTGTACCCCTTCGAGTAATTTTGTACTTAAGGGGTTTTATATCATGTCGAGCTGATTAGTTATCAAAAAGGCGATCTGTGCAAAAGCCGGAAATCCTCTTTCCCACTGCTCCCAGCCAAGAGCAAAGCTGCGGTCTTGACGATCGGTCTTTAACCGGACTTGATATTACTGTATATCTGGTGAGGTCTTTTCGATAAATTTTTGACCATCAAAATACCAGGCGATTCCATCTGGGTCATGAAGAGAAGTCCATTGTCCAAAATTTCGCGAGTTTTTCTTGTGACGAATGGTGCTGGGAGAAACGTTTAGTCTTCTTGCTAACGCTGCACCTGTAAGGTGAAGTGGTACTTTCAGGGAATTTAGATTTTCATCGGACTGAAGTAAGCTACTTGGGCACTTAAGTGGCTCACTATTGACCGATGGTACTTGGCGATGATTATTTTCTTCGGCCAGTGATAGTCCACTTAGAGAGTCACTAAGTGGCTCACTTGTCAGATTTTCTGTACCTTCCGATTTTTCTAAGATATTGACTCTTGTTGGTTCACCCTTGTGCTCACTTAAGGAGAATTCGACTGAAAATTCTTTTGCTTCACAAGTGCTTGTTTGCTTCGGCACTACTAATTGGTTGAAAGATGCTAGTGACTCATCTATTGCTACATATGTATCTCCGAGTTCCTTCTCAATAACTTCAGCCGTTTTCACAAAGTCTGGTGTGCTTTCTAGTCGCTCACTTATCAACTCACCGTTGGTAGGTGTGTTTTCCTCAACCAGTGGATAGTTTAAGATCGATTCGCCAGTTGGCACGTCTAATAGTGACTCACTTACTAGCTCACTATTGACGGGTGCGGTTTCACGAACAGATGACTTTACTAATTGAGTGTCGCCATCTGCCCCAGTTGTTTGTAACTCACTTATAAATGTATTCGCGGAGGTAAGTACAGACTCGTTTGTCAAGTCAAAGGTTGTGTTGTCCGATTTATTTGGTGGCTCACTTAAGTGCTCGTAGTTGTCAGACTGATGCCGCGCTTCGTTGGCTAAAAGTAGCTCACCAGATGATAGACGAGTGTACTGACTCATTGCCTGCTTGAGTAATGCTACATCCTCAAGCAGACTGCTCACCTTCACCTCTAAATCCTCAATCCGCTTTGGATTGCCTGATAGCTCACTTGGTAGCACATTAGGTATGCTACCAAAGAAGTAAGTCTCAAGAATTGCCACGATAGCCGCAGAATCTGACTTTAATCCTTGAGAACGCTTAAATTCCACCAGCCGTTCGTAGACGTATGGTGGTGGGTAGGCTGCTACACGGGGATTTTCTGTTGCCATACAACTGACCCCAATAGTTTTTACTTCACTAGTTTACAGCCATAAGGCTCACTTTTAGCTTACTAGTGGGCTACCAAAGAAGAAGCAGCTTTGCTGGGAGTGGGGAGCAGGGAGAAAGTTCCTCCCCCTGCACCCTGCACCCTGCCCCCTGCCTCTTTTTTCTGCTCTCCTGCTTCATCTTGACCCATTAGCTATCAAAGTAGTAGACAATAGAGCGAGTCAGAGGAAACAGGGCACTCTGAGAAGAAGATGGGAAAATGGAAAAACAACCTATCAAAACAGCATGGGAGGGTGAGAACCCCTGCGCTTCAGCCAGGGGATGAAACCCGACTCAACAGGTTTTAACCTGTTGTCTCACTTCCCACGCTGGTTCTCAATGTACTTTTTAACTACCTCTGTGCTAACTTGACCTGTTGACGCTACAAAGTAGGTTGGAGTCCACAAAGCAGGTAGTTTTAAAAGTTCTGGAAATTCTTTTCTTAGATGATGGGATGCTCTACCTTTAACCCATTTAGCAATCTGTGAAGGCGCTTCATCTGTAGGTGCATTAATAAACATATGCACGTGGTCGGGTTGAATTTCTAATGCAATGAGTCTCCAGTTGTGTTCTTGCACTAGTTCAAAAATAATTTCTTGCAGTCTTCTTGCCACATCGGTGACCAATACGGGTCTTCGTCGTTTTGGTACAAATACAAAATGATAATTGATTGAGGACACGGAATTCTCCGTTCTTCTGTAGTCATGGTCTTCTTTTGAGAGCTTTGCCATTTTCCGGAGTATTGTTGACTTTATATGTAGTAACTAATATAATAAACGACAGGAGGTGATGACGACGCATTGTCCCCTCAAAAATGGGGCAGCCTTCCTGAGGTTGCAATCCCTAATACAGATGAACAATTTGTTTTTAAGGCTGCCCCATTTTTGTACGTGTAAGACCCCCGTGACAAGGTGTACAAAACTTTACCAGTTAAAGCAAGGTTTACAGATATTGAACAAGCGTTTTGGCTAGACCAGTGCCAACACGCTAACAGTTTGATTAATTGCGCTCTTTATCATGTTCGTCAAACTCATTATTCAAGACTTGAAGAGTCGGGTAATGCTTTCACGACCTACTGGAAAGGTGATGAATTACGCCACGGATGGAAAACCTACAGATGCAATACTACTTATCCAGAACTTGATAAAATTCTCAAAGACAATCCACATTACAAGGCTTTGGCTGCACAGGCTGCACAGCAAACATTGAAATCTATTGGTGAGTCAATTACTTCTTACAACGGACTTGTTAATGCTTATTACAGAGGTGAGGTTGATAAACCATCGTTACCACAATATAGAAAAAGCGGTGGACTGGCGGCAGTTACGTTCCCAAGGCAAGCACTTACTTACAAAAATGGTTGTTTTTATCCTTCGATTAGTAGAGAAACTAAACCACATTTGTTAGCTGAAATTGCTTTACCATTACCAGAATTCATTGATTCAGATTGGGTGAAGGAAGTGACAGTTCGTCCTTGTTACGGTCAGTTTTGGATTAATTGGGTAATTGATGATGGCAAGCAAATAATTGAGATGAATCCCAATCTTGTTTACACGCAAGCTTGGAGTTTTGACCACGGTGGAAATAATTGGTTAACAGGTGTTTCAACACTTGGGCAGAGCTTAATTATTGATGGTAGAAAGTTACGTTCAATGAATCAGGGTTACTGCCGTCTTGTTGCCAAATATAAGCAAGGGAAGTCAGATTTTTACTGGGACTCTAACCTTGATAGGATTCAACGCAAACGCAATAACCAGATGAGAGATGCCATTAATAAAGCAGCTAGGTTTATTATTAATCGATGCCTCGCTGATGGTGTGGGAAATCTTATTATTGGTTGGAATGAGGGACAGAAGAATGGTTCTGATATGGGCAAGCGTGGCAATCAAAATTTTGTACCCATTCCAACGGGTAGATTGATTGAACGTCTTAAACAACTTTGTCCAGAGTACGGAATTGTTTTAACAATTACCGAAGAGAGCTACACATCCAAGAGTTCATTTCTTGATGATGACTTGCTACCTACATTTGGTGAGAAACCCAACGGATGGAAGCCATCAGGTGAAAGAATTGAACGTGGTCTTTACAAAACCTTTCTTGGTTTTGTAATCAATGCTGACTGCAACGGCGCAGCCAACATCATGCGTAAAGTAGCCACACAGCTAGGACTTGTCTTAGTTAAGGTGGGTAGGGCAGTTTTGAGTCTGCCACATCGGTATGACTTGTTCCGCGATCTAAAGAATTCATTTCGCAATTCGTTGCGAAGTGCGTCTTTAGACCACGTAGCAACATCCATTTAGAATCCCTCGTGTTTCAACCGAGGGAGAACTCAAAAAAAGTCATGAAGATTTGGCAGTTTACCAGATGGCTTTTAATGCTGCTATGAAAATCTTTGTACTATCAAAGCAGTTTCCGGTCGAAGAACGGTACTCCTTGACTGACCAAATTCGTCGGTCTTCACGTTCTGTTTGTGCTAATCTTGCTGAGGCATGGAGAAAACGGCGTTATGAAGCAGCTTTTCTAGCTAAGCTAAACGAGTCGGAAGCAGAAGCTGCAGAAACTCAAACATGGCTCAAATTTGCTATCAAATGCGATTATTTAGATGTTGAGGCAGGTCGAGAACTTTATGGAACTTACAACCAGGTTTTGGGCATCCTCGTCACCATCATCAATAATCCTTCACCTTGGGTTTTGAAGCGCTAATTCTTTCCCCCTTTCTGGGGTACTCTCTGGCAAAAGGAGAATATTTCCCCCATGCACCCTGCTCCCTTCTCCCTGCTTTTTTCTCCCTGCCCCCTGCCCCCTGCCCCCTGCCCTAAACTTACTTGAATGAGGTGCAATATGAACACACCGTGGGAGTTACCTACGGCAACAAGAAACCGACGAGCTTAACAATGTTTACGCTGTACCAATTCAAATAAATACACCAGATTTACTGATTGAATCTGCTAGTATTGCACAAAACAAGAGTACGGCCATTATAGGCGAGCAAATGTCAGTGAGTTGGACTGTGAAAAACCAAGGAAGTTACCGATCTGAAGCTAACTGGGTAGACCGCATCTATATTTCTAGTGACCAATCGTGGGATGATAGCGATACATATGTATACGGTGTATCTATTGACGAGCAAACACCTCTAGAGGCAAATAATGGTAATGACAGCACTTACAGCATTAAAAACAAAGTTATTACCATACCTACCACAATGACTGGAGAGCGGTATCTGCTGTTTATCACAGATGCAACTGGTAACCCAAGAGATCTGATTGGTAATCAAAGTGAGAGTAATGAAACTAACAATACATACGCAGTTCCTATTGAAATTGAAGCACCGGATTTGACGGTAAAAGAGGCTGGAAGACCAAATCCAGGTACAACCACTTGGACAGCTACTTGGGGTGAGGAAATACCAGTTTTTTGGACTGTCGAAAATACAAGTGATGCTGCCGCTCCAGCTAATTGGTATGACCGCGTATATATTTCAAGTGATGACAAGCTTAATGGAGACACTCTTTTATACAGTGAATTCATTGACACTCACACACCTCTAGCTGGTCTTGCAAGTTACAATATCAACAACAAACTGATTACCATACCTAAGTATGATAGCTACATCAGAGGAAATCAGTACTTACTGTTTGTAACAGACGCAAATCAAGACCAAGGAGAAACGAATGAAGCTAAAGGTCTATTGGAAACCAACAATGTAAAACCAGTACCGATTTTTATAGCTGCACCAGACCTTGTGGTTGAATCGGTGACTGCTGTTCCATCAACCTCTGCCCAATTTGGTCAAACCATTGATGTTACTTACTTTGTCAGTAATGCTGGCGATCCTGGTTCATCAACTGTTGCTTCGAGGTGGACAGATCGGATTTGGCTTAGCAAAGGATCAACGCTTGACAGCCCTAGAATTGAGTTGACATCTGTATCGGTAGAGAGAGATACACCGTTAAATTCTGGTACTTCTTATTCCAAAACAGTTACCGTACCTTTACCATTAAATCCGCAGTTCTCCAACGGGACTTACTATATTTGGGTGGAGACAGATACTTCATACAATCAAGTGGAATTTAATGAAAACAACAACAAATTCAGCCAACCAATTAACCTGACATTACCGACCATACCCGATTTGCAGGTCACTAGTGTTGTGACTCCGTTTGAGGGACTATCCGGACAAAAACTGGAAATTGTATGGACAATCTACAACGGAGGGGATAAAGATGCCACTGGAGTATGGCACGATAACGTTTATCTGTCGAAAGACGGAAGTATCGGAAACGGCGATTTTTATGCATCTTTTTCCTTTGAAGGAACAATTCAAGCAGGCAAGCCAATTGAGCGCAGACAGTTCATTGACTTGCCTATCGATCTAGAAGGCGATCGTTGGGTAGTTGTTAAGACGGATGCTGGTGGCGATGTCTACGAACACGGTCAAGAGAGCAACAATACTCGTATTTCCTCCAATCCTATCGACATTCGCAAGAGTGATTTTCCGAACCTGAAAGTATCCAGCGTTACTGCTCGAACCGATTCAGCTTTCTCCGGTCAGAAAATTACTATTGATTGGGTAGTAGAAAACACAGGAACTGGCTCAACTAGCGCTCCAATTTGGTATGACGCCGTTTTCCTGTCTTTAAACGGTCAAGAAACATACCTGGGTCAAACTTCTAACTTTAGCTACTTGGATAAATATGGTAGCGGCATACACAGCTATAACAATAGTTTAGAGGTTACCTTGCCTGATAATATTGAGGGCAACAACTACTACTTTGTTGTTAAAACTGATTACTACGATAATGTCTACGAATATCAAAACGAGGATGACAATTTTCGGAGCACAGAATCACCCACCAACATTGAACTGACTCCACCGCCAGACTTACAGCCGACTGTCAACGAACATTCCCCAGTGTTCTCAGGTCAGAGGATGACCCTGAATTGGACTGTTGTCAATAATGGTCCTGGCAAAACCTCTCAGCACAGCTGGTATGACGAAGTTTATATGTCAGCTGACCCCTACCTGGGCAATGGCGATGAGGAGTACTTCCTGGGTTCTCGTTACCACTACGGCGACCTTGATGTTTATGATGCTAACAGCACTAATGGAGCTACTAGCAGCTACACCACTAGTTTGGATGTCACTTTGCCAATAGGAGTGAGTGGAAATTTCTACTTCATTGTTAGAACTGACGCTGGCAATCAGGTTTTGGAATTTGCGGGCGACGCCAATAACATTGTTGCCCAACCTACACCTACTACTGTTAATCTCACACCACCGCCAGACTTGGAAGTCGAGTTGGTAGACGTTCCAACTCAAGCTTTGGCTAGCCATGCCCTGACCATTGATTACCGTGTTACCAACAATGGCTCAACCGCTACTCCCAACTATTCTTGGGTTGATGCTTTCTATCTATCAGAGGATGCTAATTTCAACTCCAGCACGGATAGGTTATTGGGTGAAATTAGGCATCATGGCAGCTTAGACATAGATGAACCCAACAAATGGTATGACGGCTCTGCTACCTTTACTCTACCTGATGGGCTGAGTGGTACTTTCCACGTCTTTGTTGTGACTGACCAGCACAATGACGTTTTTGAACTGAATAATCACAACAATGTTAATAATTACGACAATGTTGGTAACAATGTCGGAGTCGTTACAGTTTCATCACGTCCCGCAGATTTGGTAGTTTCGGCGATCGATGTTCCCACAACTCTTGAGGCAGGCATTGCGAGCCGTATCAAATGGACTGTTGCTAACACTGGAACTGGTGACACTGCTGTCAGAGCTTGGACTGACAAAATAATTGCGTCTGGTGATCCGAATTTAGGCAACGACGATGACGTTGTTTTAGGTTCTTTCTACCACAGCGATACATTAAGTTTGATAGACGGTACTTACCGAAGTGGTTTGTTGAACCCTGGGGATTTCTACGAACGCAACGAACTGGTTACCATTCCCTTCACCATGTCAGGTCAGTACCATTTGTTTGTTGTGACTGATGCTAACGCTCAGGTCTATGAAGCAAATGCTCTTGGCAATAACTATAAATCCCAATTAATTACCGTCAATCGAGACACTCCCGATTTGCAAGTGACTGGAGTTAATGCGACACCTTCTGTATCATCAACAGACAAGCTCGCTGTTAATTGGACGGTGAAAAACTTCGGAATTGGTCGCACCAATGCCTACTCCTGGTACGACAGCGTTTACCTTTCTACCGACACCCAACTCAACTTTCAACAAGACATTTACTTGGGACAAGTTTTCCATTCTGGTGCTCTAGACCAATTTGGCTCTTATGACGGTTCTGGTACCTTTAACCTGCCAATAGACCTTAAGGGTAATTATCACGTCATTGTCCGCACAGATAACAGTGCCAATAGTGAGTATAATGATCGGGTTTTGGAAGGTTCTTTAGAAAACAACAACGACAAAGCAACCAACAACACCACTGCTATTACCCTGGGTGAAGTTCCTAATTTGGTGGTGGAAAGTGTTGATGCACCCATTGATGCTATTAGCAGTCAGCTATTTAATCTCACTTGGACTGTCCGCAACGATGGTGCTGCTACTGGCTACAAGCGTTGGTACGATGCCATCTACCTTTCTCGCGACCAAAATTTTGACCGCAGTAGCGATATCTACCTCGACTACCGATACCGTGTTGGCGGTTTAGCAGCAGGGGAGACGTACACGCAACAAAACCAACTGTTCAAAATCCCATCTGGGTTGTCTGGTCCATTCTACGTCTTTGTTGTTGCTGATGGTGGCAATGAGGTATACGAGCGCGGTGGAGAAGGCAACACGGTGGGCAACAATTTGAATTATGACCGGAACTCCGTGCAGGTGAGTTTGCCGAACCCTACTGACTTGAGTGTCGGTACTATCACTGTCCCTGTCAATGCCGTTCCTGGGCTTGATGCCACCATCAGTTACACGATTAATAACTTGGGACCAAATGCGGCTCAAGGTATTTGGTATGACTCAATCTACCTTTCTGCTGATGATAAGTGGGATATAAATGATACTTTCTTTGGACGTAGCCAAGCGCCAGTAAGCTACGTAGCTGCTCCTGGCAATGACTACAGCTATTATGACAATAGTATAACGGCTCCCTTACCTGGTGTAGTCCCTGGCGACTATCACGTTATTGTCAAGAGCGATATTCGCAACGCCATTGTAGAAAACGATGAAAATAACAACATTGGTGGTTCTTTAGACAAAGTATCAATTGATGTCGAGTCACTGCAATTGGATGTCTCAAAAACTGGAACGCTCTTCCAAGGACAATCTGTCTACTATAAGATTGATGTCGACCGAGCTTTCTATCAAACCCGCCTGGACTTAACTGCTACTAAAGGAATCTACGTAGATGTCGTCGCGGGTATTGATATTGCTACAGGGCAAGCGTTCTGGGAACTGACATCCATAGACCCCACCACTGGAGTAGAGCCAACCAATCCCTTGCAAGGTTTCTTGCCACCCAACATCACCAAACCTGAAGGTGACGGCTTTGTCAGCTACTCCGTAAAACCCAAATCGAGTGTTGAGAACGGTGCAGTTATTGACGCTCAAGCACGCATTATCTTCGATATTAACGAACCCATTGACACACCAGCAATTTTTAACACCATTGACAAGAGTAAACCTACAAGCACTGTCAGCGCATTGCCAAGTGCGACTAACGACACCAGTTTCTCAGTCAGTTGGTCTGGTAGTGACAATACGGATGGGTCAGCTTTGGCTGGTTTTACTATTTACGTCTCAGACAATGGCGGAGCATTTGTTCCTTGGCTGGAAAACACTACTCTCACCGAAGCTACATTCACTGGCAATGCTGGTCAAAGCTACGCCTTCTACAGCCGTGCCCGTGACAACGCGGGCAATACTGAAGATGCTCCTCAGAGCGTTCAGACATCCATCACCATTAATGACGACACAGATGATGTTCTTCCGATGACCCGAATTGGGATTCCTGGCAGAGATATTCTCATTGGAAGGAATGGTAACGACATCCTCAATGGTAGAAAGGGCAATGACTTGCTGATAGGTGGTGCTCTTAACGATACCCTCATTGGCGGTACGGGAAGAGATACTCTTGATGGTGGCACTGGAGATGACACCTTGCTTGGGGGATCGGGCAATGACACCCTCATTGGCGGTTTTGGCAATGACGTACTTACTGGTGGTGCTGGCGCTGATATCTTCGTTCTCAACAACCCAAACACTGGAGTTGATAGCATTACCGACTTCTCGGTAGTTGATGATACACTCCGTGTTTCTGCTGCTGGTTTCGGTGGTGCGTTAGCTGTAGGGGAAGCCATTACCTCAAGTCAATTTCTCATCGGTAGCGGTGCAGTAGCAGCAACTAACTCTAGTCAGCGATTTATCTACAACACTACTACAGGTGCTCTGTTCTTTGATGCCGATGGTAACCAGACTGCATTTGGGGTGGTACAGGTAGCGATGCTATCAAATAAACCAACAATTGGCACTAGTGACATTTTTGTCACCACTTGATGTAGACCTCATGGAAAAATCCTTCCCTAATAAAACAGGGGAGGATTTGTTTCCAAAGTTGACAGAGGTTTTGAGGCATTTTTGGACTTATTGCTGACATTTGGGCAAAATAATAGAGAGCTTGTACAATCAGATGCTTTATGGCTTCTATACAATTTTAGTGCAGAAGTCCAGCAACACAACTTAATTAACTCGCTCTTATAGTTTCGTTTTTTATTTTATATGTCGAATGAACAGAATCTGAGAAAATTTTTGCGGCAGTGGATATTAATTAATACTGTAAGCGTGTCTGTAAGCTTGACTCTTTTTTTAATTTTTACAAAAGTTTTGAATAATATTAGACCAGCCTTGGAATATAACTCAAGGGTGACCATAGTTTATCTGACCTTTGCTGTTCCTGGGACTTTAATTGGACTAGCCCAATGGCTGGTAATTAGAAAAAAAGTTCCTCGAATGAGTCCTTGGTGGATACTAACGAATATTCCTGGTTTGTATGTAGGAATGATGATCAGCTATCTTGGTTTTTTTGTTGGCATCATGATTTTCGCTTATGAGAAAGATTTATCTAATGTTAAGCCCTTCGCAAGTGGATCTGTGATAGGCGGTGTGGGAGGTGCTGTAGGTGGTGCTATGGGTGGTATAATTACTGGGATAGCTCAATCGTTAGTGCTTGCTCGTAAAGTGTTACTAACTCGGTTTTGGATTGTCTGGATACTAACTAGTATTGTAGCTTGGGTTATCAGTTGGAGTATAGGTTGGGCTTTAGCCTTTGTTAATTCAAGTCGTAATGCGAGTGTTGGAATTGATAGTGAAGTTGTGTTCTGGGCAATTTTTGGAGTGATTTCTGGTTTTTTGAATGGAGCCGTTACTGGAAAAGTACTAGTTTGGGCATTGCGACGGTCTAGAATGGACGGGATCGCAGGCACTGCTCACCATATTTGAAGGGTGATTAATTTGACTGGTGGCACAGACAACAATACCCTAATTACTAGCACAAGCAATAGCACATACGTTGTAGCACGCTTCCACATACCAATTTTTAAATCTAGAAGTGCAGTTAGCAACACATTCAACTTTTAATTAAATGCACAAAGTATTCTATCTGTTATGCTAGATTGCTCACTAAAGTAGCTGCTTCAAAGATTCAGGGCGATGTTTCAACTAGGCGCAAGTGTATTAACACCAGACAAAAAAGTTGTCAGGGTTTGGTTACAGTTCAAGAGGAAGGGATTTTGCTGTATAAAATTTTAAATTTAATGTTTTCTCTTTCTAGTTATCCTTTTGGACGCAAACAGTACCGTCCCACAATCTCCACATCTAATTCATAACGCTCGTTCAGCCCCCGACGTTCTAGAGCAAGGTTTATCGCATCCCGCGCTGCCAGTATTTGCTCAACTCGCTTTTGATGGGACGCACTCTCAGAGTGTCGCCGATAGTAGTAGAGGGGTTTTGCTAAGTGTTCTATCTCCGTCACTTCAGATAGTCGCAAACACAAGTCATAGTCTTGAGCTAGTTCAAATTGCTCGTTGATGCCGCCCACTTGCTCGTAGACAGATCGACGCTGTAGCCGGAAGTGGAAAATCATAAAATCAACCAACAATTGCTCTTTAGAATAGGGAATGCGACAGCGCTGTCCGTATCCCATGATTTTGTTGCGTTCATTGATGACCTGATAGTCGGTGTAGACCATTCCAATTTCTGGGCTATCAGCCAACACAGCAAGCGTTTCCTCTAAGGCAGTCGGTGCCAATAAGTCATCACTGTCTACCCACCCAAAGTTGGGGCAAGTTGTTTGTGCGATCGCCGCCTTCAAAGAGCGTGCTCGCCCTTGACGAGCTGCTGCTACTACACGCACCCGTGGATCGATTTGAGCAAAATAACGAGCGATTTCAACAGAACGGTCAGTGGAACCATCATCCCAAATTAACAGTTCAAAGTCGGGGCAAGTTTGGATTAAGACACTCTTAATTGCGGAGGCAAGATAGCGCTCCCGATTGTAGACCGTCATGATGATAGAAATCGATTTTTCCATAAAGTCTTTGCTAGGGTACAAACTTCGACTTATTTGAAGCCATATGTATATTTCATGACTTATTAAAGTGTTGGGATTTCATACTGTAATTGTCTAAACATCAGATAACACATTATTTAGCTTTGTTATATTTAACCTTGACTTTAGAGTTTATCAACACAATTACGCGGTTAATAACAGTAGTCTTACTTATTTGTCGTCAAAGATTTAGCCTCTCTTACGTAGAAGCCTCGTTGTTTTATCTAAAACAAGCAAGCCATTATGCAATTGGGAAGCAACGATTTCAAAGAACGAGCTTCCCAAGACTCAGTTGCTATTGATTGCGCTTAACCATTTTCTCTCAACATCTACGTAATATTAAGTATCTATAGTTTTAATCATTTTAGTACTTATAACGAAGTTCATGTCAGCGTATTGATTCAATGAATAGAGTATTGAACCTCTTGCGGGTACTCTCAAGATAATGCCAAAGTACGAAAAAGAACAAACTAGGCGGCACTTGCATTTACCAAATAGTTTTACGTCAATTCTATTGTTGTTTTGGAGCAATCAGAAAAATGCTTACTTTGTCTATTTTGAAAAAGTTATCAAGGGCTACAGCGCTTGCGGTGGTAATTTTTCTGGGAATCAATGGTACAGTGCGGGCTGCCACTCTGACTTTTGATGACATTTTTACTGCCGATCAACAAGTTATCTTCAATGGTTATGGTGGATTAAATTGGAACCATTTTTCTGTGCGAAACAATTCAGTAGCGTCTCCAAGATCCGGATATAACAAGGGAACTGTATCAGGACAATATGTTGCATATAATTCATTTGCTAAACCTGCCACTATAAGTGTTGCTAAGGGACAATTTGATTTTAATAGTGTCTATCTAACAGCAGCTTGGAATAACGGTTTAAATATTCTAGTTGAGGGCTTCAATGGTGGTGTTACTAAGTTAGGACTTACGCATTGACAGAAACCGTCAGATATGATGTAAGCATTTTTAGCACCTCAACGTTTGATTGTTTAACGAATGAGACCAACATCACCCACCTTCGGGGCGCAATGCCTTGCGCCCCTACAAGTCTGAAACGACCATTATCCGTCGATGCATAGGATAGTCAATTTGTACAGTGCGTAAGTCCTATAAGTATTCAAAAACAGTAACCGTAAATACTGTAGCTCCTACATTGTTTAACTTCGACTTCATTGGCATTGATCGGCTGAAGTTTACTTCATCTGGTGGGACTTATGCAGGTGTTGGAGGTCGTGGAGAACAAATTGCTCTAGACAACTTCACTTTTAATACAACAAAGTCTGTACCTGAACCTATCTCTGTTTTAGGTTTGTTAACCTTTGGTGCTCTTGGTGCTACTTGTGCTTTAAAACGCAAGCGGTAACAAGGGATCGGGCGCTTGTTCGCTTGCCCTACTTACTTAGGGGAGTTTAAACATCACTGTCGCCAATTGCTGTACCTCAAAGTACAAACAAAGATAAACTACAAAAATTACTAGAAAAAGATGCTCTTAACTTAAGGAGGGAGAAGATTATGCCAATCATCTCTCTACGTTGGAGAGCAATAAAAAATGGGGGATCTGGGGTAAGTAATGCGGTAATATGGCTCAATGTCCAATTCCTCTGAACCCGTTATTTACCAACTTAAGGTAGTGCTTCTGGGCATTAGCCCTATGATTTGGCGGCGTCTGCTTATCAGCAGTGATCGCACAATGCCTGTACTAATGGATTGGGTTAGGTGCGTGATAGTTGTGCTTAAGATTGCGTAAAGTTGTACGGTCTTTGAGCGGGCGATAAGCTTCGCTTAACGGCTTACGCCGTATCGCCTGCTTCCGAAGTATGCGGCTTTTTAGATTTTTCTATTTTTGAATTGGTGAAAATCTGCATTTTCGTCAATGAAATCAGAGTCTTGTGGGCATCCTTGTGCAGCCAAAGTATTGCCTCTCTCGCGTCTCCTAGCTATTTCTATTTTTGAATTGGCGAAAATCTATATTGGCAACAATGTAACTATTTGCAATGTAGGCAATACAACTTTTCACCTGGATAGGTGAAACTTAGAAGCAACGGGTTTTGGAGAGGGGCATGATTATTACCCTTGCTAGTTTTAAAGGAGGTGTGGCAAAGACAACCAGCGCCATACACCTTGCCTGCTATTTTTCTAAGCTTGGAACCACATTATTAGTTGATGGCGATCCAAATCGTAGCGCTACGGGTTGGGCGAAAAGAGGGGAGTTACCTTTTAAAGTGGTGGATTTACTGCAAGCGAGTATGCACAGCCGCAACTTTGAACACGTAGTCATAGACACAGCTGCCAGACCTAGCCGGGAAGATTTAGAAGCACTGGCGGACGGATGTAATCTGTTAGTCCTGCCCACAACTCCAGATGCACTGGCAATGGATGCCCTCCTGCAAACTGTGGATACACTAAAAACATTGGGGAGCGATCGCTATCGGGTGTTACTCACAATCATCCCTCCAGCACCAAGGCAGACGGGTCAACAGGCAAGGGAAGCACATTTGAGTTGTGTTATGGGCGTAGTTACCCAAGGAAAAAGTCAGAAAATAAGTCCTAATCCACCAAAAAACATCCCAATCAATTGAGATATTTTGGGACTGATTGCAAAAGTTAATTTACTTTGTGTTTGCTCGAAAGCTTCTGTATTTTGACGCTTGATAAAATATAACAAGACACTGAAGTTAACTAAAAACAAAATAGTTTCTAATAAAATAAAAGTTTCCATATGCAGAAATTAATTAACTTTTTTTATAATAAACTATAAAGACCTGCACTGTCAGTCTTAATTTACGGCATCCTGCGAGTCCAGCAAATTTGCTCAGTTTGCTGTTGATAGGATGTGCTTTATGAGTGGCAACGATAATTAAAGATGTTTTGTTAATTGTTACTTCTCTGTTACTTAATAAAGTTGCAGGTACAGGTTATAGTATTGAGCCGATTCATAGGTAATATTTAATATGGCTAGTCAATCAGCAAAGAATTCTGATAAACAAAATGAGAGATTTCAAATTTCATTGCCTGCAAATGCTCGCAAGTCAATAAATTGTTCTTTATTAGCTTACGCTCTCAGTTGCCTTCTATGTATATTTATTGGAGTTGCCTTGTTTCTTGCCCCTGGAAAAGTGACGACTCTCACCTGTGAACGAACACCAACAGAATTTCAAAACATTATAGACTGCTAAGAATAAGATGTTACAGATAGTATTTATTGTCCAATACCATGAATGGCTCTGAACCAGATAACTCTATGAAATCTTCTTTTAAAGAGGAATGGTCTGCGAAGAAAGCTTCGTCTGATATTCCAAAACCACAAAATAGTAGAGTCATATTAAGGAAAGACGAAGAGTCTTTGGAAATTATCTTTCCCTCGCCGGGGCTGAGCAAAGGTTATGTGTCTCTGATTATCGTCGGGGTAATGTTTATTATCCCTAGTATAACCTTGGTTGCAATTCTCTTTGGTATTTATTGGGCTGATTTGTCCTCTAAAATTGTCTTAGCTTTATTCTCTATTCCTTGGTGGACTTTTGCCCTAGCAATGTTCTTGATGTTTGCCAATTCTCTTGGCACAATGTTGTCCAATACACGACTAGAGATTAATCAGCAAAGAATTTCTTTAAGTCATGAAATATTTGAATTTAAGATATATGAAGAAAAATCAAATCAACGGCAAGACATTAACAATTTAGAGCGGATTAAACGCCACATAAAACTTAGTTCTTTACCTGACTATGTACCTGACTACTTAGGTAGTATATATGAATCTGAAATTATTATTTGGGCTGGGGAATCTAAATACAGGATTTCTATATCTTTAGTGTCTGAAGATGAACTAGATTGGTTAGCTACTGAACTAAGTGACTGGTTAGGATTACCCATTAATAAACCCTAATTAAATTAGTGGAGTTTCTGTTATGAATCTGTGGACTAGCGCAAGCAATGGCTCTGGCATTATATGAGTTTTACCATTGTTAAGAAAGATGCGGGTAATGGATAGTTTATAAAGGGGGGAAATTGAATTTCCAGTTCCCTCCCCTTTATAAGGTCTGGGTTAGGGTGGGGTAAAACTGACGCTAAAACTTTCGTTTATGAGCTATTTTCGACTTCTGTGTACACCGTAGGCCTAAAGGTTAGGGGTTTTGTGCCTCTAGCTGTTGGATGAGGGATCGTAGCTGTACTCCGCCGCCTGTCTTCATCACTTTCCTCTCAAAAGCCTTTTCAGAAACAGAAAACTCTTGAAAAAAATCCGCTCCAGCCAAAGCATGGCACGGTCTAAACATTCGAGTATGAATTCTAAGGGGTGTTTCACATAACCAAGTGTTCTGGCACTAGTTTCTATCCAATCTGGCTTTGCTTTAACAGCGCCAGTTTGACGATAGGACTGAGTGGCTTCCCCTTTCGTCTTTTGACTGTCAACTTCTGTAATCTGGGAGTTAGAATTGGCAACGCTCGGCTTTTGAGAGGACGAAGGGCTATTAGTTCCAATTCTCAATCCTCGACTAATTTTTTGATTCCTACGTTTTTTAGCTGTTTGTAGTAAGCCAGAAATTGATTTTTGCCGATTTACCGAACCTAATATTTCCTTCAGCTTTGAAGTTTTGCTCTGAAAGTAATGCAAGATATTTTGCGGATAGGATAAAGTCTCAGGAAGAGGGACGTTTGTGTTTGAGAAAGATTCATTTAAATGTAGCTCTTTATCAACTTCACTAACCTGTTGTGAATTATTAAACAATTCATCTATTGTCAGCCAGGGATCTTCTATTTCACCCTTTTGGAATTGAGAGGTTTCAGGTGAAGTGTTGGAGGATGCCTGAAAAGTTTTGGTCTCATGGAATGAGCTACCATACAAGCGAGGTTTGCCTATGCGAATTAATGGATTTAACCCGCGTAGGCGGTTTTTGATTGTATAGCCACCACGAATTTTCTTCGTTAGATCGGGTTCTAAATTTTTGTTAGCGTCTTTTCCAAAAAAGTAATTAATTGCTTCCCAGATTAAAGACAATATTTTTGATGTTTGATTCTCCCCGACTTCAGTTGATAATACTTTTTCTCTGCTGGTAATTGACTGCTGTTTACCATAGAAAAATATGTTTAACTGAATTTGCACGGTTTGGAGCAATTCCGAACTAGTCCGAGATATTGGAACTAAAGTATTGGATTCTAACTTGGCAATAGTTTCATCTAGTATGACTAGACCTTGAAATGGAATTGGCAAGTACTTAAATGTATTATTGTCTTCTGCGATCGCTTCTTGAGGTAATGTCGGTCTATGCGCTTTCTTACCTGAAATTAGCTGATTTAACAAGCGCTCTATCTCTGGTAATTTTTGTGTCTCTTCTAACGCTGGTTCTATGAGTTGCACCTGCAGTGATTCACAAGTTATCAATTCTTCATTAATCCTGTTTTGCAATTTTTTCTGCTGCTGAAGTGTCAAAATGTCTAAAATCTCATTGTCAGCAGCGACAAGCACTAAATTGCGGTTTGCCAAATTTGACGCAACTCCCTGGATGTGTTGGGGATTGAGGATTAGAGAACTTGGGATCTCCACGTAGTGTGAATTAGAGGCATCAGGATTGGAAGAATGAAGAACAAAGGGATGGGGATATTGGACAATGGGAATATAGCGAGATCGGGAGAAACTCTTGTCCCTATTTCCGTGTTCCTGTGTCTTTTTGTCTTTTATTTGCAGAGTCGGTATCACTTCTAGAACTCGTGCAACCGCATTGTTAGCAGATTGAGGTGATGGCTGCTGTGAATCAGTCGCATTACCTTGTAAGTGCAAAACACGGTTTTGCTCACCTGCTTTTAGCTGTCTGCCAGATGACTCGACAGTTTTTTGGATGAGCATATATACTTGATGAAGAAGAGCCTCTATTGACCAACTGGCAGTGACTTGTATCTGCCGTAAAGTGCGCTCGAATTGTCCGCCCCAACGTCGAGATTGTTGGTGGACGAAGTTAAATAGCCTACTTTGATAACGACCAGAAGATGCAGAAGGCATGGTAGTTAATTTTTGTTGAAAGTGTTGTGAGTAGCCCGAATCCCACAAAAAAATAGACGGAAGATCGTTTACGTCGATCAATTCTCTCATATTAGCGGAAATATGACATCTCCCGTATCTCACGACGATACTAAATTAATTTCTGACGCGATCGCAAAGCTGCGTTCTTTGAGTCAGGTCAATATTCTGTCTTCTTGGCGATGCTGTGAAGGTGACTTGAGTGTATGTGAAGTGAATGCATCCGATCTATCTTCTTGGAATTTTGCTGAGTTGAATGCAAAAGGACAAATTACTTGGGCTGGGGGTCAAAAGGTTTTATGGCTGTTACAAAAATTAATAATTCCTCAGGATTTACAAGGTTATCCCTTACAGGGGTTGTCTTTGCGTCTGGCGCTTGTTTGGTGGGCTGATTCTGCTAAGGTTTATGTGAATGAACAGTTGATGGTTGAGGGGGATTTGTTTGATTCTTTTCCAAGGGTGCTTTTGAGTGGGGGTGTCACGCCAGGAGAGGAATTGACGGTGGCGTTGCGTTTGGTGAGTCCGGGTCATTGTGATGGTGCTTTGGTGAAGTCGCAACTGGTTTATGAATCTAATGATGATTCTGTGGAACCTGGTTTTGTGGCTGATGAGTTGGGTGTTATGCAGTGTTATTTGGAATGTTTTGCGCGGGATCGGTTGGATGTTTTGAGGGCTTTTGTTGAGGGGTTGGATTGGAAGAAATTGAACCGCAGAGGCGCTGAGGGCGCTGAGAAAGAGAGGGGAAGGGAGTTTGAGGAGTTGCTTTGTGTTGTTCGTCAACAGCTTTTAAAATCCAAAATCCCAAATCTAAAATCTAAAATTTTCTTGTTGGGTCATGCTCATCTCGATTTAGCATGGTTGTGGCGTGTGGGTGAAACTTGGGAAGCTGCACAGAGGACTTTTGAATCGGTTTTGAGGCTTCAGCAGGATTTTCCTGAGTTGATTTTTTGTCATTCTACTCCGGCTCTTTATGCTTGGATTGAGGAACATCGTCCGGATTTGTTTGGTGCTATTCAACGGGCGGTGGCGAATGGACGTTGGGAAGTGGTGGGTGGTTTTTGGGTTGAACCGGAACTGAATCTGATTGCGGGTGAATCTATTGTTCGTCAGCTTCTCTATGGTCAACGCTATGTGTTGGAGAAGTTTGGTAGGTTGTCTACTGTGGTGTGGGTTCCTGATAGTTTTGGTTTTTGTGCAACTTTGCCTCAGTTTTTGGTTAATGGGGGTGTTGAGTATTTTGTGACTCAGAAGTTGCGGTGGAATGATACCACTCGGTTTGAGTATGGTGCTTTTTGGTGGAGGTCTCCTGATGGGAGTGAAGTCTTCAGCTATATGTCTGCACTGATTGGTGAAGGTATAGATCCAGTGAAGATGGTGTCTTATGCTTGTGAGTGGCTGTCTCAAACGGGGTTAGTTGAATCTCTTTGGCTTCCTGGTGTGGGGGATCATGGGGGCGGTCCTACTCGTGATATGTTGGAAACCGCCCGTCGCTGGCAAAATTCTCCCATTTTTCCCGATGTTGAATTTTGTACTTCTGAAACTTACT
>NZ_KQ976354.1:1272991-1300778 GCF_000346485.2 Scytonema hofmannii PCC 7110
CCAAGGTGCTGAAAATACCACTAGCTCCATTCTTCCTCCCAGTAATCGTTACCTCTCCTGTGACATTGACGTTGACATTCCCTGCCTGACCTTGTCCGGCAGTCTGGTTGGAAGATGCTTCACGAACAAAGGTTCCTAGTTGAGCGCCATCCTTGAGGGACAGTGTTGCCGCACTGATGTTGACGTCGCCACCTTTGCCCACACCCTGTGATTCCACAGTGCTGAAGATGTAACTGTTACCAGCAACAGACACAGAATCCTTTGCTTGCACCAACACACTGCCTGCATCCCCTTTTCCAAAAGTGCTGGCACTTAATTGAACACCATTAGTTAAGGAAACTGAGCCAGTGGTGAGAATAATGTTACCCCCATTGCCATTTGCGCCTTTATAGACTTGAGCAGCTAGCATTGTTAGATAAGTGCCTCCTGAACCATCAAGCTGAATCGATTCAATACCCGTGACTTCCAAGGTTCCTCCCGACTGAAACCCCAAAGTACTCGCTTCAATTCGAGACCCTTGTTTCAAGGTGATTTGTCTGCCTTGTACGCGAACATTTCCACCCCCGATTCCACTTGCATCTACAGTTGCTTGTTGTAAGAGTTGGATATCTCGAAAATTTTGCACACCGCCATAATCCAAAGTCCACCCGTTCGCAACCGACACGAGACCAACCAAGCTCTCTGACCCCACACTACCCAATTCAATTCGCCCACCTGTACTCTTTAGGGTTCCACCCAAGAGTTCTAAATCACCACCAACCAATGCCAGAGTTTGATTTGCTCCTAACCGCAGCGCATTTGCTGTATCAATTAAATCAGTTGTTAACCTTGTCCCTTGACCATCGCCAATGACTTGGATCTTTCCTGGATTTGCCCCAAATTGCAGACCCCTTGGAACACTTATAGTCAGCAATGGTGTTGTTTGAGTACCGTCTGTCCTAAACTCAAAGCCATCTGCAAATTTCAGATTACTAGCCGTACTTGCTAAGAAAGAGCCGTCAACATTTAATTGAGCATTGGGTCCAAAAACAATGCCATTTGGATTAATCAGCAACAGGTTAGTTGTTCCTAAGGTGCGGATTGACCCATCAATATTAGACACTGACCCACCTGTTACCCTACTAATGATGTTTTGAATGTCAACCGTATTGTTAAAGAAAGCTTCACTACCAGTAGAGACAGAGAAATCTTTGAAACTGTGGAACAAATTATCGCCTGCTTGTGTTCCACCTGTTATATTGAGGGTGTTGCCATTGATGTTAATGATGGAATTATTTGGTAAAGTCCCGTCTGGGGTAATTTGAGCCAAAGCGCAATTGGTGAATGGGACAAATGTACCAATAAAAGCAATCCCCCAACTTTGGAACCAGTTCAAACGCACAGATATCCCAAACATCGCGTTCTCCATTGGTAGTAGCCAGTGTTTAATATTTGGCTATAGAAAATAGGTTTTCATTTTCACTGAGTTTTGTCAATCCTGTCTTCAGAGCCTTGCCAAGATCGAGTTCATTTCTGAGTTGTTCCATCATATATTTTGAGGATATGCAACAGACATCTCCGAAAAGGATGTAAGGGCGCAAGGCCGCCGCGCCCCTACCAAGACTTTTGGGTAATGTATAATTAATTTCTGGAGATCTCTAATATCAAATCCGTTTGTATCGGAATTATTTCTCCGTCCTCTCCCTCTGCGTTCTCTGCGTTATCTGCGGTTTTTTAATCATTCAGATGCTACCGGATTTGATATAACTCCCTAACGACACTCGCGACTCAAAACTAATTGCCCTGAAGCCAACTTATACACGCCTTGCGGTTCTATAATGGGATCGCCCTTCTGCCACAAATTCGATGCACTATCTCTGGTCACACTACGCACATCACCTGTAGAATAAGTTGAAATTGAAACATCTCCAGGACGGTTAGGTAAACCACCAAGACCCGTAATTGTAAAACTACCTTCGAGCTTATTGGAATTGCGGGCAATGCAACTATTGGCAATCAATGCATTTGTATCAATGGGGGTTTGTGATAACTCGCTGAGATTGTTTTGGACAAAACTGGTATCGGGTGTGCTGATGATTCCAGAGGAAATATCACCACTGGCATTAATATCAACGCGATCGTTTCCATCCAGGGTGTCTGGATTCGTTCCAACAGGAGCAGGTTGATAGTTTTCCCCAAAAAATGCAGGAGTATCAAGAAATACATTACCTCCCCGACCATCCCGAGCAAAAGCAAGAATATCGCTATCGTCAAATGCAATAATTGAATTTGCTTTGAGCGTGATATTGCCACCATTATTAATACCGTTCTCCACATTTGTCCGAATGTCACTATCGCCATACAAACGCATTGTTTTTGCAGTGAGAGAGATAGCCCCTCCTGAAGCTTGTTGTGCCGAAGTTGTGATATCACTATTGGTCAAAGTTACTGACTCATCTGCTGTAATTGTGACATCGCCCGCAGTTCCCGAACCAAGACTGCGAGCGGAGATTTGGGCGCGATCGCTCAGAGAGAGCAGACGTGTTTGCAGATTAATTTTGCCTCCATTACCTGTAGAGTTCAAGCGAGTATTGGCAAATAACCCACTTTCACCATTTCCTTCATTTGTCACTTGATTTAGAAATTGATTGCGTCGTTCTAAAAAATTAGGGTCACTACCAGAGAGGATGATTTTGTCTTTAACATTTAGGGTGATGTTACCAGCCGATCCGCTATTTAGGGTGGTAGTAATTGCCTGTCCCCCATTCACAAGTTCAAAAATATTTGCGTTAATTATAATGTTCCCTCCAAGACTGGAGTTAGCCGTGCGAGCATTGATAACGGCTCCATTCGCAACGCGGAGAGAGGAAGTATTAATTGCGATCGTTCCTCCTTGTCCTTCTGACCTTGTTCTGGTATCTGAAAAAATAGCACTGGAGATTCCATTGCGACTGACTCCATTCAGCAACACTGTGTCGCGTGCATTAATTGTTACATTACCCGCGTTCCCTTTGCTTAAAGTATTCGCAAGCAATTGTGCTCCATTATCGAGTCTTAACGATCCAGTTGTAATTTCAATATTGCCTCCTCTGCCCACTGCACCTTCGTCTACACTGCTTAAAGCACGAGTAGGTTTTCCAGTCTCACTAGTACCATCGAAGAGAACGGTATCGCGAGCATTGATATAAAGATTGCCTGCATTACCTTGTCCGCGTGTCTTTGCATCCAATTGTCCTCCATTTGTTAGTATGAGAGAACCTGTGAAGATTTGAATGTTACCAGCATCTCCTTCTGCACCCCGAAAAACTTCAGTAAAGATAGTGCTAGACCGATCTGGATATTTAGAATTGATGCCATCTAGTAAAACTCGATCGCGAGCCGTGACAGTAATATTGCCCGAACTTCCCAGCCCAAAGGTGCTAGCGTCTAATTGCGATCCGTTGGTCAGAGAAAGAGAACCTGTGGTAATGTTGATATCTCCACCCCTGCCCTCAGCGTTTGGGTTCACAGCACTGAAGATATTACTAGCGTTGTCTAGCGAGACATTATCTCGAGCGTTAATAATTACATTACCTGCTTGACTTCTTCCGAAAGTACCAGTAGCGATCCCAGCTTTATCAATCATTGTTAACGACCCGGTGGTAATTTCAATGTCGCCGCCACTACCAACAGCATCTTTTCCGGCTTGACTGACAACACCACTACGCAATCCATCTTCACTACCTCCTTGAAAGACAATGCGATCGCTTGCATTGATAATCGTATTGCCTGCATTACCTTGTCCAAGAGTGACTGTTTGTATTGTTGATAAATTAGTTGCCGTTAGCGAGTGCGCGTGGACGTAAATATTACCTCCACTGCCAGTAGCAAGTTTTTGAACCTCGCTAGAAATATTACCACCATCTAAAGAGATAGTACTAGCGTCAATCAGAATATCCCCTGCATTACCTTGCCCAGAAGTGTTGGTTCCTAGTGCAGCATCATCAGCAACTGATAGTAGCTCAGTACTGATACGAATGTCTCCTCCATTGCCAATACCATCTGGAGAGGCATTAAAAATCTTTGCATCATTCTTTAAAGCAACTCGATCGTCAGCTTCAATAAGAATATTACCTGTATTCCCCTGTCTAAAGGTATTAGCCTCCAACCGAGAATTATCGGCAATTGACAGCGACTTAGTGCTGATACGAATGTCTCCTCCATTACCAATGATCGCAAAGTTAAAAATACCAGCACCCTTATCTAAGGAAACTTGCTCCTCAGCATCAACGAGGAGATCGCCTGCATTCCCTTGTTCAATATTGAAAGCACTGATAGAAGCACGATCTGTAAGAGACAACGACCTTGTATTGATGTGAATTCTCCCTCCGTTACCAATGCCATCCTCTTCAACTCCGTTGCGGATACGCGCATCCCTACCCAATGAAACTCGATCGAGAGCTTCAATAGTAATATTACCTACATCCCCCTGACCATCAGTACTAGCAGTTATGAAAGCGCCGTTGGTAACAGATAAGGAGCCTGTTGAGATCCGAATGTTTCCTCCTGTACCCTTACCTGCATCTTCAACATCATTGAATATAGCTGCTCGATTATCTAGAGAGACGCGATCGCGAGTTTCTATTACGATATCACCTCCATTGCCCCGCCCAAAAGTAGTGGCATCCAACCGAGCACGATCGGTGAGGGACAAAGATCCAGCCGTAATGCGAATATCGCCACTGTTACCCAACGCGTCTGTAAATACAATATTCTCGACACGACTGCGTTCTTCAATTTGGAGCGTTCCGGTTGCATTTAGCGTAATATCGCCAGCTTGACTGTCAATTCCTCCTATAGTTGGGAGAATACCTGCAAGTATATTGCTGTTTCCCAAAATCTCTAAATTACGAGCATTAATAGCTACGTTACCACTGTTACCACCTGCTACACCAATGAAAGAGCCAAACAGCGACACATCAGCTAGTGAGAGGTTGCTTGGAAAGCTCAAGCTGCCATCTGGCTTTAACCCGACTGTCCCTGCGCCCGCAACTGCACCAATTTCAACTCTTCCACCAAAAGCGTTCAGCCCTGCACCTACTCCACCACCATTAATACTGATATTTCCACCCAATAAAGTGATATTCTCACCATATGGAACATACAGTCCCAAAAAACCGCTTGCTCGCGGGCTAGGTGCAACAGAATTGCTAACAATGTTTCCCGTAGGAATTTGATTAAATAAAAATGCAGATGGATTAACTGTTAGTAGAGGTGAAGCCACCTCTGGATTTGTTGTGCTAAAGAAAATTCCCTCGCCAAACTGAATCGCATTGGCTGTTGTACCTGCAAATGAACCTTGTATGTCTAAGCTAGCATTCGTACCAAATAAAATACCGTTGGGGTTAATCAAGAATAAATTGGCATTGCCTAAAACGCCAATTCTACCGAGAATGTTGGAGGGATTATTGCCAGTGACGCGACTGAAGATGTTGTCGATCCCCATAGGATTGGAAAAATAGGCTCCTCTTCCTTCATTAATACTAAATTGCTCAAAGCTGTGGAATAAGTTAGCACCTCGGATAGCACCTCCGTTGATGCGATCGCTCACAATTCCTCGAATTAGCACATTAGGGGTGACAGTGGAACTTTCCTCTCCCAACGTTGAATCTGGCAAAATTTGAGCAACAGCACTCATATTGCTGATTAAGATTGTTCCTAAAGTGGTCAAGTACCCTGCCAAACTCCATCCCCAACTGTGAGTCAACCTACCTCTACTAGTCACAAAAATAACCTCTCAATTATTAAGCGTAAATGCGCTGTTCTCATACTACCTGTATTCTCCGTTCATTTACTACTCTGCGTCCTCTGCGTCCTCTGCGGTTTATTAAGTAGTTACACTTATTGCAGTTTTTTGCAACTATTTCTGCGGGACTTATTCTTGTAAGAACTTTTGAGACTTTATGAAGCTTTAGTTGCGTGTTGGTTCAGATCTCCGGAGAAGTTGGGGATCTTGTAACCACCAGGTATTTTGCAAAAAAATTTTACTAATTAGTTGTACACACAGAAAAAGCTGGTAATTTATATGTCATCTACTGCTGGAGTAAGCCCGTGCTAAACCTGTATCGCAAGTCTACTCAACGTCAAGTTCTAGGGACACTCTTTCTAGTTAGTCTCGTCTTTTGTTTGTCTTTTGCTCAAATTGAAAGCATAATCGCTCAAACTCCCGACGCAAGCCAACTCGTACAGCAAGGTATTGAGCTATACAAAGCAGGAGACTTTCGAGGTGCGATCGCGCCCTGGCAAAAAGCTTTAAATTTTTACCAACAAAGCAAAAATCAAAACAACGAAGCGATTGTCAGAGAAAATTTGGCAAGAGCCTATCAGCAGTTGGGAGACAATGAAGAAGCACTCAGCAACTGGGAACAGGTTACAAAGTATTACCGTGACTCTGGAAAGGTGCAACAATACGGGCGAATGCTAACCGAACAGGCACAAACTTATAGTAATTTAGGACAACCAGGAAAAGCGATCGCATTACTATGCGGTACATCTGACACGCAAGAAAAATCAAATTGTTTGCCAGGAAGTGCTTTACAAATCGCCCACCAGCAAAAAGATAAGCTTGGTGAAGTTGCTGCGCTGGGAAGTTTGGGAGAAGCTTACCGTCTTAGGGGTAAGTATGACAACGCAATTAAGTATTTAGAGCAAGCAGACAAGATTACCGAACCAGCTTATAAATCAAAAGTACTCAACAGTCTGGGTAATGCCTACTTAAATAAAGCACAACGGGAGAAAATTCGTGCTGATTCTGCACAAAAATTGGGTATTTTCAAAGCTGATGAGTTTCATAAAAATGCGATCGCTCATTACAAAAAAGCATGGGACTCCTTTCAATCTAGCCTGCGCCTTGCCCGTCAGCAAGATGACAAAGTTAGTCAAATGCAAGTCCTGCTGAATTTAATTCAACTTGATTACCGTCTTCAAGATGAGAAAAATTTGACCTCCGCGTCCCTAAAATCGACACCAGAAAACTCCCAATCTGAGATTCACATACAAGAAGCTTTAAATTTGCTTGACAAATTACCATTATCGCGACCCAAAATCTATGCTGCAATAGATTTAGCTAATTTACCTGAGAGTTCAAAAGATGCATCATCGTCATTAATTCCATGCTCTTCAAAGAGAAAGCTATCAGATTCACAAGCAAACTCACTGCTCCTAAATGCAGTGAAAACTTCTCAAAGTTTGCAAGATTCTCGTTCTGAGTCTTTTGCCTTTGGATCGCTAGGTCATTTCTACGAATGTCGTCAAGAATATAAGCAAGCTTTAGACTTCACTCAAAAAGCATTGTGGTCAGCAGACCAAAAGTTGCAAGCCAGAGATAGCGTGTATTTGTGGGAGTGGCAAACCGGACGCATTTTAAAAGCACAGGATAAAGAGTCAGAAGCATTACCATCTTACCAACGAGCATACACGCTTTTGGAACAAATTCGTAGTGATATTCTGTTAGCAGAACGAGATTTACAATTTGATTTTCAAGATGTTATTAAGCCTCTTTATCTAGAGTTAGCTCAATTAAGGCTAGAAGAAGCTTCATTACGATCTATTAAGACTGAAAATCGCAAAACACAATTAAAGAATGCACTCGAAACCATTGATTCGTTAAAACTGGCAGAATTACAAAATTTCTTTGGGAATGACTGTATATTAACGGTTACTAATGAAAAAAGTGTAGATGAACTATTAGGAAATAATACTGCTGTCTTTAGTTCTATTTTTCTAGACAAGAACATAGCTATTCTACTCAGTTTACCAAGTGGAGAAAGGAAGCTTGAGTGGATCAAAGAAAGTCGTGACAAAGTTATAGAAGAAATACAAAAATTCCGCCAAAGTCTCGAAGAAGGAATTCTAAATCCAACTCAATACGATACCATCCACGCACAAAATCTCTATGACTGGTTTATTCGTCCTTTTAAAGATAATTTGAACCAAGAACAGATAAAAACACTAGTTTTCGTTCAAGATGGTATCTTACGTATTATTCCAATGGCAGCTCTCTATGATAAGGAACAAAAGAAATTTTTGGTAGAGAATTACGATCTTGCTAACACTCCTAGTTTAAAATTAACCGCACCTAAAGCTCTAAATCAGCTAGAAAAGCGTGCCTTGATTTTGGGTTTGACTAAACAAGTAGAAGTCGATGGAACAATATACTCTGCGTTACCCAATGTCCAATCTGAAATTGATACGCTAAAGAAGCAATTTCCAGAAAATAAACCGCTCATTAATGAAGAATTTAATCGAGAAAAGTTAGATCGAGAACTAAATAAAACAGTTTATCCAATCGTTCACATTGCGACTCATGCTCAGTTTGGCACAATTCCAGAAGATACGTTTATAGTAACGGGAAATAGTAACAAACTCACGATTAATGAGTTAGAAGCTTCACTACGTCAAATCAATGGCGGTTCTCGTGCAGTAGAATTACTTGCGTTGACTGCTTGTCAAACAGCTTTGGGAGATGAACGTGCTTCTCTTGGTTTAGCTGGTGTCGCAGTGCAAGCTGGAGTGAGAAGCGCTTTAGCAACTTTATGGTCGGTTTCAGATGCATCAACGTCAAAGTTAATAACTGAATTTTACAGTGGTATCAAATCAGGAATGAGTAAAGCACAAGCTTTGAGTGCAGCTCAACGAAAATTAATTCAGGCTAAAAAAATAGAAGATATCAACGACCAGCATGATAATCCTGTTTACTGGGCACCATTCATTATGATTGGAAATTGGCTTTGATTAGGGATTTCCAAGAAATAAATTTCTTAGAGGATGTTTTAAAAGTTTTGGTCTCATATAATGAGCTACTATACAAACAAAGTCCGCCTACGCGGACTAACGAGAAATTAAGGTTTTGAAACCCACGTAGGTGGGTTTCGCTTGTATAGGCGCGATTTCTAATCGCTAGAACTAGTATAAATTAGGACTTTACAAACATCCTCTTACAATAGCTCCTCACTTTTTAAGTTTCCTCTCAGTAATTGTTCAATAAACTTCATCATGACTGCCAACATCAATCAATAAAATAACCATTTCCAACAACTTCTCATCCTCAGAAAAATTAAAGATAATTCTACAATCATAAGTAACAGAACAAGACCACAAACCTGCTAAATGTCCTGCTAATTTATGAGATTTCAAAGATGGTGTAAAGGGATCATCTGCCAAAAGCCTTAATACCTCAACAATTTGATTCTTTAACTGTGGCTTTTTCTTTATAATCTTCCTAAAAGATCGCTTAAATCCACTACTCCAGACAACTTCCATCATCATCTCCTAGTAAATCAGCGATCAAATCATCAACGCTTCCCCTCTTTGCTGTACCATTTTTAAAAGCCTGCATTACTTCCCGAGCATTAGCTAAAATTTCAATCCGCCGATTCTCAATTCGTTGCTGACGAAGAAACTCAAATAAATACTCCTGCTCTTCTGTAGGCAAACTTTCAATGGAATTAAGAATTTCTTGTAAAGTCATTAGAGAACCTCCTTTGAAGTCAACTCTATCTCAATACTGCTCGGATAAGAATTTTTGTAGTTAGGCAAACCCTTGGAGAAACCCAACAAATGTGTGTAAATTTTGGGTTCATTCCTCAACCCAACCTACGTATTTTCGTATTTCTATGCTTAACAGACAAGCAATTCGTCTAAAATCTCTTGTATAAAGTTAATGCTACTCATAAAGTATTGCACTTATCGCTACTTGTTTAAGTATAGCATCCAATGGGTTGTGAGGGACTACTAGATCCCCGACTTCTCAAAGAAGTCGGGGATCTGAGCCAACATACTTATCAAAATTAATTAGATGGATTGCTATTAGCAATTTGCTTCAAGCGCTCGCCTCGTTTCAGCCTCTCTTGACGTTCAACATCAGTTAATTTGTCTGTTGTATTAGGTTCTTCTAATGTTGCTAAGTCTTGCAGAAGAGTTGAAACTATCTTTGTTATTTTTTTCTCCTGAGAAACTTTCAGGGCTTCATCTAGAGCGTTATACCACAAACCTGCTTCAGCATATAAGTCTGCTTTTTTAGCTCCATCTTCTGTCATAGAAAGTTTTTTTGATAAAGAAGCCGGCATTTCCACCACCTTAAACTCTGCCCTTTCTACTAAATATCCTTGCTGACACTTTATCGCAACTTGCCAAAGATATTTTTGTCCCACCGTTAACCCGGACTGACTCTCTGGTAAAGAGTATTTATTAATTCCTAAAGAGTTTGACAATAGTACTGGCTTACCTATTGGTTTCGATGGTCGATCGCTAGCATCAAACTCAAAAATGCGGAAATCGACTTGATAAGAATTAGATACAAACCAAGCGAATGTAGGGTAACGAGAAGTTGTTTGTCCAATGTGTTTTTTAGGAGCAAGAATTGTTAAGGGTATTTTATCTTCCGGACATCCCCTTCCACCTCCTGTTCGAGTATAGTCACCTGGAGGTTTTTGACCGCTAGGTGGTATGTAACGCGCCATAGCTAAGGAAGCTGTTGTTAAAGATATACTCAGGACAAAGCTAGAGACTATCCAAGGGTTAAAATGTTGATTTCTCATATGCGGCGATGTAAAGTTTTTGTTAAAAATCTTAATTTTCTCTGGAAATAAGACTTGAGTCGAAACTTTATTGTTGAAATCCAATTTTTACTACCTGCGATCGGCCATGTTAACTCACATATAGTTCCTTTAGGAGTTAAGCGTTCTCTATTAAAATATCCTCCTAGTAGTTTGGCTAAATTTTTACTGTCTTTGGTTCCTTTACTTTCATAGTTGGAACGGATGCCTAATCCATTGTCTTTAATTTTGAGACTATACCATTCTTGTTGTTTTGTTCCTGTCGCAGACAACCGCGTAACTCCCTCAGCATGTTTTCCAACATTGCATATAGCTTCTTCAAGAAATTGACAAAGTTCTCGCTTGCGTTCAATAGTTAAAAATTCTTCTTCAAGAGGTTCAAAGGAGCGAACTTTAGCTTTGAGAGTTTGAAAGTAAGGAAGATTTCTTTCAATAGTACTACTGTAAACTTCATAGAAAATTTCGTGAATTGGACGCTTTAAATCTATTTTTAAACCACTTCCTAAACGGAGGCTTTCTTGTACATTAAGAGTTTGTTGTGTTAAATATTCACCAACATCTCTGATCTCTAAATTCAAATTTTTTAAATCGCTTAGTAATTCTTCTTTGGTTAAATCGTAATTTTGTACATTCCTTAACAAGGCAGCTAAGGTTTGTAATGGTCCATTATGAATTTCTGTAAATGCCATTTCAATAGTATGTTGTCGTATCAATATTTGAGCTTTTAGCGATTGCTCGTACTGATAGCATGCGCTCAGAAAATCTACAAAGTTTATTCCTAAAATTAATAAAATTGGTGCTATGGGTATCCACAAACCCCAAATAAGTAATGCATAATAACTAATTGCGATAAGACCAATACTACCTAAACTAATAGCAAACAGATTTCGCCACGGAGATTCGATCGCTAAACTCAGACTAATGGCAATAACAGCCCAACCTAATATCCATATATATTCCCATACCTCCGACCAAGTTTTAATGAGCGGGCGCGATTCTAGAACCGCACTTATAATTTGACTGACAACATGAGCATGAAATTCAACTCCATAAATCTGTCCGTGAAGCTGCAATCCTGAAATGGCTGATGTATTAAATAAGTCAGGAGCGCTAATAGTTGTCATACCGATTGTGACAATGCGATCGCGTATCCAATCGGGCTGAAAATTTCCCGTCTTGATATCATTAAGTGAAACCGTTCTAAATCTTTCTTTTCCATTACGAAAGTTGACAAGAGCCTTCACTCCTCCCGCATCAGTTCCCACGTACCCTCCAGAATTAGGTAAAAAACGGGGAATTTCTATTTTATCAAACTTCATTGTTTGGCGATCGCGTTGTCCATTTTCAAGGAGAATCCCCTTCTGAGACAAGTAGGCTTCTGCTAAACGCAAAGGAAAAGAAAATTTATAATCATTGGTATTTTGAAGATTCACTGCTCCTAAAAGCGCTCGTCTGTATTTACCATCTTCATCTGAAATCATATCTGAAAAACCCACTTGTTTGGGAGGTAAATCAGCTATGGAAGAAAATTGACCGGGAGGTAAGATTTTTTCAATACCAATAATATCTTTATTTTGCTTTACAAGTTCGACAAGTTTCTCATGACCGGGTTCTACAGGTAAGTTTCTTGTAATATCAAGTCCAATTGCTACCGGTTGATATTCCTGGAATTTTTCAATAAGTTCAGCGATTTCTCCATCCGGTATCGGATATTTTCCTACACTTTTGATATCAGCTTCATTAATGCCAACAATCAAAATTCGTTCATCTATCGGTTCATAGGGACGCCAACTGATAAAAGTATCAAAAGTTACCCATTCTAAAAATTGCAGCCAACCACTCAAACGAGCTACGAGGACTAATAAAACGACGACTAATCCCAGCCGTCCTCCCAAACGCCAAATAGTAAATTTCTCTTTAAATAACCTCCAGATATCTCGCTGCATACTCTTAATAACCTAATCAATTAATCCTTCTTCTCTAGCCCTTATTTCAGTTTCAATTCTGATATTCTTGCCATCTTTTTTGCAATCTTCAGGATAAACGCCTAAAACGTCTTGGACTTTAGTCCAGTAATTACGTACCGTGCGTTCAGCCACAACCATCCTGTCAGCGATCGCTTTATCTGTTAATCCTTCTTCAAAAGCTAACCTCAGAAGCTCTAACCACTCTGGTTTAACTTCTATTCTTCTTCCTAAATCTCGTGTATGAGTTCCTCCCTCAATAGCAAGGTGTATTCGAGTTAACATCTCCTGTTCGGAAAGCCCTTTATCAGCGACTGTGAACCCTCCTTGATGATTATCTATCTCGTGTCTGATTCGTGCTAAAGCCTTAACGTAACTGCTTTGCACCATAAGATTAAGATTGGGATAGTTTTTCATTAAGTTTTGCAGGAGTTGCAAACCCGTATCAATTTGGGCTGTCACCCCTGGTTTTTCCGGAATCGAAAGGTCTACAACGACGAGATCGGGCTGAGAGTTTGATAACTGGTTAACAGCATCTTGTGCAGTTTTAGCGGTGAGAAATTCAGCAGTTGGGTACTGTTGGCGCAGCACATCAAGGGTTCCACCTAAAATTAACTGGTGGTCATCAATGACAAAAAGTTTTAACTTTGCTCGCTGTGCTGAATCTTGGCTCATCAATTCCTTTAAGTTTGCTTTAACCATTTTCTTTTGCATATCCTGAATGGCAATAGTCAATTCAGTATGATTACTCATAATATCTACAATTGAGCCTCAACTTAATTGATGAATTGTTACGATGTTTGACTAAAGACTGTTAGTCGTTAGTAGATAGTGGTTAGTGGATAGTGGTCAAATCCAGACATTAGGAGCGATGTAGCAACTAACAACTAACCACCAACAACCTTCTTGCAATACGTGCTTCTAATTGTAATGAAGGAATAAAAAGCAGTCCAGGCAGAAAACTGCACACTATTATGCCAACGCCTGTCACCTAACTTGGCAAAATCAGCGAACGTACAGTAATGAGACAAGGGGGACAAGGGAGATAAGGACGAGGGGGTGTTGAACTCGCCCTTTTTTATAAGTGTTGCTATAGTAGTCAATAACACCTTTCACTCAGTGCTATAGCGGGTGCTAGCAATATGCATAAAGACGACCGAAAGCGAATTAAACACTTTACTACCCTAAAATCTAAATACCAAGCAACCCAATATCAAGATTTATCACCCACTAGTCCTCTGTATCTTATACTTAGAAAAGTTGACTTAGGGATTAAACTCAATCTATTAGACACTGAATGGTTGAGAGAGCAGAAGCTTGGATTTATATGTCAAGAACAAGAAGATAAATTAAGGGATTTTGCCAATTTAGGAGTAGAATTCTCACAATTAAAAGCCAAGTACAAAGCTACACATCATAGTGTTTCCTGGCAATCTAGTCCTCTATATTTTATACTTTGGAAGATTGAATCAGGACAATTCCTCACGTCTGGAGAAGTTCATTGGCTAAGTTCCAACGGTCTATCTCAGACAAATGCGATCGCTCAAGATATTCAGCAGTTCACTCAACTTAAATCTAAGTACAAAGCTACTCAATATCAAGATTCTTATCCTGATAGTCCCCTGTATCCAATCCTGAAAAAGTTAGAGGTAGCAGAACGTTTAAATGATTTTGAATATAATTTTCTCCTAGATAACCAACTCTTGGAAACTGCAACAGTTTTTGAACAACAAGAGTCAGAAAAAAAGAATATATTTGCTCAATTAATAGAGAAATATCAAGCAAAAAAACATTCTGATTTATCGTTGTTGAGTCCCTTGTATCCAATTTTACAAAAAATCGAGGCAGAAAATAATCTAAGCGAATCGGAAATTCACTGGTTAGAACAGCAAGGGCTAAGCGAAACAATTGCTATGGCTCAAGAGTTGGAAAAAACACGAGAATTTGCTGCCTTAAAAGTTAAGTATAAAGCCACACGACATGAGGATTGTTCTCCTAAGAGCCACTTGTACAAAGTTCTTAAAAGACTTGAGTCAGAAAGTAAGTTAAGCGAACAAGATCTTAACTTTATGAAAAATCGCAAACTCACTGAAACGATTGCGATCGCGAATCAAAAATACGCTGACGCTTTGAAGTCTAAAATAAAATTAGGAGAGACTCTCAATGAATCGGAAGTTCAATGGCTGAACAATAATGGTTACGAAGATATTATTACTCTTTTTCAAAAACGGGACTTTATCATGCTTAAGAAAAAGTATGGTTTCATCGATTTCAAGAATAAATTGACATTTAAGCCATTTTATCAGATTCTACTAAAACTGGAGAGAAACGAAAGATTATATCCTATACTATTTTTGAAACTTTTAGAACAAGGTTTATTATCAGGTGATGGAAAAGTTGCCCTTAAATATTACAGCCTTGAAGCAGAGTTTTATGTCCAAGAATTCCAGCGAACAGGAAACAAATGGCATATTCCAACTGCCAGTAGTTATTGGCGTAAGGCAAACAAATCCGAGCAAGCTTTACAGTTAACTAACTTAGACTTAAACCAAATAAAAGACAATACTCTCAAATCAGCAATTTTAGTCACTAGAGGTGCGTCATTCAGAGATATTGATAAATTATTTGATGCTGAAAGTTGTGCAAAAAAAGCTATGCAATATCATGCGCTCAGTTATCAGCCTTACACATTAATGGGAGCTATTGCCTATGATAAAGGTGACTATCCAAATGGAGATTATTGGTTTAGAGAAGCAATCCAACGTGGTGCTAAAACTGAAGATATCGATGATGAAATCAAGCGAGTGGTTAGGAATACAAAAGATGAAGAAAAAAGACACACTGTAGCCGCATACCTACTCAAAAAAGATAGCGAACAGTATGCTTGGGCGAAAGCTTATCTCAAAAAATCGAAAGATAAGGGCTGGTGAATTTGCGTAGAATTTAACTAAATGTGGTAATAAGAAGCTAAGCTTATCAAGAACACTCCCGACTCAAAACAATCTTCCCCGAAGGAAGTCGATACACGCCAAGTGGTTCCACAATAAGATCTCCTTTCTGCCACGAACGCTCTACATTACGTACAGTACCAGTCGGATAAGTCGAAATAGAAACATCTCCAGGACGGTTGGGTAAACCGCCAGCACCTGTAATGATGAAACTACCTTCAAGCTTGTTACCACGGGCAATACAACTACTAGCAATGAGAGTATTGGTGTCAATCGGATTTTGCGGTAGTTCGATTAGGCTGTTTTCGACAAAGCTGTTATCAGGTATGCTGATATTACCAGATGCGATAAGCGGAGCTTAACGGCTAAAGCCGAATCGCACCAGTTGCATTGACATCGACACGGTTGTTGTTGTCCAAGGCGAAGAGATTGGTACCTTTAGCAGCAGGTTTGTAGTTTTCACCAAAGAAGGCGGGGGTTGGGGGATCGACAACGTGTGAAACCCTTAAAATACCGTTGAGGTTGCGTAAGTCCTATAGGTCTGTATTTGCCCGAAAGTGTAAACAAAAAATATATGCTCAACTCAAATAAACAGACTCGGTGACACCTTAAAATAATCACCCAGCGCTTTAGCTTGTGCCTTGCTAATGGAACGCTTTCCACTCACAACCTCGGACACTACACCGCTCGAACCGATAATTCCTACCAAGTCAGCTTGACGGGTACCACTCGCTTCCATCATATGTTGCAAAATTTCATGAGGCGCAGATTCATCCATCGGATAGTTCTGTGTCTCATAGGCTTCAACCAATATCACTAACAACTTGTGTAAAGCTTGCTCCTCAATTGTGCGATTCTTTTTAAAGGTGAGTTGTTCTACTACTTTCAAAATCCTTTCGTACTCTTCCTCTGTGTCAATTGCAACAGGAACCACTTCAGCCAGCAAATTGCGATAAGTGCTTCGATCAAAAGTAAGGATCATTTTTCCACTTTCCTTTATCGTATTCGGGGTGTGTTAGAAAATATTTGTAGTAAATTACTTCGTTCTCATAATCGATACCAACAATTAGGCGATAGTCATTGCCTTTAATATTAAAGACAGTGAAATTTCCAACTGCTTCAGCATCCTGGTAAACTTTACGGATATCTTGTAGGCTATGCCAATCTGCCTTTTTGACGGTTGCATACCAGTTGTCAATTTGCTTTTTGACATCGGAGAACTGAGCAGCATCAGTGCGGAGGTGGCGAATCGAAATTAGATGCATTCATCTCTAGTTTTTTCATGTTGATTAATCAATAAAAATCACTTTTTTTGATTCTCTCAAAACGAGAGCAAAATGTCAAGGATTTCGTAACTGTGCAAACAATAATACCAGAATGCCCTGGTTGTAATTTGTGTAACCGTATAAAATGACGACGATTGCTAGTCAAAACCACTTTGCCATTTCTAACAGCAAAAGCTAACACGTCCTCGTCAGGAATTCTTAAATCTGCATTCCCATTTGTACAGCTTGATTGTTATAATAGTATATCGCTTGGAGGTTTGCGTATGGCACACCAATTTGAGTCGGGATTTTTCGTAGCCAAAGCTGCATGGCACGGTTTAGGAACAGTTTTAAATAAACCACCCACTACCTCAGAAGCCATAGTCCAAGCGGGACTTAATTGGCGGGTGATGGAAGAGCCGATATATCGACAAACAGACGTGCAAGAACAAGCAGTTTTGCAGAAAAACTTGATACGAGATTGCGATACGGCTTCAGCCGTTAAGCCTTCGGCTTATCGCCATATTCTAGGAACAGTCAACTACGACTACGTACCCCTGCAAAATCAGGATGCTTTCCGGTGGTTTGACTCTTTGATCGAAAAAGGGGGTGTAGAACTGGAGGCGGCTGGTAGTCTTCAGCAAGGTAAGAGAGTTTGGATTCTGGCAAAAATCGTTTCTACTGAAGCTGCTGTTGTTCCTGGAGACTGGGTGCGCCCCTACTTGTTGTTGCACAACTCTCATGATGGCTCATCAGCTGTATGGATTCAATTTACTCCAATTCGGGTCGTCTGCTGGAATACTCTCAGTGGAGCCGCCGCACATCGCTTTGGAGATTTATGGAAGAAGAAAGCAATTTGTATCCCCCATACTCTCGATCTCCAAGCTCAACTGGCTAAAGTACAGGATTTAGTTGACTTAACAAAGCGGGAGTTTCATTTCAGCGTTGAAGAGTACCAAGCAATGGCAAATCAGGAACTCAACAGCGAACTATTTGCAACATACACGGGATCGGTTTTGGGCATTCCAAGTCCTAGAATGCATCCTGAGTGGAATCAACTTCTGGCTAACTTTGAGAACGGAATCGGCAATCAAGGCAAGACTCTTTGGGATGCTTACAACGCCATCACTCAATGGTTGGATCATCAAAGAGGGACATCTGATGCACAGAGATTAGAATCTACTTGGTTCGGTGCTAATGCTCAAGTGCGTGTCAAAGCACATCAAGTCGCTTTAGACATGGTTCGGAATGCTAATAAAACTCATTTGTACGACGTTTTAAAAGTGCGTAGACGTGAAGCCACTTGTTGCTAGCAAGATACCCGACTTTTGCAAAGTAGCGAAGTCGGGTATCTGAGTAAAATAAGAAGACTTAACTTACTTATGTATCAGTTTATACTAATTTTAGAAGAATGTATTGCGCTAAACTGATGTGTATTGGTTACGCGATCGCCTCATTGCAATAATTTCTATGACCGGAGATGAAAAGTGACTAATACTATTCCTGCAGAAAATATCACCTTAGAACAGCTACGCGAGCTATTTAATTTAGAATTAGTTGAAGACGATATATTTCCAGAATGGCAATCAGATTTACCGGAATTAACAGAGCCAGAAAAAGAGTTACTCAATCAAATTAAAGCTGGATATATTAATTTACGTAATTATCCACCTTTTCTAGAAAATACTGTCAATACCGTAGTTTTGTCACCCTTATTATTTATTGGTAAATTTTATCTACCTCCATTTCATATCAAGTTAGAAAAATCTATTGAGTTTGAAACAGAAGATAGAGATACTAAAGTCAAAGGACGGATAGATGTTTTAAGACTCAATCAGAGATTTTGGGTGACAGTAATTGAATCGAAACAAGTTGCGTATTCTGTGGAAGCTGGACTCGAACAATTATTAGCATATATGCTAGCTGCACCTGACAATGAAGTTTACGGTATGGTCACTTCAGGTGGAAGCTTTATGTTTGTCAAGTTGATGAAAACTGTTGTTCCTAGATATGTTACTTCAGATATTTTCGATGTTCGCAATCGTGGTAATGAACTCTATAACGTACTGCAGATTTTAAAAAAGTTAGGTCAAATCACGCAATAATGTTTTACAATTTGGTGACTCTGAAGCGATTGTCAGTGAAAATTATAAAATAAATCTTACTCCCTTTCCGCCCGAAGATACCTATTTAAATGAACCGAACTTGACGCGTTCGCGTTCGCGAAGCGTGTGCCTTGCACATAGCGGGCAGACGTTGGAGGCATAGAGCAAGGGAGAAAGAGGAAAAGCAAACGTACTGAGTCAGGTTCATGATTTTTCTAATCGATCGCAGTATCGAGGGACAGCACTTATTCTTTTTGGGAGTATCACAACTGAAGGCTGGCTCGACTTACTACTCTTGCAACTTTTGCACCTCGGTTTCAGGTAATCCAGTAAGTTGGCTAACAAGTGCGATCGACATCCCCGTTTGGAGTAAATTCCGCGCTACGTGTAGCAATTGCTCTGTTACTTGTTGTGCCCTGATTCGTTCTAGTTCGATTTGCTCCAAAGCTTGCTGTTTTTCTTGACGTTCTAGTTCGATTTGCTCCAAAGCTTGCTGTTTTTCTTGGCGTTCTAGTTCGATTTGCTCCAAAGCTTGCTGTTTTTCTTGGCGTTCTAGTTCGATTTGCTCCAAAGCTTGCTGTTTTTCTTGGCGTTCTAGTTCTGTATCTGTTGGTATCCAGTTGCCTTGAGCATCATACCAGCGCAGCCACAGACGAGTAACCCCGGCAAACTCTCCGAGCCACAAGCCCAGCCCAATTTCTAGTTCCTCAATCCAGATGCGCGGATTCGTAGCATCGAGTTGTTGTTCTTGGTAGTGTCCACCTACTAGTTTAAAGAATCGCACACGATTTGTATAGCGACTGAAAACAATGTAGTATGGCACACGTAGGAGTTGCTCATACACGAACCACTTGGATGGTGGTGTATCTTTAGTCTCTGAGCCATTCTGACTCTCTAGAGAAGGTAACTGTTGGCTAGCTTGAATTTGAACTGATTCCACCGCTTCATGTTCCGATTCTGCATAGATGCCAAGATCTTCAGTTTCCGTACCCGGAGAGAGGAGTTCCACGACGACAAAGGGGTTTCTCCTCTCCTGCCAAATGACGTAACTACGTCTCAAATCGTGTCCTGCGTATAAGCGTGGTACACCAATAACTAAGAACCAATCGGGACGTTTATGCCATAGGGTATGCTCGACATCATAGTAGAGATTGAGATCGGTTCCAGTAAAGAATTGATCTGTTGTATAGTTTTTCAGCCGCAGTGTACGACTCAAAACTTGAGGCTGGAGGTCATGAAATTCGTCAGGCAAACCGGGTTCCTCTGGATCTTCGCTTTTAAGATCGTACATTGTAGGGAGAGTTTGCCAAGCAGGAAGGGGCGGATCGGTTTGCGGAACGGGGAAGAGATTCATAGCTTAGGTACACGAATTGGCACGAGCTTGTGCTTTTATATTAGCTAGTGTTTACAAAGATAGCGAACGGTATGGTTGGGCAAAAGCTTATCTCCTAAAATCGAATCTGCTGCAAATGTGATACGCTATATTTGATGACATTACGCACATCATTTGTAGAATAAGTCGAAATGGCATACAGTGAATTTAGTTTAAGACGAGCTAAGGAGGAATTTAATCTTACCTTTAAAGAAGGCTCGCGCTTTTTGCCAGAGACTGAACCTATTGCAACCAGCCCATATTTAACAGAGTTTTTAGCAGAGAGTATTCCACTGGCGATCGCCACTGGCTCGGAAAAAGCCCGCTCGGAACTGATCGTCAGTCCAATTTTGTTTGAGGTCCGAAAAATTTTAGATAGAAGCATCAGTTTTTTCTCAGGAGAAGATTTCACTGTAGATCCAGATGCTGGACTAAGCGGTACTTGTGACTTTTTAATTAGCCGTTCTCCCGAACAGTTGTTAATTGAAGCACCTGTCATTGTGATTGTTGAGGCTAAGAAGGAAAATCTTAAGGCGGGATTGGGACAATGTATTGCCGAAATGGTTGCAGCTCAAAGATTTAACGTTGCTAAAGAACATCCCATACCAACTATTTATGGCAGTGTCACTAGTGGTAATCGGTGGACTTTTCTGAAGTTGGAAGAACAAACTGTCACAATCGATTTGACTGAGTACCTGATTCCGCCTGTGGAAAAATTACTTGGGATGCTGCTATGGATGGTAAGGGAAGGGTAAGGAAGGTCGTGCTTGCCAGTTAACTAAACAGATTGAACATTCAAAAACTGCACCAATTCACACAGTCATTCCGAGAAATCAAACATTTGTAGTAGGTTCCAAAGACGAAACTTTAGGCAATCAAGTTTCGTCTTTGGGATGGCAATATTCTTAAGTTTCGCGATCCAACGTACTCGTTCATAGCGTACTTTGGCTGATCGGGGCTTCCTTTATTGAGGAATACGGTTCCCCAACTTGGCGGCACCTGAAGTTGGGTCTTCCAGAACAATTTTAGGCAAAAATGCTTCCTGAGAAACAATATATTGTTCTCTGAATTGCTAGAATTAACAACCATTACATTCTGGCTAGGAGGGCAAAACCCATCGCTGCACCACATATACCGTCGATTTTAAATAACAAAACATTTCGTATCTACACATACAAATGATTGTGTTACATTAACTACTGGAATTACTGACTTTTTGACTAACCAAAGTTGATAAACTCACTTAGCGATCGCCCTGGCATAACATAACTTAAGGTATGCAACACTGCCCCCCAGCAATTCAAATGGATTGGATTAGCTTGCTCAAGTCCCAACAAGCCGATTTCCTTCAACGAGTAAAAAAACCTAAAACTTACGATCTGTCTTTGCTAGAAAGTCAAGTCAAAGGATGCCACAGCGAGATTATGGCATTTTGGGGGGAATCATTGGCAAAACTGCTGGAAATTGCTCACCAACAAGCAGAAATTGTTGCCAAAAATCCCCCTTCTACACCGCCTGAATATCCCGAACCTCCTGATTGGGCAATACCTTTTCCAAAATACTTCCAGCAACAAGCAGAAGATTACCTTCTTCGAGAACAAATTGTAGACCGTGTGATAAGCGATCGCTTGGGGAAACAAGTCAAAAAAGTGCCTCAAGACGTTGTGAATAACATGGTTTTGGACGATGAAGGCAATTTACGTGGAGAAAGTAAATTTCATTACGTGCTTGCCAATAACCCCAAAGTCAGTATTCAAGTTCATGCTGCTGATGGAGAAAGCTTCAATGGTATTAAGAAAGACAAAATAAGATGGTCGATCGCTCAAGAGGACTTAAAAAATCACCGAGTCCTGGTTTTCCTGTGCTTATTTTATCCATTTACAGGTAAACGAGGCTACGAAAAACAAGCAGTCATCGCAGGCTTTCTACCTACAGATCACATTGAGTTGAGTGAGCCAAAGCTTTATATCACTCCAAGTCATTTACTATACGCTGGGGGATTAGGTTGGTATTTAGAATCTTTAGCTACCAAAAAAGACACAAGACAAATATTAGACGACTTTGCTATAGCGGAAACAACTCAAACTCTTCCGCCCGATCATAATCTCAAAAGTATAATAGGAGACTGGGAATGCTGGCAGACCCTAAAGGGACATATTCGCGGAATTAATTGTCTTGCCTTTAGTTACAGGGGTCATAAAGGTGATGCTTTACCCATAGTAGCAAGTGGTAGCCGTGGAGAGACTAAGCTGTGGGATTTAACTAGAGGTGAATTAGTAGGGACTTTATCAGAACATCCTTGGACTGTTTCCGGGCTGGTAGATGAAGTGAATGCTCTCGCTTTTAGTCCAGATGGACACACTTTGGTCAGTGGGGGTGCAGACTCTACAATCAAAATATGGCACGTAGGCGCACAAGACTTAATAGATATTATGCACAAGCATAATGGAATGGTACGCTGCGTTGCTTTTACTCCAGATGGGCAGACCTTAGCAACTGGGGGAGATGATAGGAAAATCATGTTTTGGGACTTGACAGAACGTCAGGTTACCACTGCCCTATCTTTAGATGATACTGCAGCCCATTCCCTAGCTCTCAGTTCTGATGGCAAAACACTCATTACAGGTAGCTACCGCAAAATCAAAGTGTGGCGCATCTTTCGTCCGAGAGGAGTCGCAACTTTTGACTCAGAGTTAGTACACTCGTTGACAGGTCACGCTCACATTGTGCGTGCCTTGGCTACAAGTGCAGATGGTAAAATTTTGGTCAGTGGCAGTCGCGATAAAACGATTAAAATTTGGCATCTAGAAACTGGAGAATTACTGCGTACTCTTAAAGGACATAGAGACGGAGTGTATGCGATCGCACTAAGTCCCGACGGTGAAATTATTGCCAGTGGTAGTGCCGATAAAACCATCAAGTTGTGGCATCTAGAAACGGGTGAATTACTGGCCACTTTTGCAGGTCATACACACACTGTGACAGCAGTTGCATTTACAACTTCTGGAGAACTTTTAGTTAGTGGGAGTTTGGATAAAACGATTAAAATTTGGCAGAAGAGTTAGGGATTAGGGGCGCTTGGGTTAGGGGTTAGAGCGAGCTAAGAGTATTTTTCATAGCCTCAGGCTGATACCTTCAGCTGTCCCCTGCCCAATTTTTCCAAAAACTCCGATACACTGCTACAGCCAGCCTCTTTGATGATTGGCTGTAGCCCTTCCCATCCTTCTTCAGTAACACTCAGATTTCGTTTCCGTTTTTTTGCACCAAAAGCTTTCGGTCTACCTTCATGGTAAATAAGATTGGCTTTGCTGTTAGGATGTTCTCCTGGCGCGTACTGTTCCCCTGCCATGCTTGGTCTTGTTTCCTATAATATCAACTTTCTATTTATATTATCCGTTCTACAATTGACTTTTCTATTTTACACTCCTATAATAGAAACGCTAATAAAACAACAATAGTAAAAACTCCACATACCGCACTTTGTGTCGGTGTGGGGCTTTTGGCGGGCTAACGAAATTAATAATCCCATAAAGTACAGCGAGGAAAGCAAACATACACTGTTAATACTACCAACATTGGTCAAAAAGACTCTACTTACAGGGATACTCACTGTAGAACAGTTATAAATGACCATTCCCCCTTTGCCGAGCAGTCTCTTAAAATCACACAGTTATCCCATTTAAGTGCTGTGATTGAAGAATTGGAGAATGATGTTCGCTCTGGAATTCATCTCAAACACGATGATGGCATCCAAATAGCCCATCATCTTCAGTTAGTAGAGGGTGCATTAGTTAAAATTTTTGCTCCCCATCGCACTCAAATCCATAATCGATTGGGAAGGATTTGTACTGTTAGCGATCGCACAGTTGATATTTGGGTGCGAGACGTAGATCTGATGATTATGTACAGGTACACTTTAAAGCATCAGCAAGTTGAGATTGTACCTATGAAGAGAGAACCACAGCTAGTACAAGTGTATAAGCGCTTGCAAAAGCTGAGAAAATGTAACCTAGACCCATTTGAACGCGAAATACTTCTTCTCTTAGAGCGACCAGTCGTTTTTACCCCAGTTGAATTAGAGTATCTTTCCCTTATGGAAAAACGGCATGAAGATGATAGAAATTCGCTCAATTCAAAATGAAATAGAGTTTAATGATATGCTTTACCAAAGGTGGCTTGTTCTGAGAGCACCTTTAGGTCTGCCAAGGGGAACAGAGAAAGACTTGTATGAAGACAATGCCTTTCATGCGATCGCCCTTTGGAACAAACAAATTATAGGTTCTGCAAGATTGCGCCTTCTTTCAGAAGATTTGGGAAGCATCGCTTATGTTGCTATCTTACCAGAATTTCAAAATCAGGGTATCGGCACTAAGCTTATGCAGAAATTGATTGCAACTGCTGCTGAAAAGAATCTCAAAACTTTGAGAGTTATGGCGAGAACCAATGTTTTAAAATTTTACAACCGCGTGGGATTTATAGCCGAGGGGGAACCATTTGATTACTTAGACATTCCTCACGTTTTCATGTACTACAAGTTACAAGCTTATCCTCAATTGGTAAGAGACTAGTAAAAGTGTACTTCACAAACTCTGACTTTTTGCTTGCATGGCAAGAACCTTTGAGATGCAAAGTCTTTGTCTCATCTTTTATAAGTATTCCTTGGTAAGTCTGTAGAGAACCATCTGGTTTCTCAAAAGACAGTTCCCCATGAATTTTACTGGCGTCTGAATTTTGTTCGATGATTCGACCTGCAACTTTATAGTCAAACCAATCCCATCCATAGCGGAGGAGAAGTTCTCTTTCCATAGTTTGAAGAGGATATGGTAATATTCCCCAACCTCGATAGACTTTCTTCAAGCATTCAATATCACCAGTTCGAGTAAGAATTGATTTGAATGATTTTGGATCGAGAACACCATAGTACCTACCTTCTGGCAAATCTATTGCTGTGGGTGCAAACCGATGTCCGCCAAAGTGGCTGGACTTCCATAGGCGGATATTATTCAATCCCAACTCGGAAATGGTGGTGGTGGCTTGATAGTAGAAAGGATTTCCGTACTTGGCACAGCACTTATCGTAGCTCCCGTGGGTACATACTAGAATATCTCTGGTTGCAGTTGCTTTTACTTGATTGTCACAGAAGTCACCCCACAACCACTTTCGGATAAGTGGAGCCGCTTGCTCTATATTTTCTAGCTTCCATTCTTGCTTGCGATATCCCTGACCCAGTTCCTTTTTCCTGTGATAAATCAAAAGAGTTGTACTGTCTACTTTGTGAGATGAATCATTGCTCATCAAGAGGAACCTAATGGGTACTTTTGCCTGTGTTACCTCCTCTACTAATATTCGCAAATTTTCTGGCACCCATCTGGAGTGAAAGACTTCAGCCGCCCAAGGTGTGGGACATTCAATTAAGATGTAAGTTTGGTGATTGGTCGCACTGCCAATAATATCTTCTCCTGCTTGTCGTGAAGAATCGGAACAAAAGAAAGTGTTCATTGATTATGATGAGCTGATTGGTTTATGTGAGCGATCGTTGTCTACGAAAATGACGCCGTCAACTACCAAGCGAGATAGCAAGGGAACAATATCTATCTCCCAGTCGTAATCTGGTAGCCAACTAATTACATCATTACCAGTAAAAGCCTCTGTGGTAAATATTTTTTTCACAGTATAAAAATCAATACCTCTTAGGGATACTTCTTTTCCTGCAACGAGAATTGTGTATCCACTACAGTCTGGGAGTTCAGAAATTTTGACTCGCTGAAACTTACTATTTCTGAACTTTGTTTCCGTACCTCGCTCAAAGATATTGAACCCAGTTTGATAAGGCAGAGAGTATGTCGCCAGTGGTTTGCTCAAGCTATCTAAATAGCTTACATATTCATCATATATCTTACTAGAGGAAAGATAGTTATTTAAGTTAGTCATTTGATTATTTATATAGCTAGCAGCATCTGACTCTATAGGCAATGGCATACTTTGACGCCACTGTTCTGAGTCGCGCAATTGGTTCACAACCCATTCTAGAAAATCGATTCCAGTCCGGCAATGAATTCCTAAAGTTAGATGCAGTGAGGGCTCGTCAAGGGCGATCGCATAATGCCAGTGTCCGCGAGGAATATACAGGACATCTCCCGGTTTGAGGACGCACGTTAAGTAAGGTTCTCCTTGGGGAGGAGCCATTGTAGATGATTTTTGATTGGGTAAAGGATACTTAAATGTATCGGGAAAAACAAACCATTTTTTTGTTCCCTCTATCTGTAATATAAAAACTTCATGGGTGTCATAGTGGGAAGAAAATCCCTGTTTTTGTGGTGAAGAAGAGTAGGCATTAATTTGTACACCACATCCAAAATCATGCTTAAGTTCAGAGGTAAAATTCACTAACTCTGGAGTGAGTTTATGCACTCCATTAAGTATGAGAGTCGCACCCTCTTGACACTGTTTAATAAGATTGGTGTTAGCATTTTCATCTAAAACTTTTTCATCCAGAGCGAAACGTAATTCTGGGTACTTGAATTGATGAAAGTTCAAAAGGTAATTCAGCTTTTCCCAAGAAAATAAGTGAGAAAACTTATTGTGACTTTCACCAGATATGAAGACTGCCTGAGTTGTCCAATTCTTACTTAGGAAGTTTTCAATAGTATATGGCTTTAATATATACTCTAGTGAATTCATATTGCCAATTTTTCTCAATTAATAGACATGAAGATTCCAACATAAATAAGGAGAGGGGAACAGCATTCCTGTACCCTACCTCCTTATTTTTGCACTTTACTCTTTTTAGTTATAGCTTCAATGCAAGTAATTAGCAACTACTCGTTGGTAAAGTCCCCACCATCAGAATCGGAATTTAACTGAGCAGCAGTATTTGTACTGACAGATTTTACAGAGATTTCCTTGATTTCAACCTGAATTCTGCTCTTACGTAATTGCTTTTGGCTATAAGCTGTAAGATTATCTGACATAACGCCATCTCCTGATGTTTTACTTTTGTTAGCACCCTGATTAAACCCTTTGAGTAGTAACCAGGATTTTTTTTAAGTGTCTGTTTTGACTCTAGCGGAACTCAATATTAAATGCAACTAGTTGATAATTATTTCTATTCTTGTTAAAATCTATAATTTTAAGGTTAATCCCGTTTTAAGAGACTTTGGAAGCCGGAGTTCTGAATTTCTACACAATGTTAATGACATGATGGTAAAATCCAAGCTTAAGAATTCATTAAGCCTTAAGTCATAACATTTTTCTGCTTCAACGAGTACAGATGGGATTTTTAATATGTCGCCTATTATACAAAATTCATTTTATCATTTGTCAATATTTATAGAAATTATATTGCCAAGTTTTCTCAAGATTAGCTAAGCTGTTGTGCTTTGAATTTGCACAGATGAACGGGCGAGGACGCCCGTTCCACAGTTGTTAGTGGTTGGTGGTTGGTTGGTGGTTGGTGGTTGGTGGTTGGTTGGTGGTTGGTGGTTGGTGGTTGGTTGGTGGTTGGTGGTTGGTGGTTGGTTGGTGGTTGGTGGTTAGTGGTTGGTGGTTGGTTGTTGGGG
>NZ_KQ976354.1:1300788-1365708 GCF_000346485.2 Scytonema hofmannii PCC 7110
GGTTGGTGGTTGGTGGTTAGTGGTTAGTGGTTGGTGGTTAGTGGTTGGTGGTTAGTGGTTAGTGGTTGGTGGTTAGTGGTTGGTGTGTAGGACAGGCGTCTCGCCTGTTATCGTTAGTAGTGAGTAAATTTAGTGACAACTCTCAAGCGAGAATACCGTCCCTACGATCGCTAGTGCTTGTTCCACCAACCACTAACAACTAACCACTAACTATTAACTAATATTGTGCTAAGCTCCCGTTTCGTATCTTCACGACAAAATCAATGCAAATAGCCATATCTTGTGCCATGATTATGCAAAATCAGCTTGGATTTGTGTTCAAAGTATTTTTACTCTCCGCCGCGCTCTCCGTTCTGATTAAGTACGCTCCTGCAAGTCTCCTGATTTCGGCGACAGCAACTAACGCTTTGATTATAGTTTTTTTGCCATCAGTCATCATGGCGGGTCTTTTACTATGGCGATTCCAAAAACAAAATTAGTTTGTAAACCCCAAAGCTACAGAACTTGCTAAAATCAGCTAGCTTATTTGCAAATTGAAAGCTGTCAGCAAAAAGCTGATAATTGGAAAACTAACTGCTTCAAGGGTACAGCAGCTCGTAACGAGCCAGGAGTCATGCCGTGAATTTAGGTCAGTGGATTGGCTTAATTGTCATTGTTCTTGCTTTGTATATTTTGTGGCAAATTCGGGAAGCGCTATTACTGATATTTGCCGCCGTTGTATTAGCAACTACCTTAAATCGTCTGGCTCGACGATTCCAACAGTCAGGAGTTAAGCGCGGAATTGCTGTAATGCTTTCGGTTAGTGTCTTTATTGCTCTAGTCATCGGCTTTTTCTGGCTGATTGTGCCACCATTTGCAGACCAGTTTCAAGAATTAACCAGACAAGTTCCCAGAGGGTTGGGGCTTTTTAACACCTGGTTGGATGAATTGAGAGGGCGTCTTCCCCAACAACTAACTCAGTATATACCCGACATTAATACCTTAATTAAAGAAGCACAGCCCATAATCAATCGTGTCGTAGGCAGTTCCTTCGCTTTTGTCTCCGGTTCTTTGGAAGTGCTATTGAAGATTTTGCTGGTGTTAGTTCTAACAGGAATGTTTTTATCTGACCCTTTGGCTTACCGCAAAGTTTTTGTAAGGTTGTTTCCTTCTTTTTACCGACGGCGCGTTGATGGAATTTTAGATCAATGTGAAGTCTCTCTGGAGGGATGGGTTACAGGTGCTTTTATTGCTATGGGTGTAGTAGGGCTGATGAGTATCATTGGCTTATCAATATTGCGGGTGCGTTCGGCGCTTGCTTTGAGTGTTTTAGCAGGATTTTTAAATTTAATTCCCAATCTCGGTCCTACCATGAGTGTTATACCCGCTATAGCGATCGCTCTGCTAGATGCTCCGTGGAAAGTCCTTGCTGTGTTTATCCTCTATTTTATCATTCAGCAAGTAGAAAGTAACTTTATCACGCCTGTGGTCATGGCGCATCAAGTGTCGCTGCTACCAGCAATTACTTTAATCTCCCAGTTATTTTTCGTCACATTTTTTGGCTTCCTGGGCTTGTTTTTGGCACTACCCCTAACTGTTGTTGCTAAAATTTGGGTACAGGAAGTCCTGATTAAGGATGTTTTAGATGGATGGGGCAAAGATTCCAGTAAAGAGACTGAGTTTGTGATGGTTTCTGACAAACCACAAGATGAAGAACCTGAAGACCAGTAATTTGTCAAGAAATGATAAAAAAGTATTCATAAAACTTTCATTAGTCATTCATACAGATTGGGAATACTAAGAAATGTAACCCTTACTGTATACGAGTACTGACCTTCAAATCTATGAGTACGCTACAGCCAGTCAAAAAAAGTACGGTACTGACTATGGGTTTGTTGACTTTACGGATATTTATTCTGCTGCGTGTTTGGTGGAACAAGTACACAAAGCGTCCGCCAAAGTTGAGCAAACAATGGTTGAAAACCGTCTCTCTACACACCAGCCTTTATCTTTTCATGTGGGCAGTTCCTGTAACTGGTTTTTTCCTCTCTAACTCGTATAAAAGTAATAACGTCAAATTCTTTGGGCTTGTTTTACCAAACTTTATTCCGCAAAATTCTGCACTTGTAAGTGTAGCACGAAGCTCGCATTTCTGGGTTGCCTACACATTTTTAGCATTTATCCTCTTGCATACTGTAAGTCAGTGGAAACTCTTGAGGGCAAACTACCGCAGGTTTTTAAACTTTTTGAAAACTAAGCGAGTGATTGGGAATTAGGGATTGGGCTTATCCGAAGTATAAATTAAATATAAATTTTTTTTCACAAAAGTTTCACTACAAATTCATATAGCTTAACCATAATTAAACAATCACGAGCAACCTTTGTAAATCAGGGTAAATAAAAATGAGCATTGGTTGTTCTTAAGCGATCCCTAGTCCCCATCCAGACAGATTGCAAACAAGTCCCATAGCAACCTAAGCTTTAAAAATGTTTTTTTCTGACTAATGACCGGAAATTTCCAGGTTATTGATTTTATGGTAACAAAAGTATCATTACCGAAACCTACGCTTTCAACCCTTGATGCGATCGCCTTGATTGTAGGGATGGTAGTGGGTGCAGGTATCTTTCAAACGCCAGCCTTAGTGGCGGGAAATACGGCAAATCCAGGGGTAGCACTGTTAGTATGGTTACTGGGTGGAGGAATGTCCCTCATAGGTGCTCTTTGCTACGCCGAATTGACAACAGCCTATCCCCATGCTGGTGGAACCTATCATTACCTGCTGCGTGCTTTTGGTAAAATCCCCGCGTTTCTCTTTGCTTGGGCAAGAATGACTGTCATCCAAACAGGTTCCATTGTTCTCATGGCGTTTGTGTTTGGAGATTATGCTTCACAATTGCTGCGTTTGGGAGAATACTCTTCAGCAATTTACGCCGCAGGGGTCGTCCTTTGTCTAACAGGTTTAAACGTTCTTGGCGTGCAGCAAGGCAAACAGACACAAAACTGGCTCACAATTGCGAAAGTTTTGGGGTTGCTACTCGTTGTCATTGTCGGTATTGCTTTCGCTAAGCCTGTAGTCGTAAGTAATCCAACAGCCACACCCCCCCAAACCCAATTAGGGTTAGCAATGATCTTTGTACTCCTAACCTATGGTGGGTGGAATGAAGCTGCCTACATATCAGCTGAAGTACGCCAAGGCAAGCGCAACATGGTACGGGTGCTACTGGGCAGTATTGCTATCATCACAGTCATATACTTGTTGATTAACTTTGCATATCTACAAGGCTTAGGATTGACAGGCTTGGCAGGGTCAGAAGCACCTGCGGCTGATTTGATGCGTCGCGCTGTTGGAGAAAATGGCGCAAGGTTTGTCAGTATTCTTGTTGCCGTCTCAGCCTTAGGTGCTGCCAATGCAACTATTTTTACTGGAGCAAGAACTAACTATGCCTTAGGACAGGACTTTTCCATATTTGGCTTTATGGGACGGTGGCAAGAGCGCAGAAGTACCCCAATTAATGCTTTATTAGTTCAAGGGGCAATTTCTCTAGGGCTAGTCATACTTGGTGCTGTAACGCGCAAAGGATTTGCAACAATGGTGGACTACACAGCCCCTGTATTCTGGTTCTTTTTTCTGCTGTCCGGAGTCGCACTGCTTGTCCTGCGTTCTAGAGAACCAGATGTACCTCGTCCTTTCCGCGTACCGGCTTATCCCTTAATACCGTTGCTATTTTGCGCCATTTGTGGTTACCTACTTTACTCAAGCGTAACTTACGCAGGTATAGGAGGCAGCATTGGTGTCGTAGTTCTATTAACGGGTATTCCCTTGCTGTTTTTTAACCGCGAACGTTCTACTTCCACAAACTTGTAAGCGAATGGAGAAAGATATTATGCGATCGCAATCGTTCTTCAAAATATTCTTAACAGCTGTTAGTTTCAGTAGCCTAGTGCTAGCTAGTTGTAGCCCGCAATCCGTTAGTTCTCAGGAAAAAAGCGAGACATCTTCTTCTGCTATCGAAGTTCAGCAGTCCTCTCCTACAACTGAAATAGCACAAAAGCAACCTGATGTGGTCTATGTACCAACACCACCAGAAGTCGTAGATAAAATGCTGGAAGTCGCTAAGGTAACTAAAAATGACGTTCTGTATGACCTTGGTAGTGGGGATGGGCGAATTCCCATCACCGCCGCCAAAAAATTTGGAATCAGAGCCGTTGGTATAGATATTGACCCAGAACGTATCAAGGAGGCTAACGAGAATGCCAAAAAGGCAGGGGTAACTGACAAGGTAACGTTCCGCCAGCAAGACCTTTTTACCACTGACTTTAGTGAAGCAACAGTAGTAACTCTCTACTTGTTACCCGAACTCAATGTTAAGTTAAGACCCCAGTTGTTTAAGCAACTCAAACCCGGTACGCGGATCGTATCTCATGCTTTTGACATGGGTGATTGGAAACCTGAGAAAACCTTGCAAGTAGACGGTAGAACCGTTTACTACTGGACAATTCCAGCTAAAAGCTCAGCGAATCAGTGACCAGTGACCAGTGACCAGTGACCAGTAGCAACTAACCACAACTGTAAGGGCGCGGCGGCCTTGCGCCCCTACTAATAACTAATCAGTGACCAGTAGCAACTAACTACTAACTAATAACAACTAACAATTTATGAAAACTGTTGAACCTGAAGTTACTGCTACAGATAATCAATTAGAAACTCCCGCACAACCCGACCCAAAGTCTTCTCGTCCTAAAAGAATTTGGCTCTGGATATTGCTAGTACTTTCATTAACAGCGTCCGGTGTTGCGCTTTGGCGAGTGTTTTCTCCTACAACTGTTGTATCCAAACCAGCAGCAGCTAAAACACCACCACCCCGTCCAGTGGAAGTTGTACAACTTTCTCCAGGTACTGGAACAAGACGCATTCAGCTCTTGGGTCAGGTAGAGTCTACCCAACAAGCAACTATTCGAGCACAGACAAGCGGTGTGATTCGACAAGTTTTAGTGCAACCCGGCGATCGCGTCACTCCTAGAATGACCGTGGCTATATTAGATGATACCGATCAGCGCCTAGCTATTTCACAGGCACAAGCACAGTTAGCACAACAGCGCAGCAACCTTGCAAGACTGGAGGTAGGAACTCGTCCTGAGATCGTGGCTCAGCGTCAAGCAGCGTTAAGTTCTGCTGTAGCACGAGAGCAAGAAGCACAAGATAACCTTCAACGTTCCACCGATCTTGTGCAACAAGGAGCTCTTGCCAAAAGGTTGTTAGTGGAAGCTCAAGCAGCATTGGATAATGCAAAGGGCGAACGGCTAGCAGCACAAGCAACTTTAGCTGAAGCAAAAGCAGGTCCCACCCGTGAAGAAATTGACGCGCAACGAGCTAACGTAGCAGCCGCAACTGCAGCAGTCAATCAGGCTCGACTCGCCTTGCAAAGAACCCGCATTCAATCACTGTTAGGTGGTGTCGTGCAACAAAGATTGGTGAGTTCTGGCGACTTAGTACAAAATGGCGGTCAAATTGTCAACTTAGTCGCAGGCGATCGACTTGATATCTTCTTAGAATTGCCAGAAGAACTCAGTGGTAGAGTTACGCCAGGAAACACGGTAGAATTAACGACTCGGGCTTTACCTCAATGGCGGGGTCGCGCTCAGATAACAGGTGTTGTTCCCTCTGCTGATACAGCATCAAGACGCCAACGGGTGAGAGTACGGTTGAACAATCCGCCTTCTGGCTTGTTACCAGGGATGGCAGTGACAGGAAATTTGGAGTTACCAGCAAATACACTGAGTTTTATTGTATCTCGTGATGCCATTACTCGGCGACAAAATCAGTGGCTTGTGTTTACAGTTGCTAATGGTAAAGCCAAGCAGTATGAAGTGGAACTAGTGACTGACATGGGAGAAAAAGTTGCCATTTCTCACCCACAACTGAAAGCCGGACAACCCATTGTTTTAAAAGGTGGGGATGGTCTAACTAATGGTGCAGCTGTTAAGGTTATGGAACGATAAGATATGAACCTCATAGAAACTGCTGTTCGCTGGCGTCACGGTACTTTCGTACTCTTTTGTCTGCTAGCCCTCTTTGGCGTGCTTTCACTCTTAAATCTACCGTTAGAATTACAACCAGGAGGCGATCGCCCGGAAATTACCATCACCACCTCATACCCTGGTGCAGCTCCGTCAGAAGTGGAAGACCTCATTACCCGACCCATTGAGGAACGGATGGAGGAAGTTCTAGGGGTACAGGAAATCACGAGTAGTTCTCGTGCGGGAAATAGCAGCATCACTTTGGAGTTTACATGGAATAGTGATGTTAACGAGCGTCTTGTGGATGTCATCAACAAATTGCAGCAAGTACAAGACCTTCCAGAAGAAGCCAATGAATCAGATGTGGAACTCGTAGGCGGTAACAATTCACCAATGATGTGGGTTGCTCTGGCTCCGAAACCCGGATTCAAGAGCGATCCCGACCACTATCGCGACCTTGTTGAAGAGACTATTGTGCCTCGGTTGCGGCGAGTAGAAGGAGTCGGACAGTTCAATATTCCTGGAGGAAGAGAGAGGGAAGTCGAGGTCAGAGTTGACCCCAAAGCCCTTGCCGATCGCAATCTCACAATTGGTGATGTTGTGCGAGTTTTGCGAGAGAATAACAGAGACATCCGAGGTGGACCCTTAGTTCTAGGTAGGCGGGAATATCGAGTTCGTACCGTGAGTCGTTCCCAGCGAATTGAGCAAATTGAGGGATTCATCCTGCGACGAGACAATTCAGGTACAGTGTACTTGCGAGATGTTGCACAAGTACAGATGGGTCGCAAGCCTTTAGATAGCGCCCTTATATTCAACAGCAATTCTACAGTTGCGATGGGCATTATCCGGCGAGTAGGGGCAAATGTACCACAACTTTCTCAGGGAATCCGGACAACATTAGCAGAATTGGAACAGCAATTTGACCGTGCTGGTGAAGGGATTCGTTTTGTCTATAACTACGATGAGAACGAATATATCAATCAGTCTGTTGCTTTGGTACAGGGTAACTTGGTGAGTGGTGCTTTGCTAGCAACAATAGTTTTGCTGCTGTTTCTCGGTTCTATGCGAACAGTTGCAGTGATTGCCCTAACCATTCCTACCACGCTGGTGACAGTATTTATTGTGATGGCAATGTTGGGGCGATCGCTCAACATTATTAGTTTAGCTGGGTTAGCTTTTGCTGTGGGTATGGTAGTCGATAATGCCATTGTTGTGATTGAGAACGTCTTTACTCATATGCAACGAGGCAAAAATCCCATGAAAGCTTCTATTGAAGGAACTCAGGAAGTTTGGAGTGCAATGCTAGGTTCTACCCTCACAAACGTAGTGGTGTTCTTTCCCCTAGTGTTAGTTCAGGGCGAAGCTGGACAATTGTTTGCTGATATGGCGATCGCACTTTCCTGTTCTTCTCTGTTCTCCCTGTTTGCAGCCCTAACCCTTGTACCTATGCTCTCTGGATTGTTCCTCAAACAGTCAGAGGCTATGCAAATGCTTCAGGACGACAATTCGCTATTAACTGCTAAGCGATCGCAATCAACGCTCAACGGTCAAAGAGCAAAAACCAACTTTTTTGCCAAAATTGAATATGCTGTATTCTACACATCAGCAATCTTTCGCCGCCTACAAGGCAAACTAGAATCTTTCCTTGCATCAACTGTTCGTTGGTCATTAGGGCGGAAAAGATTGGGAAGAAGATTGTTTATTTTATCTATTCCAATTGCTTTATTGGTAACCAGTATTTTCTTACTACCACCTGCTGACTATTTGCCTGAAGGAAACCGTAACTTAGTGTTTTGGATAGCAGAACCGCTACCTGGGACAAGTGTTGAAGAAGCTATCCGCATCTCAGAACCAGCAAGAAATTTTCTCAGAGCACAACCAGAAGTTCAGAACGTCTTATTTATCGAGCGTCCCGGAAGACGAGGAATTGCTGCAACTTTAAAGCCAGAATTTGCGACAAGCAGTGGACTGGCTGAAATGGTGGAGCGCATGAGGTCTCAAAGTAATAACTTTGTAGGTTATCGCTTCCTGATTCCTACTCGGTTCTCCATCTTTCAAGATCCGGGAAAGGAGTTTGAGGTTCAAATTGTCGGTACTGATTTGGAACAATTGAGCGAGTTGGAGAAACAAGTTACGACAAAACTGCGGGATTATACAGGGGTTCGGAATGTCCGTACCAACTTTGTTGCTGGCTCCGCAGAGCTTCAGGTCATGCCCAATCGAGAAAGATTATCTGAGGTGGGTTTATCTGAAGCTGAAGTTGGAACAATGGTAGAAGCTGCACTGGGCGGTCGTATTGCTTCAGATTTTATTGACGGGAAAGAAGAGTTAGATGTATCGGTAGAGTTAAAGAATACTTTTGTGCAGACACCAGAGCAACTGCGCCAATTGCCCATTTACACAACTCGCGGTCAACAGGTACAGCTAAGTGATGTTGCACAAGTCGATGAGACCACAGGGTTTGACGTGATTAACCATGTGGACTTGGAGCGTTCCATTACCTTGACGGTATCCCTTGCACCAGATGCACCTCTTGGCGCTTTAGTACAGAGAACAAATAATGAAATATTAGAACCGTTACGAGCTAGTTTACCTGCAGGGTATCGTATAGAACTCGCTGGTTCTGCAGATAGATTGGCAGAAACAGTCTCTCAGTTAGCGTCAGCTTTTGTACTTTCATTGTTGATTACGTACCTGTTGTTGGTAGCACTCTATCGTTCTTTTCTTTACCCAGTTGTCATTATGGCAACTATACCCATGGGGATGAGTGGTGCATTGTTGAGTTTGGTGATTGCCAATCGCATTCCCGGTTTGATTGTACCTTTGGATATGATTACGGCACTGGGCTTTATTATTCTTACGGGTGTCGTAGTGAACAACGCGATTTTGTTGGTAGACCGGGCATTGCAGTTGCAGCAAGACGAGGGACAAGAGTATGATGCATCTTTGTACAATGCGACACGCGATCGCTTGCGAGCCATCTTCATGTCAGCAGGAACCAGCGTGCTTGGTATGTTACCCCTAGCAGTCGTACCAGGTCAAGGTGCGGAACTGTATCAAGGGTTGGGCGTTGTTCTCACAGGTGGTTTAGCGTTCTCCACTATTTTGACACCAACAGTAGTTCCCGCCCTTATGGGATTGTTGCGTGACATTTCTGGGCGCAAGCCACCGTCACCAAGTTCAAGTCAGCAGTTGAGTGAATCCGTAGTTGTGAGTAACAACAGTAAAGTTGGTGTTTAGCTAATTTTGCGTGACTCCCTTCGCGCCATTACACGTAGGGTGGGTACAGAAGCGCCCTGTGAAGGTGGCAATTCCTCATCGTCTTTACTGGAGTGTACTCTTCGGTTTAAAAGTCATTTATTTAACCGCAGAGGCGCAGAGTACGCAGAGGTAAGAGGTGAGAGGGTTATTGATTTCCTGAGGTTTTTATCCACCTTGACAGGGCTTGTATCAAATCAACATTCCTTACCAAGTACAAGCTTCCCATTTGGGAGTTTGTATACTCCAGATGGTTCGATAATTGGATCGCCAATTTGCCAAGGTCGTTGTTGTGTCGGTAATTTTGTTAACTCTATTGCGCTAGGTACTGGTTGCACATCTCCAGTGGAATAGGAAGAAAGTGAAACATCACCAGGACGTGTTGGTAAACCACCAGAACCTGTGATGAAGAAGGAACCGTTTTGTTGATTTCTGCGGGCTATGCAACTATTGGCGATAAGGGCATTGGTGTCGATGGCGTTTTGAGGAAGTTTGCTGAGGTTGTTTTGAATCGAACTATTATCGGGAGAGTTAAGATTAACAATGCCAGCAACACCGAATCTCGAACTAGCAGTAATATCGCTTTCATCTGTTTCTTGGGAACGAAATTTCGTACCAAATATTCCTTGAGTGTTAATTTGAACTCTGCCACCATTGCCTTCAAAGGCATTGGCTGTGATATCACTGTTTTCTTTGGGAATGGCAATGATAAATTTTGAGTTGATATTTACGTTACCACCATTGCCTTGTTCTCCAGCGGTTGCAGATACAAGGCTTTCACGACGTAGTAGCAGTAGGTTTGCATTATCAATGAAGATGTTACCACCATCTTGGGATGTTGTTTCGGCGATGATTTTGGCGTTGTCTCTCAGTTCGACTCTATTGGCATCAATATTAATATCGCCAGCAACACTACTGCCTTGACTGTTGACAGAGATTTGGGCGCGATCGCTCACATCTAATTGCCTAGCATTTATTTGAATATTGCCACCGCGAGCAGAAGCTGTTGAGGTTGTGTTGGCAAATAGTCCGCTAGTGCTTCTCTGATTTCTGCCAGAGAGGTTGATTTTATCAGCGTTAAGGGTAATATTACCAGCCCGTCCTTGGCTCGTAGCTGTTGTAAAAATTCGTCCACCTTGGGTAGCTTCAAATTTATTTGCGTTAATCGTCACATCCCCGCCACGCAAAGCCGAAGTAGTTTGAGCATTTACTAACCCGCCGTTACTAATATGGAAATAATTTGTGTTAACAGTTATTGTTCCCCCTCGTCCGCTTGCATCTTCTTGTGTCGCAGTAGACAATTCACTCAAAAATCCGACTCTATTAACTCCATCTACAACAACAGCATCACGAGCATCAATAGCTATATTTCCAGCGCTACCTTGACCCGATGTGGAAACACTAAATCGCGCTCCATCCTCAATAAATAGCGAACCAGTATTAACACGAATATTGCCACCGTTACCTCTACTATCAGAGGCAACAACGCTGAAAACAGCAGTAGGAAGTGTCAAATTCTCAAATTGTCTAAACCCAGAAGCACGAATATTATCACGAGCATTGATAATAATATCGCCAGCATCACCTGTTCCAAAAGTACTACCGGCGATGTTTACAGCATCAGAAGCACGAATTTGAACATTACCTGCATTACCTTCTCCTCTGGTAACAGCAAGCAATTGCGCTCCATTTGTTAGAGAAAATATACTTGTGGCAATGCGAATATCTCCCCCTTCTCCGATGCCATTTTTCTCCACACTCGTAAAGATGGCACCTTCACCTGAAACGCCGAAATGACATATCTCACGTTGAAGATTGTCAGTTCGGCTGTATTCAGCGTAGATATCAGTGGGGAGCCTTACAGGTTGGCATATAGCTGTGCCAAAGAACTCAAACTTTCACAGTTGCAAAACGTTCTGATGCCTGTCGTGCGGCTTTGCGGAATTCTTCAAAAACTACCTCGTGCTTTTGAACTACCTTTTGGGTAAGTTCATGCCCTGCTAACTCTGGACTACCCGTACCGTATGGTGGGTGAGGTGCATACTCAATCGTCAATTCCACTTCTTTGCCAGCATCTTCACCCCGTAGCTTTCCTAAAACAATTAACGCCGCATCAAACGAACCAGAAACTGGGCTTGCTGTGATTCGATTTCTATCTACGACAACTTCACCTCCCGTCACTGGAATCGCCCCAAAATTACGGAGTTCTTCAACGAGTGAGAAGGTCGCTGTAGCGCGATATCCTTTTAGCAAACCTACAGCAGCCAACATGAGGCTACCACCGCAGATCCCAATCAAGTACTTTGCTTTATTGCCTCGGTCTGCTAGAAATTTTAAAGCTTCATCTGACAATATGCCTGTAGAAGCTCCAATACAAAGGACATCAAGATCTGGTGGGCATTCCGCAAATGTCGTTGTGGCGTGCATTGGGAAATTTGGATACCCCACGATGAGATCGGTATTCTCCCAGATGAAGTGGATCTCACAGTCAGGAACAACGCTAAACACGGTATAAACTCCAATAATGTCTGGAATATAGCAGTTGGGACTGACAAAGATACCAATTTGTAGTTTGTTTGCATTTTGAGTATTCATTTCTGTAACCTCAAATAAGGTTTGAATTACAGCTAGTTTCAGGTAAATAGACCACAGTCGTAGGGGCGCGGCGGTCTTGCGTCCTTACAAATGGTGTGATTCATGTAGGCGAAAACTGCTGTAAGTTCTGAAACAACTTCTGTGTTTTGACAAAGTTAAGATAGTACATTATCCTAAGCAACGAATAGACCTCGAACGAGTACATTTTGCCGTAGTAGCAATAGCAAGAACGAGCAGTAGGAATTATGGCAACTTCTTTACAGTCTTTATTTCATGCGATCGCTCAGGCTCGGGACGAGCAAGAACTTCGACAACCCATCATGGCCAAAGTGGGAGAATACTTCGCTGCTACGCGCTGGAGGTTGACTTTTTTAGATGAGCTTCCTGCTGTCGATGTTAACACTCCAAGCATCATCCAACGAGCGTTATCGTTAGATTATAATCCTGTCTTGCGCTATTTGGTTAAGCGCCATGCTGCTGTGCATGATGAAGTGATTTTGCCTCCTGGTGTTTGGCAAACGATTTGTCCTCGTGCAGATCATGGGCATGTGATGGTGGGTCCGGTTGTGAGCAACGGTCAGCTTGTAGGCGGGATTGCCTTTACACGACACCGAAGCGATCCAGCTTTTCATGCAGATGACTTAGCAGATTTAAGTGCTGTATGTATACATCTTTCTACGCGGCTGGCAGTATTGCGCTCAAACCCAGTTGCCTTTGGATTAAATTACGATCGCCTGACTCCGCGAGAAGCTCAAATTGCCGAACTGGTCGCCCAGGGACTTACTAGTGCGGAGATTGGCGCATCTTTATGGATTACAGAAAACTCTGTAAAGCAGGCTCTCAAGCGGATGTTTCGCAAACTAGCAGTCTCGTCACGTGCTGAAATGATAGCTCAACTTTCTGCGAGTACCATTTTTCATAAATAGCTAATTGCTGCTCGGATAAGGAAATTGTAGGAAACCCAACAAATGTCTGTCAATGTTGGGTTTCGTTCCTCAACCCAACCTACCCTCCTACCCTCCTACATGAATGGCTGGACGCTTTTCGCTATTCTTCTCAGCCTTGCGAAGTACTTCACGGGTGACAACAGGAATATCGCCCTCACCAAATAAAATAAAACGCAGTAGGTATTTGATTGGGTTACCTTCTGACCATCCAAAATAAGCGTGCGGTATCGTACCCGTGCGATCGCGAAGATAAATGAGTATAGCAGCAATAGCGTTAGGTACAGCAGCACTTTCAGCACGCAGAATCCGGTAGCCACCAACTTCTATTCCTTTGACTCTAATAATGTTGGCAAATTCCGAAGCATCGGATACCAAAACTTCTAAAAAGAGAACGGGATCGGTTGGTGGAATATGGTTGTCTTCGCGCACCTCTGTCTCTTTTAAAAAATACTCTTGCACATCGCCTGCATTCAAGCGATTTGCAATGAGTCGTATTGTACCCAAGCTCTCTTCCGTAATAAAGCGATCGGCAATTTCGTCTATTTCAACGCGCTCCACACGTAACTCAGTTGAACGCCACACGCGTGATATCAAGGAGGTGAAGATGATAGTAACGATAAAGAACGTAGCTATTCTGATTCCCTCAGGTCTCTCAATAATATTCACAACAGTAGTGTATATAAACACCAGTGTAATAGTTGCAAAAGCAAAGACTTTTCGCTTTGCTCTCTGGTGGTGTGCTGATAAGGTCACGGCAAATGCTGCTGTACTTATCAATACAAGCACACCTGTAGCATAAGCTCCGCTTTGAGCTTCTACATTTGCTTTAAAGATAATTGTGACAACAAAGGCAATAACTGTATAGACTAATACCAAGGGTCGTGATGCTAATGCCCAACTTGGTGCCATACCATATCTCGGTAGGTAACGGGGTACGATATTGAGGAGACCCGCCATTGCAGATGCACCTGCAAACCATAGAATAGTGATAGTACTGATATCATAAATTGTACCAAAGCCATTGCCGAGATATGTATGTGCTAAATAGGCAAGAGCACGTCCACTTGCTTTGCCCCCTGCTTTAAATTCTTCTGGTTGAATCAGTAGAGTGGTTACTAAACTGCTAGCAAGTAAAAAGAAGCTCATGATTAATGCTGCAGCAGTGAGCAACTTAAACGTATTGCGAATGCGACCCTTGGGCTGTTCTGGAGCATCCTTGCTACTGCCTCGCACAAGGGGCATAACGGCAACCCCAGTCTCAAAGCCAGATAATCCCAATGCTAACTCTGGAAACAGCAGAATGGCTACCCCTAGCATAAGTATGGGGTTCTGATGGGTTGCAAAAAGTGTAGTTTGCCAGTCAGTAATAACCGAAGGGCGATTCAGGACTTGATACAGACCAACGCCAATGACAACAAAGTTTAACAATAGATAAACTACAACTAGAAAAACTGCAATGCCGATCGCTTCTCCGAAACCCCTAAGAAACACTGCACCTAGCATTGCTATAAGTAATAAAGTAATAGCGATCGCCTGATGGTGAAGCCAACTTGGCATGAGGGGATTTTCGACGATATGAGCCGTGGCATCAGCAGCTGAGAGGGTAATAGTGATAATGAAGTCTGTTGCCACAAAGCCAAGCAAGCAAAGCACGAGGAATTTACCTTGCCACCAAGGAAGCAAATGTGCGAGCATTGCGATCGACCCTTCACCATTAGGGCTTTGAGCAGCAACGCGTCGGTAGATCGGCAACGCTCCAAAGAGTGTCAGCAGAACTAGAATAAGGGTAGCAATAGGAGAGAGCGCACCTGCGGCCAATGCTGCAATACCAGGTTGATAGCCAAGTGTTGAGAAATAATCTACCCCTGTCAAGCACATCACTTGCCACCAAGGATGGTTGCGGTGTGCTTTTTCTTTACGGTAAGGACCGTCTTTTTCTTGCCGATCTTCTTGGAGCAGCCAGTGGATGATCTGTCTGCCGAGCCGTTTTGTTAGAACGATTGGTTTAACCATCAAACGCTTGCTGCTTCTATTGAGAGTTGGAGATGCAATACACTTTCGAATTTATTCTACTATAGGAATCCTACTAAATTATTTCTGAAAAAGTTTAATTTAAGTAGGGCTAAAGCTCACCATATTTGATTCCGCCTGTAGTTATGCCTTCTTTGAGATGTGCAGTGCTATACAGGACTTACGCACTCCCAGGCAAGAAACCGGGTTTCTGGGCAGAGACTCATGGCTGAAACGACACTTTTTGGTAAAGAAACCCGGTTTCTGCGTAAGTCCTATGCCGAGGTAATTACTCACAGAAATTGATTTTTTTACCGATGAGAATTTTCTCATTAATTATTCATCTTCTTTTCATACACATATTGAATCTTTATAGAAGAAAAGCTTTATTCTTTCTGGGTTTTTTGAGTTCTTCTGGGTTTTTCACCCCGTTTCTCAACTATACGGTTCGTGAAAAAAACAAAGTAAAACAGTGCTCAGTGTATTCTGGGTACTGTTGATTTTTTTACAATAGGCTTTGGAACACCCATTACCTTACCAGGAAATATTTTACCCTAGATGAAGCCCTCTCTTCACCGCATAACTCATTCGAGCAACCAGCCAAACAAGCCTTCTACAGTAAGATTGAAGTCTTTAGCAAATTCTGGCACTGGCAAACGTGTTCCTGGTTCATCGTAAAAAGTGATGCTTTGATTTGGCGTGTAAACAAATACGGATTATTCCTCTGGATTGATCGGCCATCCGATCTGAGTTCCATGCTTGAGGCAATGCAGAATATTTTTGGTCACTTCAGTTTGACTTTGATCGGGAGATAGGATTTCGATAGTCCAATCTGGGGCAATTGAAAAGTCAGATTGGCAATCCCACCATTTTCCTTGCGTGGGATTCTTTCCCATAAAAACACAGAAATGTTAGGGACAATTGAGCGTCCACCAAATGTACAGCGAAGTTCAGAAAAAGCCCGCGCAATCTGTTTGGGTTTGACGACTAAGCTGATTGCAGGTGCTAACTCAGTTTGAACTAGGTATCCATTAGCTAAAAGAGTAGGTAAACGCTCTATTGCCACATTCAGCGCACCAATATGAAGACTAGATATATCACTTCTTGCCGCTTTTGATAAAACATTGAGTGCTTTATCTAGACAGTGTTTTACCTCCAATTCTGTTTGTGGATTCCAATCTTGAGGGGGAATTCTAAGAGCAACTACAGTTGAACCTAATACACGCGAACCCTCCGTATCAAAAGCTCTACTTAAGCATTTTAGTGCAAGCTCTATTTGCACTTCATTTTCTGTAAACAATCTTCGCTCTAATAAATCCATCCTTTCAGCAAAAGTCACAGCTGTACCAGATAGGAAAATCTGGAACAAGTGTTGCCAAATTTGTGTAGCGTTGTTAGCGAGATTGAATTCTGTTTCAGAAAGCGCTAGTTTCCATAAAATAGATTCGCTATATTGGAAAAACTCAGGAAATGACGACATTCGCTCTGCCAACCATACTAAGGAACGTCTTGTTCCCCGATATTCTCCAGAGATTTTCAGCAGTTCATCCAGGGAAGCTCTGTCAATTAAGCTTGCAAGATGTGGCAAATAATCATCAGGGTTAATCTCGACGAGAACTACGAATCTATCTACTATAGAAGTATCACTTAAATGGTTCTTGCGTACTTAGCGTGCTAATTTACGATCGCAGTCGATAACTTTCCTTTAAAATCAAGGCTTACAAGCACTTATAGTCGCGCATTTTAACGCAAATACGTTTATTGCAGTCAATAATGGCTGTAATAAAAGCCCCGTAAAGATTCCATCTGATTTTTCAAATAATTTAGCACGCTAATTACGCAAGAACCGGATAGGCAAGCCTCTAATTCATAAAATCAATAGGTAGAATAAGGATTAAAACTGGTCTGATGGTCTTGGAGACAAACCTCAAATGGTACAAGCAGCATCCAATATACTGACATTGAAGGAGTTTCTACACCTACCAGAAACGAAACCTGCCAGTGAGTACATTGATGGTAAAATTCATCAAAAACCCATGCCTCAAGGGAAACATAGTTTAATTCAAGGAGAGCTTGTACCTGCCATTAATCTTGTAGTTAAGCCTAAACGTTTGGCTCGTGCATTTCCTGAGTTACGTTGCACTTTTGGCGATCGCTCAATCGTACCAGATATTGCAGTTTTTGTATGGAGCAGGATTCCGCACGATCGGAAAGGGGAAGTTGCCAATGCATTTTCCATCGCGCCAGATTGGACAATTGAAATCTTGTCTCCCGACCAAAGCCAGACAAGAGTAACGAAAAATATTCTTCATTGTTTGAAGTATGGGACTCAAATGGGTTGGTCGATCGATCCGGAAGAGCAAACGGTGTTTGTTTATCGTCCCAAGCAAGAAACAGAGGTTTTTGATGAACCAGATGCTCTGCTTCCCGTGCCATCCTTTGCGAGTGAACTAAAACTGACAGTTAAGGAATTGTTTGCTTGGTTATTAGAATGAGCAGCTACCCTAATATTACTATAATTCGTCGCTTTATCGCTTCAGGACTAGCAACCTCTACTCTGCGCGGGTTGGAACCTGGTTGAGCAAGTGGCTAGGATGAATGAAGAATCACCGACCATGCGCGGGCGGTGAGTGTCAAATGCATAAATTCTTCAGGTCAAGCAGGATGATGCCGTATGTTTTGCTAAAGAATACTTGAAATTTTTCTAGGTAAAATACCCCCTTAGTCCCCCCTTAGAAAGGGAAAGGGGGGAAATTGAATTTTCGGCTCCCTCCCCAATCCATCGGTCTGGGTTAGGGTGGGAACGAGAGTGACACTGCGGTCACTGGTCACTGGTCACTGGTCACTGTTTAATAAGCGTCCTGTAATTCGTAGAAGTCGGGAGAGATATAATCCTTACGCAAGGGCCAACCAACCCAATCTTCTGGCATCAAAAGCCGCTTGAGGTTGGGGTGACCTTCGTAAACAATGCCGTACATATCAAAAGATTCCCGTTCTTGCCAGTCTGCTGTTTTCCAAATCCAGTAAACTGAGGGAACTCTGGGATTTTCTCTTGGCAAAAACACCTTGAGTCTTACTTCCTCTGGGCGATCGGCATTATCACTGACTTTAATCAAATGATACATACTGACTAACTGTTGCCCTGCTCCCAAGTCAATGCCACACTGACATTGAAGATAGTTAAATCCGTAAGCATACAGAGCAGTACTAAGTGGCAGTAAAAAATCTGGCTCTACCTTAATGACCTCTACACCATTGTGGTCTAGTTCTAGAGACTCATGAGCGAACTCATTTTCTGCCAACCACTGAGACACTTTCCCTGCTTTTACTAGCGACTTTTCACCTGCAGGTACTGGTTTTGATTCTTCTTCAGCCACGGTTTGTTTCCTCCTTCTTCGCTTTTTCTGTCAGGAGAGCAGGTGGTACTGGGAGACCGATCGCTTCTGTTAATTCCTTCGGTGGGTTAACACGGGTATCAGAAAGCACGTACTGACCCGTGAGAATTTGCTTGGTTGGGTTGAGTTTGTGAGTTGTGCTGTAATAGCGGTGTTTTTGCTTGGTGCGATTCCGCTCTTGCATGGAATCATCCGCTATTTTCTTCCGCAATTTGATAATCGCGTCAATAATTGCCTCTGGGCGTGGGGGACAACCGGGTAAGTAAACATCTACCGGAATTAGCTTATCAACTCCACGTACTGCAGAGGGAGAGTCCACACTGAACATACCACCAGTAATCGTGCAAGCACCCATTGCTATTACGTACTTGGGTTCTGGCATTTGTTCGTAAAGACGCACCAACTGAGGTGCCATCTTCATGGTGATTGTGCCTGCTGTGATAATAAGGTCAGCTTGGCGGGGACTCGAACGGGGAATCAAACCAAAGCGGTCAAAGTCGAATCGGGAACCAATGAGAGCTGCAAATTCAATGAAGCAGCAAGCAGTGCCAAACAGCAAAGGCCACAAACTCGAAAGCCGTACCCAATCGTAAAGGTCGTCAACAGTAGTCAGAATAACATTTTCTGACAAATCTTGGGTAACTGTAGGACGCTCAATCGGGTTGAGGATGCGTTCTTTCTGCTGCTGCTCTATGTTTGTATCTAAGACCATTCCAAAGCTCCTTTACGCCATGCGTAAACTAGGGCAACTACAAGAATTGCTATAAAAATGAGGGCTTCAATAAATGCCAACAGCCCAAGGCGACTGAAAGCTACTGCCCAAGGATATAAAAATACAGTTTCTACGTCAAAAACGACGAAGACAAGAGCAAACATGTAGTAGCGGATGTTGAACTGAATCCAGGCTCCACCGATGGGTTCCATACCAGATTCATAGGTGGTGCGCCGTTCTGGGTTGCGACCGCTCGGTCGCAGGAGCTTGGACGCTGATAGAGCCAAGGCAGGCACTAGGCTACAGATAATTAGGAAGCCTAGGAGGTACTCGTAACCGCTGAGGACAAACACAATAATTTTCTACCGCTTTAGGTGCAATTAACTCTGTTAACCTTATTTCACATTATATCTATATATATTTCCGACCCACCAACAAACTATCGGTAGCGGTAGTAGTCCCATAAACAGAACTCGCGCCGGATTTGATTAAGGATAAAGCATGAAAGTTTGATTTCTGGTATAATCCGCCAGACTTTATCCGTAAAGCTTTCACTTCATACTTGATCCTTTACCCTTTATCCTTCAGCTGCAATTGTGTCATAATTTTTAACATATGTTTAATATTTCCTTTTCACTAATGCCAGAGCCATGAGCGAACAAGCTGTTGCCAACACTGCTTTAGACAGATATGAATGCCGCGCCTGCGGCTACGTTTACGAACCTGAGAAAGGTGACGACAAGCACGATATTACCCCCGGAACTTCCTTTGCTGAACTGCCTAAGAACTGGAATTGTCCGGTTTGTAGTGCCAAGAAAGTTGCTTTTGCCAACATCGGTCCTGCTGGTACAGCATCGGGCTTCCAAGAGAATCTTAAATATGGCTTGGGTGTCAATACTTTGACTCCAGGACAGAAAAACTTGCTGATTTTCGGTGCTTTGGCTATTGCTTTCTTGTTTTTTATGAGTCTTTATGGCTTAAAGTAAAAATGCTCTTCTTCGCAGGGGTCTGCATTTTTACAGAATTAGGTAAACAAATTTAGATTAGAATACTGACGAATACAAATGTTTTCAATTGCAAAATCTTGGCAGCGTTTATTAGCTTTATTTGCAGTTCTCCTCGTGTGCGTGGGGTGTAATAAGGTTCCTTCAACTGCTTACAACCCTTGGGAAGTGATTTCTGTGCCAACAGAGGCAAAACTCCTCGATATTGCCTTTAGCGATCCCCAACACGGTTTTTTGGTGGGTAGCAATGCAACTCTGCTGGAAACTCAAGACGGTGGTTCCACTTGGCAACCCCTAGAATTACAATTGGAAGACCAACGGTATCGTTTTAACACTGTTAGTTTTTTAGACAAGGAGGGGTGGATAGCAGGAGAACCTTCTTTGTTACTCCATACTACTGATGCAGGTCATTCTTGGTCGCGTATTCCTCTCAATGAAAAGCTACCGGGTAGCCCCATTAAAATTGTTGCCCTGGGACAGTACTCTGCTGAAATGGCAACAGATGTAGGCGCTATATACAAAACTACCGATGGGGGGCTGAATTGGAAAGCTCAGGTAGAACAAGCCGTTGGGGTGGTTCGTAACATGAAACGCTCTCCAGACGGGAAATACGTTGCTGTTTCTGCTAAGGGGAATTTCTACTCCACTTGGGAACCAGGGCAAACTGCTTGGGTTCCTCACAACCGGAACAGTTCTCGGCGAGTCGAAAACATGGGATTCACGAGCGATGGGCAAATGTGGATGCTAGCACGGGGGGGTCAAATTCAGTTTAGCGACCCAGCAGACCCAGAAAAGTGGCTGGATGCTCAATTCCCAGAACTTTCCACAAGTTGGGGTTTACTCGATTTAGCTTATCGCGACAGCAATGAAATTTGGATGGGTGGCGGTAGCGGGAATTTGATGCGTAGCCCTGACGGCGGCAAAACTTGGGAAAAAGACCGTGATGTTGAAGCTGTCCCTGCGAATCTCTACAAAATTGTTTTTTTCAACCCGAAACAAGGTTTTGCGATTGGCGATCGCGGTGTATTACTAAAATATAATTCCAGTGTTGCAAGTACTGCCAAGTCTGAAGCAGCCTAAGTATTTATCCTGTTTTCTGAGAAAGAGGTTACGGCGTGTAACTCTTTCTTAACTTTGTAGGATAATGATCTCAATAGCAATATGAGTGAAGGTAGGGATATAAATGTCAGGCACTACTGGAGAACGTCCATTTTCGGACATCATCACTAGCATTCGTTACTGGGTCATCCACAGCATCACCATTCCCGCACTTTTTGTTGCCGGTTGGTTATTTGTCAGCACCGGCTTGGCATACGACGTGTTTGGGACACCTCGCCCTAACGAATATTACACACAAGTACGGCAAGAGTTGCCAATTGTGAATAACCGTTTTGATGCAAAAAAACAAGTACAGCAATTTAGTAACACAAAGTAGTTTCAAATCATGACAAGCGGAAATAACATCAATCAACCAGTTACCTATCCCATTTTTACAGTTAGATGGCTTGCCGTTCACACCCTAGCAGTACCAACCGTCTTCTTTTTGGGTGCCATTGCTGCCATGCAGTTTATTCAACGCTAGGAGAAAATCATGGACAGAAATACCAATCCCAACAATCAGCCTGTTGAGTTAAACAAGACTTCATTGTATCTAGGACTACTACTCGTCTTTGTTTTAGGGATTCTGTTTTCCAGTTACTTCTTTAACTAACTGGAACGACGGTTATCCGTTTTTGTTTGATGTCTAAAATTGCGTTATGTATTCGTTAAGGGAGGAAAAAGCAGTGTCTGGAAGTGGCAGAATTCCCCTCTGGGTTGTAGCTACAATCGCAGGGTTAGGCGTAATTACCGTTGTAGGTATTTTCTTCTACGGCGCTTACGCTGGTCTCGGTTCTTCTATATAACTCATAGTTAGTGGTTAGTGGTTAGTCGTTAGTGGTTTATTTTTACAAATAACTCTACTAACGACTAACCACTAACCATTTGCTAATTAAGCGGCGATATCGTCACGTTCAATGTATAGCAACATAAACACCGATACCACAGCGGGAATCACGAAACCTATTAGAGGTACAAAAATCGAAGACAAGTATGAAGCTGAGTACATACAGATTCCTCTGAAATTGAGTAATAATTCATTTAGGAGCTTACTCCAAATTCTGCCCTGATTTTTTTTAATCTAAAGATTTTTAACAAATTTGGTTGGTGGTTAGTCGTTAGTTGTGAGTTGTAAAGATTTGTAACAAAAATGGTGAGTGTTTGGTAGGGGCGCAATCCAAGAGCGCCCGTACAGTAATTAGTTGTTCAAATTCCTAAAAGCTCGTCTGGACGGACATTTGGTAAGTCTGGAGGAACAACAGTTCGTTGTATAGAAACTTTGTCACTCTCCTGTTTGGTAGCCATGTCTACGGCGATCGCTTCTAACCGAATTTCTAGACACCCATAAGGAACGTTGATATGAATGAGTTCTTCCATACCGGACGATATCAGAGGTAAGAAATTTATCAACCAACGCGGACCGTCTATTAACTGTCGAGTTTGGCAATCTTCTACCCAAAGTTTCACAGCTAATTCAGGGCGTCGTTCGGCTAGCCGCACCCGTAACATGACAGATTTGCCAGAAATCAGTTCGCCTTTTGATAAGTATATTTGGGGAACTGGTAGCGGTTCTGCGATCGCCGATACTCTAGGCAATAGAATAGGTAAATCTGATGCTGTTTGTTCCTCTTGCGTTAAAAGATGGGGTGTTGAAGTATCAGCTAATGGCTCATCAAAATTATCATCTACTACTATTTCTTGTGCTAATGAGGTTAATCGTGCTTTCCTGTATTGAGGAGTGGTAACGAGTCGGTTATCCGTTAATTTTACAGCTATTTCACCGACGACATCTGCTACAATATCTGTCGCAACTTCTTGGTTCTCCGCGTCCCGATCTCCCTCTGTCTGCACTTTCTCTGGTGGTTTCTGGGCGTCCTCTTGTCCCCTCGTCTCCTTTTCTACAGAGATAGGGACAGTATCAATATCATAGTAGTCTTGGTCTCTTAAATTAATTGGCTCAGGTATAGTATACCCTTGAGTTTGCATCCACTGTTTAATCAGGGGAGACGTGCGAGGGTCACCTGTGACTATTAATTCAGAACTAGATGCAGGAAAAATGTCAATCAGCGATCGCTTTTGAGGTTCTGTATCTTCTTCTACCGATGGCGATGAATCTTGCTCTGGAGATTCAAATTGGGCTTGTGTTTCTTCAGCAATGGGTTGAGAGATATCTTGTTCGAGAAGTTCGTTTTGGATTTGCGTGTCTCCTACCTCCAATTGAGCAGCATCTTCATTGGGAGTTTCAACTATCACCTGTTGATTGTTAATAGGCGGTTGAAAATTGAATAACTCTAGAGGTTTACTCTCAACTTTTTGCCCGTCATCGATAAAAGCTTTTATTCGTCTTAAATATGGAAAAGTAGTGCTGCGAGTTCTTACATAACCAATATCATCTGCACTAGACAACGCAGGAAGGACCGCACCAGGGGCAATCATCTTATTTTGTCCTGAAGAAATTCTTGGCAATTGAGGTGCCGATTGACGACTGGAATCCTCGTTAATTTTAGGTGGTAGAGTTTTGTTAGGAATGGGATTTACAGCAACAGACTCAGATATTTTCCCGGTTTTAACTAGATTAAAAAATTCCAAACCTATAGGTATATTCGACTTTTTAACTTCAGACGTAGCAAGCAATTCAAGCTCTTGATTATCTTCTACTATGTCTGTTTCCTTATGGGAGGCAGCGCTAATTGCTAATAAATCAGCCACATCTGCTGTAATTGTAAAGGATTCTCTGGCTAGCAGGAGAGTATTGCTATCAAGTGAGATTGTGCCATACAAACTCATTTCTGCTAAAATGAGTTTAGATGCACATTCAGCCGGAATCTCAACCGAGCATCTAATATTAAAGGGTAATAACTTTTCTGGCAAAGACTGACGCACTCTTCTGATTAATTCAGAACCTTGTGGTGAATATAATTCTATTCTAATTTCACCACTATAAATTCTTTCATAATGAGTTGGTTCTTTTAACTTCACATCCCCATTAACTGTAAGAGTTTGCCCCCAAGATACAGTGTATATTTCTTTATCTAGTGTTAGTGAAAGGGGACATTCGAGTACGGATGCTAAAGAATCTTCAGGAGTTTCTTCGTCCTCTAGCACTGCTTCCGAATCTGGTAAAGCTAATTCAATCAAATTGTTTAAAATTTGCTCTGTCGTCTCTCCTTTCAGCCATACTGGATTAACAGGTATAATATCTTCATCCTGTTCGTTCTCACTATCAGCAGCAAGTATCTCCTTACTTTCTTGTCCCGCTTGCCCACTTGTCACTTTAGGGAGGACTTGCAACCGAACATCCTGTTGCCAAGATGTGCCGAGAACATCTGACATGAGATCGCTCGAACAACGCAACTCCCAAATTCCAGGCTTGAGGTAGGTAAAAGGAATCACTGCCATTAAGCCATCAGAATTTATGCGACGCAATCGCCTTTGGATGCGCCGTTTGGGTGGCATCTCTAAAGTCGAGGTATGAGCGATCCGTACCTCCACATCCATGTTGGCACGGTTCGAGCGAGCAACAACTCTGTACCGTCCCTCAGTAATTTCCTCGTTGGGTGATTCCAATGGACGCCAAGAGCGATCGCCTTGTTGCTGAATGAGAAATTGCCAGTTTTCCATTGTCAATGATGCTGGAACTATAAAGCCGCCTTAGTATGACTTGCAACCTTGTTGCTGACAGTTTAGCTTAATGCACTGCCGAAAGTGTTGTTTTTTTATTCAAGTATTAGGTCAATTTTTTAGTTTTTGTTGAAGAAGCGAGGGAGTTTGCACCTGCAACTCATCATCAACGGGCGGGGACGCCCGTTCCACAAGAAGGGGATGCCTGTTCCACAAGAAAATGCTCTAGTTCATTCACTTGAAGCCTGCTGTATTTGATGCCTTCGCACTACACTTTGAGCAAATCGAGTTTAGAAAATTGATTTTTCTCTAACAAAAGTGACAAAAAATGGTAGACATACCAAAAAACAATTACATTTTTACAGCACTTTCAAACTGGATCCATATATTATGACGATACAATTTTGGGGCAGTAACTAGCAACTTACGTTACTTTGGGTTTCCTTCATTCAACTAATGATTTGTTTGAAGAATAATCAAGTGGTGACGAGCGCGAGAAGCACCAACGTAAAGTAAATTTCTATCATACTTGTACGCAGTAACAATCAGTGCAAATTGTTACAATTTGTCGGAGTCCTCAGGTTCCACATCAAGAACTACTAATTTGCACGCACAGCAGCAAATGTTGATGATTTGAGCTTATAATATGTCATAGAGATGTCATCGCTTTGGTGCTCAAATTATAACCTATGTCTGAACAGCAGCTTCTAGATACACAGGAAATTGCTATCCCCGACATTAGCCAACTGGAAATCGAGGATGACAAACCAGTGGACAACTTTCAAAGTGAAAAGCAACAACGGTTGCTGGTAGAACCACTCTACACTAACCCTGTGGTGACAACTCCTTTCATTGCTGCGGCAAATGTGGGACTATTCTACTCACCAAAGCAAGACCCACTAGTACCAGATGCTTTTCTCAGTTTGAAGGTGCAAATGCCCGCAGATTGGAGTCTAAGGCAGAATCGCAGTTACTTTGTGTGGGAGTTGGGTAAAGCACCAGAAGTGGCAATAGAAATCGTCTCCAACCGCAGAGGTAAAGAATTAGGTGCCAAGAAAGAAGATTATGCCCGTGTTGGGATTGCGTATTATGTAGTGTTTGACCCCTTGCAACAGATTCAAGAAGCAGAACAAATGAACGGCGCATTATTGCGGGTATATGCGCTGACAGCAGGAAGATACGTAGAAATAACCTCACCTTTCTGGCTAGAAACAGTCGGGCTAGGTCTAACATTATGGACGGGTACGTTTGAAGAACAACCAGGGCTATGGCTGCGGTGGTGCGATCTCAAAGGAGATGTCATTCCAACAGGAAAAGAGTTAAGCGAGCGGGAACGACTTCGAGCCGAGAACGAACGACTTCGAGCAACTCGATTGGCAGAACGGTTAAGAGAGATGGGCATCGATCCGGACACAATTTAATTGCAACAGCCAAATGTGTAGAGCAATAAATCATCGTCAGATTGAGCAAGTGTTGATGGAGGTTATTAAGAACATTACCAAATTTGCTGGAGAAGAATCCGCTTAACGTTTTCAACATCTGATCGAACAAATTGGTAATAACGAACCGCAACAAAGCCATCGAGAAGTGTTTTTTATTGGGTTGAAACCATCCGCACGGGGAAAGAGCATCGGTCAAAATTTACTCAAACCCGTCCTCGATTACGCAGATAAAAACCAGCATCCCTGTTATCTTGTTTCCTCCTCTTCTCGCAATATTTCCTTCTACGAACGCCATGGTTTTGAAAAATATTGCCCCATTAAGATTAGCGACACCTACTCTATGACGGGTATGTGGCGAGATTTTATTAGTAACTAACAAACTCATACTAATCAACTAAGTCGAAAGGTGTGAATTTTCTGACAATATTTGCAGGCAACTATAGGACTCCTATTTGATTTTTGAAATATACGTAGGTAGGGCTATGCCACACACATAAAGCTTTTGTGCGGCATAGCCCTACCTACAGTACTTAGATTTTTTCACGAATCAGATAGGATTGCTATAGTAGTGTAGGTGTCTTGAGTTAACTGCAGTTTATCGGTTGCATAAGTCCGGATAAAGTATGAAGGTGCATTACACAGTGTTAACGCACCCTCCATAGCATTTAATTAAAACGTTATTCTCTTAAACATTTGCTTGGAGAACAATCAAGTGGTGACGAGCACGAGAAGCACCTACATACATTAATTTCTGATGATCTGAATTATTAGGTTCGGTTTCTACTAAAATAACTACTTGACTCTCAAGTCCTTTGAAGTAATGAATGGTGTTACAAAAAATTTCATTTCGATTGGTGTCAGGATCTGCTTTGATACGAAATTGTCCTACCATTTGATTTTGAAGCGAGCCTTTGCGTCTAGTTGTTAGTATCACAATGTCTTTGGTAGCGAAACCTTTATCAATAACTAGATGGTGAAGAAAACGACCAAGTAAATTTTTTAATTGAGTATCGCCTGTATAACGATAGATTTCTACATCTTGTCCTAATGGACATAATGATGACATTGAGTTCGGATTTGGATGAAATTTTAGAACATATTCGTGTACTTTTTGAGTATTACGACAGTTTTTGTTTAAGGGAAAGGGAGCTTCTTCTAAAGGAGGTCTCCAACCAGCATCATAAATGTTTTGATTGCTATCATAAAAGAAATAGAAAATGCCATCATCTGGCTCATTAAGTAATAGTTTAAGTGCGTACCACCAATTTTCATGAAAATCTTGTCCTTCATCGACTATCACTGCATCGACATGCCATCTGATTTTATCAGCAGCTTGTATAAGACGCTCTGGATAAATTTCTCTAAAAAGTTGCTCTTGAGAAAATTGTTCTCTATTTGGAGTAAGAGCAGCTTGACGAGATAATTTTTCACATAATGCATGAAAGTTGTAAACGTGTAGATTTGGTTTCCAACCAAGAGTCTTATCCATGAATTGAGCCAAACTTTTGTTGTAACAGGTTAGTAAGACGCTAAATCCCTGTTCTTGAAGGCGGCGAGCTTTTTCCAATGCTAATAAAGTTTTACCTGAACCAGCGCAACCACTGATAGCTACACGTCGATAACTTGCTATGAAATCCAGCATACCAATTTGTTGTTCGGTTAGCTCTATAAAAGCACTATCATCGTGATGTGATGGAAGTTTGCGAGGATTAGGTGCAATTACTTTGATAAGGTCTTTGATACTTTTTACATCGAAACTATTTCTAGACCGATTAGTTGGTGGATTTTCACCGCGCCAATAGTTCAAAGCTTCCTGAACCCAACCTGATAAATTGTTCGAGTCGGTGCGATCGAGTATAATATTGCGAGGAGCATCTAAAGGTAAACTACCATTTACTTCAACATCAGGAAACGCGACTGCGTGTCCTATAGGAATCCAAAGACTCTTCCAATAAGACAGTTCTTTAAGACGATTAATTAAGTTGTGTTTGCTAGTACACGCTTGTTGAAAAGGATCTTTTATACGCATTTGGTTGCTATACCAGTTGCCTTCTCTACCGTTGTAGTAAATTTCGCCTCCTTTGACTTCTAGTACTAGAATACCTAAATCGGGAGAAGTTATTACAAAGTCAATCTCACCATCTTTCGCTCCGTTACGAATATTACGGGCTTGCCAGCGAACTTGATGAAAAACAGTGAAATTGTCTGATAATTGTTTCTGAAATGCTTGATATAAAAGCTTTTCTGCCTTGCTGTTAACATCAGAACGCAGGTTTTCAGGGAACATCTTTGCCACAAAGTACCTCAAGCTCTATTTTGCGAGACAACATAGCCCTTACTCATCAAATCTAAATGGGCTATTTATAGAGTTCCCGAATACTTGTACGGAGTAACAATTAGTTTAAAATATGACAATTTATCAAAAAATCACTGAGTTGAATTTTTCGGAGATGTTGATTCGGGGAAGATGCTGAAAATATTGTTGTCGTCCTGTGTGGAGGTGACAAAAGCACCCAAGATCGGGATATCGACGACGCAAAAGCCTACTGGAAGGAGTACCAGAGCCGTGAGAGAATTTAGAACACTTGATGAATTTGAAGAAGAGTACTTCCGCAAGCACCCGGAAGAACTTGACAATTATTTGACCGAGATTTTCCAGGAATACGCAAAAGACAACGATTCTGGTGCGTTGCTGGCATCCTTGCGCGTCGTTGCCCGTGTGCGGGGAATCAGCGATCTCGCTGATAAAACAGGCATGACGACAAGCTGGGGGTTGCATAAAGCCCTATCCATTAATGGCAATCCACGCCTTGATAGCATCAATTCCATTATGAAAGACATGGGGTACTATCTCACGCCCCAAAGAATCATGCCCCCAACGACAGAGTGATTACTAGACTTTGAAACCGTTTGCCTAGTATAAGGCATTTGCTTTATGCTAACCTATGTACTTTTCAGTATAGATGTGCGATCGCTTAACACAGGATTAAAAGGCTTTTGTAACGCTAATGCTTTTTCGGGAGTACCAAAATCACCAACATCTTAGGTAGAATCAACTGGTCACCCTTAAAAAGCTGACGGACAATTTTCATAACTTCATCAGTAATTTGTTGGTTGAATTTAAAAGTGTCTCCAAACTGATGATCGGGAGTTATAATTTGCACTTGGTGATTTGCAATCTGGTTGAACCATCGTAAAAATGTGAACTGATGCTGTTCATCACCAATTGACATAAAAACCTTTAAGGAGTTTGTGTCAGCATTGGGTTGAATGTTTAAGACTTGAGTTTTCATACTTTTTTAAAGTATATGCCTTGAAGGTCTCTACATTTAATAAGTAAACTATACTTATATAATACTCATACAACTAAGCAACTTCTATGAATCAAGCTGGAGAAACCAAAAATGAAACTAAAAGTTATTATTCATGAAGCGGAAGAAGGCGGATATTGGGCTGAAGTTCCAGCTATTCCTGGTTGTGCAACTCAAGGAGACACATTTGAAGAATTGCTAGAAAATTTATACGAAGCTATAGAAGGTTGTTTATCAGTTGATCTTGATGCAGTACAGATAACCGATAAATCGAAAGTGATGGAAATTGCCATATGAATTCAATGTCTGGCAAGGAGTTGGCAAAACTCTTAAAACGCAACAACGGTTGGATATTATTACGGGTTCAAGGCAGTCATTATGTATAGGGGAAGCTAGGTAATGCTTCTCGAATTTCTGTACCAATTCATGGTAATAAAGATTTAAAGGTAGGCTTACTTAGACATTTACTAAAAACTGCTGGTTTATTAGAAAATCTATCACAAGAAAAATCTGCAGATGAAACACTTGATGAACAAATAGATCGTAAGGAGTCAGAGTAATAATCTCCGGTTTATTAATTTCCCCCCTCCCCGTATCTACAGTGTACAGACAAGCAGTTTTTACCCCCCTTAATCCCCCCTTAGAAAGGGGGGAAACAGGAAATTTAGTTCCCTCCCCTTGACAAGGGGAGGGTTAGGGTGGGGTAATCGACTTGTGTGTACACTGTAGCTTCCCCATATGCGGAAAAGGGGAAAATTTACTAAGCGCTAAAGTACTTAGCTACAGGGTGATAGGTAATAATCGCCGTTGTAGACTGTTCCGGATAAAGCTGTTCGCTTTCATCCATGTGTAGGTTAATGCGATCGCATCCCAACAACTCCAGTTGCTTGTACTGATCCTGAATATTCGGACAAGCCGGATACCCAAAACTATACCGCGAACCTTGGTAGCGTTGTGCCAAAATATCCCGAATGTTATCCGGTTCCTCAGCACCAAAACCCAACTCGCGACGAATGCGAGCATGAGACCATTCAGCAAGCGCCTCCGCCACCTGCACGGCTAAACCGTGAAAATACAGATAATCCGTGTATTGATTATTTGCAAACAACTTTTGAGCAAACTCAGTAGCAATATGCCCAACAGTCACCGCCTGCATTGGGAACACGTCCATGACTCCCAACTCCTTCGGTGCAAAGAAATCTGCAATACACAACCTCCTCGCAGACTTCTGCCTTGGAAACTCAAACTTAGCTACTGTCTTAGTGGGATGGGTATCTTGCCCGTCATTCGATTTATAATCTTGCCCGTCATTTGGTTCATAAACATACAAAATATTCCCCTCAGACTGACAAGGAAAATACCCGTAAACCACCTGCGGATGCAATAAATTCTCCCGAACAACTCGCTGCTTCCACTCCTCCAAAATTGGATAAACCTTCCCATCCAAGAAAGCTTGGTACTCCTCCTTAGATTGTTCCTTCGGCTTGCGGAACTGCCATTGTCCAGCAATCAAAGCTTGTAAATCCAAATGCCAGAACACTTCCTCCCAAGGAATATCCTCTAGTTGAAGAATCTTCGTTCCCCAGAAAGGCGGAGTCGGACGATTGATATCCACCGCCACAGCTTCAGAGCGTCTGGTATCAACTTCTTTTGGTTCGTGCCAGTTTTTTTCTTTAACTGCTTTCTCTCCTGAATGTTTGTGACCATTTCCTGACAATTCAGCAGCTTCAGCAAATTCACCCAAAAACCCTTGAATATCATCCCAATGCCCAACAGATTTTGCTGGCATTAATTTATCCATGAAATTCAAGTCAGAAAATGCGTCTTTGCCATAAACCACTCGACCTTTGTAAGTATTCTGGCAATCTTCATAGACAAACTTAGGAGTCAGCGCCGCACCGCCCAAAATGACAGGGACGGTAATTCCTTTTTCATTGAAAATCTCCAAGTTTTCTTTCATAAACGCAGTGGACTTCACCAACAAACCACTCATAGCGATACAATCAGCTTTGTGCTTTTCGTATGCTTGAATGATGTTCTCCACCGGCTGCTTAATTCCTAGGTTAATCACCTTGTAACCGTTATTGGACAAGATGATATCCACCAAATTTTTACCAATGTCGTGAACATCCCCCTTCACTGTCGCAATGATAAACGTACCCTTAGCATTATTACCAGATTCTGACTTTTCCATGAGAGGTTCAAGATAAGCCACTGCGGCTTTCATGGTTTCAGCAGACTGCAACACAAAGGGTAACTGCATTTGTCCGGAAGCAAACAATTCGCCTACCACTTTCATGCCATCTAGCAAGATGGTGTTGATAATATCCAAAGGAGGGTATTTTTCTAAAGCCTTTGTCAGGTTTTTCTCTAAACCAATACGTTCTCCATCAATAATATGGCGCTTGAGACGTTCTTCAACGGGTAAACTTTCATCAACACCTTTGTCGCGTTTTGTTGTTACCCCTGCAAAAAGCGTTGTGAGTTCCGCTAAGGGGTCATAAGTGCAAATATCTCCCTCAAAAGAACGCTCATCATAAATCAACTTGTGGCAAATTTCTTGATGGCGTTCCTCAATTTTTGCCAATGGTAAAATTTTACTAGCACTGACGATCGCAGCATCCATTCCAGCTGCCATCGCCTCGTGTAGAAACATTGAGTTCAACACAATTCGCGCTGCTGGATTCAAACCAAAGGAGATGTTGGAAACACCCAAAATCACATGACTTCCGGGCAATTCTTGACGGATGCGGCGAATGGCTTCGATAGTTGCCTTGCCGTTTTCACGGTCTTCTTCGATACCAGTAGAAATCGGGAGAGCAAGAGTATCAAAAAAGATTTCATGTGCTCCGATCCCATATTCTACAGCTTGACGGTAGGCACGTTGGGCGATCGCAAACTTTCTATCAGATGTTCGCGCCATTCCCTCCTCGTCAATTGTACCAATAATCACACCTGCACCGTATTTCTTCGCCAGTTCCAACACCTTCAGAAAACGGGATTCTCCATCTTCATAGTTAGTAGAGTTCAACAGGCATTTACCACCTGCCACTTTTAGCCCTGCTTCCATCTTTTCCCATTCAGTGGAGTCAAGCATCAATGGCAGTGTTACATTATTAACCAATCGTGACACCAACTCGTGCATATCACGCACGCCATCGCGTCCCACGTAATCAACGTTGACATCAAGAATGTGTGCGCCTTCTTTGACTTGCGCCTTAGCCATTGAAACCAACCCGTCCCAATCTTCCGCATTCAGTAATTCGCGACACTTTTTGGAACCACTGGCGTTGAGTCGCTCGCCAACAATCAAGAAGGAATTATCTTGAGTGTAGTTTTGAGTGCTGTAAATTGACGCTGCTGCTGGTTCTAACTCAGGATGTCTGACCTTTGGCTTTAAGTCTTTGGCAATTTCTGCTAATTGTTGAATGTGTTCCGGACGTGTCCCACAGCAACCCCCTATCACTTGGACACCCAAATCTTCAACAAAATTCATCAATGCCATGCGTAATTCTACAGGTGTTAGACGGTAGTGTGCTTGACCGCCGACGTTCTCTGGCAAACCCGCATTCGGAATACAGGAAACAATAAACGGTGAATGCTCGGAAAGGTACTTGATATGTGGTTTCATCAAGTCTGGACCTGTTGCACAGTTCAGACCGAGAATGTCAATTGGGTAGGGTTCTAAAATTGTCAGTACGGCGTTGATTTCCGTCCCTACCAGCATGGTACCCATCGATTCCATTGTTACGGATACCATCAATGGACGGCGATCGCCTTTCTTAGCAAAGACTTCTTCAATACCATTCAGCGCCGCTTTAATTTGCAGTACGTCTTGGCAAGTCTCAACAATAAACAGATCCACCCCACCATCAAACAGCCCTTCCGCTTGTTCGGCAAAAGTAGCTTTCATCGTGTCAAAATCGATATGCCCCAAAGTTGGCAGTTTGGTGGTTGGTCCGATGGAGCCTGCGACAAAGCGGGGTTTTTCAGGGGTAGAAAATTCTGCCGCCACACTCTTTGCCAGTTCCGCAGCTGCTTTGCTCAGTTCATACGCCTTGTCTGCCAAGTCGTATTCTGCCAAAACAATAGAAGTACCGCCAAAGGTATCCGTCTCAATCACATCCGCACCAGCTGCAAGAAAGTCGCGGTGAACTTTTGCTACTGCTTCTGGTTTTGTGAAAACGAGGTACTCGTTACAACCTTCATATTCAACACCACCGAAGTCCTCTGCAGTGAGGTTTTGGGTTTGCAAGTTAGTTCCCATTGCACCGTCAAAGACGATAACTGGGCGATTGGGGCTATGCAAACGTTCCAAGAAGGGATAAGTCATATTTTTTCCGAGAAATTTAGAAGTCAAAACAATGTTTGACTTAAATCTATCAAAAATAATATGGAAGGGTAAGAATCCCCGTGATTTATCCGGGGGATGAAACCCGACTCATAGGGCTTTAGCCCGATGTTTCTCTTGCCCACTGTTCAATTAATTCGCTAACACTAACACCCATTACTTCAGCTTTTGTTTTTAATATTTGCCAAGCTGTAGGGGTTAACAAAACGGTACGCTTTGTTTTGATTTCATCATGTAAATATGGGATATTTTTTTGACCTTTTTGACCTTTTCTTGTTGACATATTTAGCTATGCGGTGTAAGCTAAATTCAGCCTAGCAAAACAACAGGAGGTGAGTCAACTGTACCGAACAATCCCAATTAGGGTAAAGTTTACAGACATTGAACAAGCGTTTTGGGTAAACCAGTGCCAGCACGCCAACAGCTTGATTAACTGTGCGATTTACCACATTCGTCAAAGTCATTATGTAAGGTTAGAAGAATCTGGGAACGCCTTCACAACTTACTGGCGTGGCGATGAATTGCGCCACGGCTGGAAAACCTACAGGTGTAATACGACTTATCCAGAACTAGATAAAATTCTTAAAGACAATCCACATTACAAAGCTCTGGCAGCACAGTCGGCACAGCAAACACTAAAGTCTGTAGGAGAGTCAATTACTAGTTACAACGGACTTGTTAAAGCGTATTACAACGGCGAGGTTGATAAGCCATCTTTACCCAAGTATCGCAAAAAAGGAGGCTTAGCAGCAGTTACGTTTCCACGTCAAGCACTCAATTACAGAAATGGTAGTTTTTATCCATCAATCAGTAAAGAAACTAAACCACATTTATTAACTGAAATCAAATTACAACTACCAGATTTCATTGATTTGGACTGGGTAAAAGAAGTTACGGTGCGCCCTTACTACGGAGAGTTATGGATTGATTGGGTTATTGACGATGGGAAACAACTAGTTGAAATTAATCCCAATCTTGATTACACCCAAGCATGGTCGTTTGACCACGGTGGAACGAATTGGCTAACGGGTGTTTCTACCCTTGGTAGAAGTCTAATTATTGATGGTCGCAAGCTGAAATCAATGAATCAAGGCTACTGTCGTCTAGTCGCCAAATACAAACAGGGTAAGTTTGATTTTTATTGGGACTCCAATCTTGACAGAGTGCAGCGCAAACGTAATAACCAGATGCGTGATGCCATCAACAAAGCAGCAAGATTCATTGTGAATCGCTGTCTGAATGACCGTGTTGGCAACCTTGTTATTGGTTGGAATCAAGGACAGAAAAATGGTTCCGACATGGGTAAACGTGGGAACCAGAACTTTGTGGCAATTCCCACCGGACGATTGATTGAACGACTCAAACAGCTTTGCCCAGAGTACGGGATTGTATTTACTGTTACGGAAGAGGCGTACACTTCCCGCGCATCGTTTTTGGATGGCGATTTATTACCGAAATTTGGTGAAAAACCCGAAGGATATAAAACGTCTGGAACTCGCGTTACACGAGGAACTTACAAGACCAAAAACGGGATACTCGTCAACGCGGATTGCAATGGAGCTTGCAACATCCTTGCTAAAGTAGCCAGACAGCTAGGCGTTAGCCTAGCCAAGCTGGGTAGAGGGTCTTTGACAGCCCCACATCGGTATGATTTATTCTGCAATCTCAAGAAAACATTTCGCAATTCGTTGCGTAGTGTGTCTTTAGACCACGGAGCAAGATCCATGTAGAATCCCCCGTGTTTCAACCGGGGGAGATGTCAATATTTTCTATTTTCCTAAATTTTAGGATTTCGGAAATGCGGTCTAAAAAGTTTTCAGTATAATAACAATATTCATTAATTCACTTTCGAGTTCAGCATAGAAAAGACTCTTCGTCCGCCACATTAATTTGGATGAGTAAGTTTGCTCAGATCCCCGACTTCTCAAATTAAGTTGAGTATCTTGTAGCCCTTCACTGCTGTATTGGAAAAAATTTACAAATATTTAAAAATCTATACAATACAAAATTTTATCTGAGAAAGATACAAGTAAAATAATAATGAGGCATTGGCGACATTGCGCCAGCCATGCTGCATTAGTTAATCGGTGCTTTCTGCTGAAGGAGTTGAGTTCTGAAAATTTCAGAGTTTTGCAGAAGCTGGATTTCAAGGATAAAGCTTTGTTGTTTAAAAATACAGAATTCTGATTTCTTCGTTCGTTTTAGGTCAGATTGAAGGGTGCATAAATTGTGTAGGTAATACCTACTACTATATATAGCAATCCTATTTGATTTTTGAACTACACGTAGGTACTTAAAGTTTTTCATAAATCATTTAGGATTCCTATAGTATGCGATCGCTTGTAAAAGAATCACAGAGTTTCCAGTAACACTTAATTTTTAAGGAGAAAAACGTAATATGTCGAATACTATCAATAATTCTCGTGACTTGCTGCCTTCTAATATAGAAGAGATTAGGTTAGGTGACACGGAAAAAAAATTACAACATAGTCCTTTTTTAATAGCATGGTCAAAAATAAATGCTTTTTTTAAAAGAGAGCGAGTGGAGAGTGAAGTAGAATCACAACAAGAGTCTCAAGCCACAATCGACTATGCAGATTCTACCAAAGAACAATATTCTTACACTCGGTTCACAGATCGAGTTGACCCGTCTGTTTACTATACAATTTTCTTTTCTCAAAAACGCTTGGACAGTGACCAGTAACCAGTAACCAGTGACCAGTGACCAGTGACCAGTTAATTCCTATACTTAAAAGTAGGGAATTTGAATAATGAATCAATTTATTTGGTCAATAAATAATGATGCAAGTATCGTATACGTAGACCCCTCACCTCCTTCCCTGGCTCCGCCTGGGAATGGCTGACTTGGGAGGCGGAGCCTTTCATATTCAGGTTAAATGATATGAATCTGAAATTTTTCAACCATATTTTAAGAAATTCCTCTAAGGTGAGACACACTATATATCTGTAATTGCGTCCACAACCACTTTTGCAGATGTCATTAAATAGTGTGTAAAAGCAGCATATCCATTCGGACAGCGAGTTTTGATAATAGCTAAATCAATCTCAGAAGCTAAGTTCCATCTAATTTGAAGCGGACGTTGATTGCTACTTTTTTCAGAGAGATAAGTTGATTCTGCGACCGCTGTCTCTAAACAATCTTTTGTATCGTCTAAACTTTCTAAATTTTCAAGTTGTTCAAGCTCTACACCTAAAATCTTTGAAACAGTTTGAGTGTCAGCTAGCAACCACGTCTCGAAATTTATAATCGCTAAACCTCCTGCACTGCGATCGCTAATTGGTTGCTCGTTGACATCTAAGTGATTTTCAGGAATTTTATTCAAAGCACGCTCTAAACGGCTCTGTCTTTCAGACAGATTGTTATCCGCATCAGCCACAATGACAATCATATTTTTAATAATTCCACCATTTTATGTAGCAACCAAGGATGAACTCCATTCTCAATTTCTTCAAAACAAATGATACTTGGAGTATTTTCTTGATATAACGCAGTTAAAAAAGCTAGAATTCTAAGTGTTCCATCTGATATATCAAAAGTAGGAATATGATGTTCTGAGGGTTGAGAAGTAAGCACGCTTAAATATTTTATCTTTTTTTGGCAACTTGTAGAAAGGTATCTTGTTATTTTAAATTTTTATACTTACTTAAGTATACCAAACATATAAATAAGGTGATTAGAAACCGACCTCTAGTCCTCAGTTCTTTGTTCCTGTTCAATTAGCAACTTATAAAATCTTTGTCATAATTTAATTTTCTTGTAAAATAAGTTAACATCGGATATTACTTCGCCGATAATGATAACTTATCTCGAAACAGGGAAAGCAGTAGTCCTCGAAAATTCGCGAATTGTGCGAGGACCGTATTTACAACTGGGAAGTGAGTCTAGCATTGCAATCCGCTGGGCTACTGATACTCCAGTTCAAGGCAGGGTATGGTACGGTGAGTCCCCTGAAAGGCTGTGTTTTGTGCAGGACGAAACAACGATCGCCTGTAACCATATAGTCAAGTTAAGGGATCTCGAACCAGATACAAAGTACTACTATGCAGTCGGTTCGTCAGGGGGAATACTAGCTGGAAAAACAGAAGACTTCTTTTTTGTCACTGCGCCATCATCAAACCTAGCACCTGAAGATGTTCGACCTCTACGTATCTGTGTTTTAGGAGATGCAGGACGAGGAAATGACATAGCAGCCAGTGTACGAGATGGATACCTGAAATTTACAGGAAGTCGCCATACTGACTTCTGGCTGATGCTTGGTGACAACGCTTATGAGACTGGAACCTATGAAGAGTACCAACGGGGAATATTTGATATGTATCCCCAACTTCTTCAAAGTAGTGTTCTTTGGACAGCTATTGGCAATCATGATGCAGGATCTGCTGATTCACCGTCGCAGTCAGGTCCCTACTATGAGCTTTTCACTATGCCAACTTGTGGGGAAGTAGGTGGTTTGCCATCTGGAACAGCTGCCTATTATTCTTTTGATTATGGCAACATCCACTTTATCTGCCTCGATTCCTATGGATGCGATCGCACCCCTGAAGGCGAAATGTTAAGTTGGCTGGTACGGGATCTTGCAGCAACAGATAAGGATTGGAAAATTGCATTTTGGCATCATCCTCCTTATACAAAGGGGTCACACGATTCAGATACCGAAATTGAACTCATTGAAATGAGAGAGCGTACACTTCCCATCATAGAAGAGGCAGGAGTAGACATTGTGCTGGGCGGTCACAGCCACTCCTACGAACGTTCTTACCTAATTGACGGACACTATGGCACCTCAGATACCTTTACCGAACAGATGAAAAAAGATGGAGGAAGTGGACGAGAAAGTGGATCGGGTGCATATCAAAAACCCCTTCAAGCTTCTCATGCTGGAACAGTGTATATTGTTGCAGGTACATCCGGCTTTGCCGATGGAGTATCACCCCATCCAGCAATGTATACTTCACTCAGTATTCCCGGATCGCTGGTGATAGATGCACGCGGGAAAAGACTTCATATCCAATTTGTTGATCACGAGGGCAACGTTAAGGATGAGTTTACAATGGTGAAAACCTGCTCTTTAAATCCAACTTAGTTGTGATTTTCTTTATCAAATTCGCGGATGGGTAGCTGTTAGAAAAGAACTTACCCAAGAAATGGCTGGATTCCCGTTAGCGTAAGGTTTGGAGGCGAGCGTATAACCTGACCCATCCGCGCTCCTCACCCAGACTGGATTTCAGCCATTTTTACTCTACTCAATTTCAATTTTCCGTGCTATGATTAATCCATCCGCGATTCTGAACCATGAAAACCACATAGAGATAAGTTTTCCAGCTTCTGCTGTTGCAACTTATACTAATCCCTATCAGGGATTGAAACAACAGTAGCAGCAACTGCTGATAATTCTCCTTATGTTGCAACTTATACTAATCCCTATCAGGGATTGAAACGTGATGGCCGCCACCGCCGTACAGCTTAGCGATCGCAGTTGCAACTTATACTAATCCCTATCAGGGATTGAAACGAGCAATTTAACCTAGCAGAAGTCAAAATGCCGCGAGTTGCAACTTATACTAATCCCTATCAGGGATTGAAACTTCTGGCGATGGAGCTGTGCAAATTGGGGGGAACAAGTTGCAACTTATACTAATCCCTATCAGGGATTGAAACAAAACGGAGAAACGTAATCGGCAGATGCGGGATGCGTTGCAACTTATACTAATCCCTATCAGGGATTGAAACTAAATGGCGATCGCCTTTGGAATATATCTATAAGCTAGGTTGCAACTTATACTAATCCCTATCAGGGATTGAAACTAAATGGCGATCGCCTTTGGAATATATCTATAAGCTAGGAGTTGCAACTTATACTAATCCCTATCAGGGATTGAAACGAGTGAGATTGGGATAGCGCGGGACAGCCGTGTTTAAGTTGCAACTTATACTAATCCCTATCAGGGATTGAAACGAGTATTAATTGAAACCACGATTGTAGCAATTCCTCCAGGTTGCAACTTATACTAATCCCTATCAGGGATTGAAACAGAATATGCCGAGTTTGCTGCTAAATGCGTAGCAGCGGTTGCAACTTATACTAATCCCTATCAGGGATTGAAACCAATCAACGATTTAGAAACTAGCCGCAAATTGATTGAAGTTGCAACTTATACTAATCCCTATCAGGGATTGAAACGAAGCTAGAATTGCTTCTTCAAGTTTCTCTTTTTTGGTTGCAACTTATACTAATCCCTATCAGGGATTGAAACCCCAACCTTTCCAAAGCGACAAGTGAAATTCTCTCCTGTTGCAACTTATACTAATCCCTATCAGGGATTGAAACAACACTCAAGGCAATGCTTTAAGAGAGGCCGCAGGTTGCAACTTATACTAATCCCTATCAGGGATTGAAACTCAAAACTCTTAGTTTTTCATCTGCTTCGTTAATAAGTTGCAACTTATACTAATCCCTATCAGGGATTGAAACAGATTTTTGAGGCGGTGAACTTTCACTCCAGCTTCAATGTTGCAACTTATACTAATCCCTATCAGGGATTGAAACCAAATGGTTGATTATTGAATCCAGTTATACAATTAGGTTGCAACTTATACTAATCCCTATCAGGGATTGAAACTTGCTATTTCTGGATGACGCTGGAAGAAAAATGCAAGTTGCAACTTATACTAATCCCTATCAGGGATTGAAACTCAATAGGGATTAAAGTTGAGATATCTAGTTGTGGGCGATCGCCTCAAAGAATTGAACGAAGAACATTGAAACTCAATAGGGATTAAAGTTGAGATATCTAGGGGATACTGACACCCTATCCCTGAAGTTAGTAAAATTGAAACTCAATAGGGATTAAAGTTGAGATATCTAGACCACTAGATTCCAAAGCATACTTCTGTGTTGAGGGTGCGTTTATCGGCGGTTTTTGAACTCTTGGATGTAGGCTTAACAAGCCCCCTCTCCCCATGGGAGAGGGGGTTGGGGGTGAGGGCTTTTTCCATCTGCCCTCTGCCTTTTCTTAGTGCCATTCCGTTCCTCAACCCAACTTACGATGAGCGAGATGAATGACATATGTTGGATTGCCATACTAAAAGTCAATGCTTAGGGACTTCCAAATAAAAAAATCTCCCAAAATTTCTTGTGGTGCGGGCGTCCCCGCCCGCCACTAATACAAAACGGGCGGGGACGCCCGTTCCACAAGAGGGATAATTTATTTTTTGGAAATCCCTTAAACGCCCTTTCTGTAAATTCAGGCACAAAAGAAGATCTGATCGGCGAAAAAAGCGTATAATAGGGGACTTGTTTGTAAAACCTCTTTAATAGGAGATATATCCTTGTGAAAGAAAGTATCATCAAAATTTCACAACCAGTTCCAAAAGTTCCACCCTTGTCTAGTGATTCTGAACTGCTATCAAGTGTGACTCAAACTGAAGAAATTAGTATACCAGAAGAACCACAAGAACTAGATCTAGAATCTATAGATATGCTTGCAGAACCAACTTACGCTAGGTTTGATACCACGAACTCTAGTGGTTGGAAAGCCTCAGACATTCTGCGCGAAATTAGATTGGATAATTTTGATATGGACTGTGCTGATTAACTAGCAATGAGTTGCTGAATATCTTTTTAGAAATAAGTTAAAAAGCATCAGCTAAGTTTACTCAAATTACCCAATTCAAAATCATTGTTGTAGATTCTTCAGATCGAGAGAGCGCCACTTATCCAGCAAAAGGGTTGTCTACTTGGTTATGCCTGCATTACCTCCAATACTTAAAAAACAGAGTTTATACTCTCAACTTTAAGAAAAATCAGACTTTTTCTGACTTTTTCAGCCTGTAAAGTCCTGAAAAATGGCTTATATTGAATTTTGTGAAAAGATTATAAGCCTTCCAATTTCGTGTTTACTGCACTCAGAAAAACTTTGAGTGCATTTTATTTGATATCCCCTGTACGGGCATTGTTTGAAAGCGTCAAATGGCTGTTAAATGTACAAAAGCCATTATGTGAATATAAATTCATATGTTTGGATAGTAGATTAAACGCCAAAAATGCCCATTTCTCATCAACACCACGGTCACAGTCACGAACCACCTAGTTATAATCGTGCCTTTGCGATCGCGACTGTACTAAATCTAGGGTTTGTCTGCCTTGAAGCCCTGTTTGGCTTCCTCAATAATTCCCTGGCTTTGATTGCAGATGCGGGTCACAATCTCAGCGATGTCTTGGGGCTACTCTTAGCTTGGGGAGCCTCCTGGCTATCTCGGCGTCGCTTTATACACCGTTATACTTACGGTCTGCGCCGTTCTTCTATACTAGCAGCACTCGCAAATGCTTGCTTTTTACTGCTAGCAATGGGTGCTATTGCTCTCGAAGCGTTCAAGCGGCTCTACAGCCCAGTACCCATCGCTGGTTATGTAGTTATCGGAGTAGCGTTGGTAGGAATTGCTATCAACACGGGTACAGCATTGATGTTCATATCTGGTAGAAAAAGTGATTTGAATATCAAAGCAGCATTTTTGCATATGGCTTCGGATGCTTTAGTCTCTCTTGGTGTAGTGCTTGGCGGTATTGCCATTATGACAACTGGTTGGTTGTGGTTTGACCCAGTTATCACTCTCATTATTGCGATCGTTATTACTATTAGCACTTGGAACTTGCTACGAGATTCTGTAGATTTAGCCCTTGATGCCGTACCAAAAGGAATTGACTTGCTGGCAGTTCGGACTTATTTAATAGAACTCCCTGGTGTTGTGGAAGTTCACGACCTACATATTTGGGCAATCAGTACCACTGAAGTCGCATTAACTGCTCATCTTGTCATGCCAACAGGAAGTCTTGGTGATGCTTTTCTGACTCGAATCAGAATGGAACTTCATGACAACTTTGGCATCGAACACACGACTATTCAAATAGAAAAAGGTGGTTTTCTACTTTCCTGCAGTCAAGAGTCCTGTTGTGGTTGATATCCTCCTACTTGATTGATAGCTTCATCCCTAATTTGTGTGTTCTACCTATTAATTACTTTTTGTTAAGTTTATTAAAATAAAAGAGCTATTTTTTGGCAGTTGTGTGAGAATCTGTAAAGTTTAATATAAAACGTAAATAATTATAAACAATAACTTGAAAATCTTTGATAAATGGCTCTATGTTGATGTGAGGCTTTGTTTAACTCTTGTTTAAGATTTCTTTACAGGAATGTTAAGTGAAATTTCGGGTTTTACGTAACATTACTGGTATAACATAAAAGTGAATAAAAACTCGGACTATCATAAATATCAAGAGCATCAGAGTTACCGTTTGGAGATCGAGACCAAAGGCTAGAAATTAGGAAAAACTGGGTGTAACTGCCATACGAAGGCAACGAATATCTTAAGGAAATCACGTAATGCAACCAGGACTTCCAAGCTTTGCCAATCTTGCCAAAGGATTGGCTGTTCTAAGCCAGCAACGAGCCACAGGGGAACTTATTTTCTCTTCAGCCAATGAGAAATGGCATTTATACTTATTTCTAGGGCGGTTGCTATACGCCACCAGAGAAACTCATCGCGCTCGTCGTTGGTATAGAGTCGTGACGCAAGATTGCCCTAGTTGGAACTTTGAAGACCATAATATAACTTTACAAAAGGACGAACTTTGGGAATATCACCTGCTTAAGTTGGGTCTGAAACAAGATCGGTTGACCTTAACCCAAGCGAAAAGCATTGTTGGCAAAACTATTGATGAGGTTTTATTTGACCTGGTCACTCATTCCAAATTAAACACTCATTGGGTACCTAAAAAATTACATCCAATTGCTTTAATAGATATCAAGCCATGCTTGTATACAGCTGTTGAACAACGGAATAGATGGCGTAACATGGATTTAGAGGAATTGAAACCCGATACGGCACCAATTGTTAAACAGCCAAACTTTGAAAATTTTAGAGTTTGTAAAGATTTCTTTGGAATCATTGAGCTTGTGAATGGAGAAAACACTATTTGGGATCTGGCCTTACAACTTCAAAAACCTGTCATAACAGTAGCGAATGATGTCCAGCAATTGGTAAATAAAGGCATTCTTGAACTCTCATCTATTGGCGATCGCTCCGTTCCTATAAAACTCATAAATTCCCTACAGGAAAAGAAAAAATATGCCCAATTCTTCAATTCTATAGATGATATAAAGCCAACACCATTACCGTCATCACAAGCGATCGCTCAAACAAATACTTCAAGTCACTTCAATCAACGAGAAAGGGAATTATCGGCGGACAGTAACTATAACTCCAATAATTCTTTAGTCAAAGCAACTGTTTCATTACCGATTGTCTCAGTACCTGTGAGTGCTATTCCCCACCAGGATTTACAAAGGAATATAGCGATCGCAACAGAAATAATCTCACTTTCAGTCCCTCACCCGACAAGTCACTCCCGTGAAAGTTCCTACGCTCCTCAACCAGAGTTGATTCCTCCAACCACAGGTACAGTTCAACCCGAACTCAAAAGTCCTTTAATAGCATATATTGATGATAGCCGCAGCGACAGCTTAAAAATGGCTTATATCCTGACCAAATCAGGGTATCGGTGTATTAATATTCAGGAATCAGTGAGTGCATTAACAACCTTATTAGAGAATAAGCCCAGCCTGATTTTTCTAGATTTGGTTATGCCAATTGCAAACGGTTATGAAATTTGCGCTCAAATTCGCCGTGTCTCAGCTTTAAACAATACACCCGTCATCATTCTTACAAGCAATGATGGAATTGTAGACCGTGTCAGAGCGAAAATGGTTGGTTCATCAGGCTTTTTAGCAAAACCTATCACAACAGAGAAGGTGCTAAAAATTATACAAAAGTATCTACCAAAATCAGTGAACAGTGACCGGTGACCAGTGACCAGTGACCAGTGACCTAGGAAAATACTTTTATGACCACAGTCCTTTTAGTTGAAGATAGCTTGACTGAAACACAAGTAATAACCTCTTATCTCAAACAAGCAGGGATAGCGGTCATCTGTGCTAGAAGTAGTGAAGAAGCACAAATTAAATTGCAATCACAAACCCCAGATTTAGTCATTTTAGATGTCATTCTACCAGGTCAAAGTGGGTTTGAACTTTGCCGAGAACTCAAAACAAATTCCAATACTCAGCACATTCCTGTGGTTATGTGTTCAACTAAAGGAACAGAAGCAGATAAACTCTGGGGTTCGATGCTAGGGGCTAATGCTTATATATCCAAACCAGTAGACCAACAGCAACTTATTCAAATTATCCAAAAATTAACCAACAAATTTATAATTCGTAATTATTAATTGCTTAATTAATAATTACGAATTCTTGAAGTATGAAATATGCAAATCAACTCATCACTAACAGCAATCAATTTAGATCCCTTAGGATTAGAGCCATTACCTCCAGAAAGAAATCTTTCTAAATTACTGCGCTTTCCTCTTGGCTCTCAAAACAGTGCCTTACTGCCTTTAGAACAAGTTGCAGAAGTTATAAAAGTCAACATGGTAGATATTTTACCAATTCCTGAAATGCCAAACTGTATTTTAGGTATTTGTAATTGGCGAGGAGAAATGCTTTGGCTTATAGATCTCAACGATCTTATTAGCTATGCTGCACCAATAATAGCGACTCCTATGGCAATAGTGGTTCAAGTGAATCAACAGGCTGTCGGTTTAGTAGTGCAGCGAGTTGATGATGTTGAGTTACATGACTTGGAACAACTGCAAAAGGCGGTAACTGGGTTGTTTCCTCGTTCGCTGTTGCCTTTTGTTTTGGGTGTTTTACCAGGTGACAATCTTGTTTTAGATGTCATTGCTATTATTCAGAGCCACTTATGGCAAATACATCATTAGGTGTAGGGCTAAAGCCCACCAGTATCAATCGTGGTGGGCTTTAGCCCTACCTACAGGACTTTTCAAGTTTGAACATTTTACAGGTATTTTCATGCAGGATTTTAAACAAATCGAACAAAGTTTGAGTTCACAATCTTCTTTTGAAGAAACACCAACTTATAGTAATGGTAATGGGGAAAAGAGTCAGGTAAAAGGAGATTTTGATTTACAAAAAGCGTTGGGTTTAGTAACTGCTATAAAGATAGATTTACAACAAGAGGGGCATTCCGTTAAACCAGAAGCTCGTGACAAAATTCTGCAATTGGAAAAATGTGTTCAGGAATTACAGACACAGTTTGAAATTGATTTAGCGATCGCAACCGAGCAACACAGCAAGCAGGAGCGACAACAGTTGTGGGGAATTCTGAATCAGATGCACCAGACAACAAGTGTCGATATCTTGTCAAGAACCACAGCCACTGAGATTCGCAAACTCTTACAAGTAGATCGTGGATTAATTTATCGTTTTCAGTCTGACAAGCAAGGCATGGTATTGGCTGAATCGATGACATCCGGTTACACACCAACTCTAGGGGAATATTTACCAGCACTTGTGTTTGGGATAGAATCTCGAGCAAATTGCGAACAACCAGTTATCGCGCTTAACAATATTTATGAAAACGCTTTTAGTGCCTACCAGATCCAGCTTCTCAAACAATTCCAGATCGAGGCTAGTTTGAGTCTACCGATTGTACTAGAAGGGCAAGTTTGGGGACTACTTGTGGTTCAGCAATGTTCTCATGCCCGAAAGTGGAAAGAAACAGAGTTAAACTTGCTATATCATATTGTTGCTGAATTCAAGCTGAAATTACAAACACTAGAGCTTCAAACCCAAAGGCATGAAGAAGCCAAGCAAGAAAAAGTTTTGGCTCAAATCCTGCAAAAAATCCCTCCGTCTTCTGATGCGAGCACGACTCTTGGTAACATTACCCAGCAACTGCGGCAGTTTTTCAAAGCTGATAGAGTAGCCGTTTACCGATTTTACCCCGATTGGAGTGGTGAATTTATTGCTGAGTCAGTTGGTGCAGGCTGGATATCTTTGATTCAAGAGCAAGAGAAAGACAGTACTTTTCATTCAGAGAATAAAGTAGATTCCGATCTCTGTACTGTAAAGTTGTTAGGCAATCCGGTAGCCCGTTCCACCGATTCTTATATGAAAGATACACAAGGTGGAAGCTTTGTTATAGGAAAGGGGGTGAAGCGGGTTGATGACATCTCAACCGCAGGCTTTTCCGATTGCTACTTAAAAACACAGGAAAAATACCAGGCTAAGGCTTATATCATAGCTCCTATTTTTGAAGGGGAACAACTTTGGGGGTTAATGGCCGTTTTTCAAAACTCTAGTCCCCGACACTGGCAAGATTCTGAAGTGACACTGCTGTCGCTCGCGAGCAGTCGTCTGAGTACTATCCTCAAGCAAGCTGAATCAGCCGCACAACTCCAGCAAAAATCAGAGCAGATTGTAGCAGAAAGAGAGCGATCGCTAACGCGTGTGATAGAGAGAATACGTCAACCTATAGACATCAATGTCATTTTAAAAATGACAACTCAAGAAATCCGAGCTCTATTAAAAGCGGAACGAGCCGTAGTTTACCGTTTTGAGGAAGACTGGAGTGGAGAGTTTGTTGCTGAGTCAGTTGCGAATGGTTGGATTTCTATGTTGCAGGAACAGTCAGAAAATCCACTCCTGCGAGAAAATGTCAGTGAGTGCAGTGCAAAAATCCTTGGAGGCGGTAATTCTAAAGTTACAGACACCTACTTACAACAAACCCAAGCAGGGCAATTTACAACACCAGCAAACTTTAGAGTTGTTAACGATATTCGCCAAGCTGGATTTTCACCTTGTTACCTTGATGTTTTAGAACAACAGTATCAAGCTAGAGCTTATATTATTGCTCCCATTATCAAAGGCAATCATCTCTGGGGTTTGTTAGCAGCCTACCAAAACTCCAGTCCCCGCCAATGGGAAGAATCAGAAATTAAAGTTCTCACTCAAGTTAGCAATCAACTGGGAGTAGCCATACAGCAAGCAGAATACCTGAAACAACTCAAAGAACAGTCTGCTCAGATCGCCAAAACAGCAGAGATAGAAAGATCTGTTGCCAAAGTCATTGACAAAATTCGTCAATCATCAGATATAGAGACGATTTTTAAGACAGCTGCTCAAGAAATTCGCAAACTTCTAAATCTAGAACGAGTTACCATTTATAAATTCCGTCCAAATTATTTTGGTGATTTCGTTGTGGAGTCTGAATCTGGAGGATGGCCAAAATTAGTAGGTAGTGGTTGGGAAGACGCCTATTTAAACGAACATCAAGGCGGGAGGTTCCGCAACAATGAACCCTTTATTGTAGATGATATTTACAATCGCGGTTTTGTCGATTGCCATATTGAAGCTTTAGAGAAATTTGGAGTTAAATCTTGCTTAGTTGTTTCTATATTCCAAGGGCAGAAACTTTGGGGATTGCTCTCTGCTTTTCAACACAGCGGACCCCGACACTGGGAAGACATAGAAGTCAAAATATTGACACAAATTGGCTTGCAACTGGGAGTCGCGCTGCAACAGGCGGAGTATATTGAGGAACTACGCGTACAATCACAAAGGTTAGCCAAATCTGTAGAACAAGGAAGTGCTTATAGCAAACTTGTTTACAGACTGGGACTGGCTCTGATTCAAGAGAATTTTTTACTAGACAACCTTTTGCAAATGGCTGTTCAGGAATTGCGGAGACAATTAAAGACGAGTAGAGTTGCTATCTACCGCTTTAATTCTGATTGGGGTGGTGAATTTGTGGTAGAGGATGTGCATAGTGATTGGATAAAAGTTGTCGGAACTGAGTTGGCCCGGACAGAAGATACATATCTTCACGAAACAAAAGGCGGTCGCTATCGCCGCAAAGAAACCCTCAGTGTCAACAATATCTATACTGTAGGGCATGAAGAATGCCACGTTCAACTCCTGGAACAGTGGGGAACAAAGGCTTACATGATTGCACCCATTTTTAAAGGCGATCAACTTTGGGGGCTATTAGGGGCTTATCAGAATGACGAACCGCGCCAATGGGAACAAATAGATGTTAACTTGCTAGCTCAGGTAGGAGTCCAAATCGGTCTTGCGTTACAACAAGCAGATTACTTAGAGAAATTGCGCTCTTCAGCACAGCAACTTTCAGAAGCAGGCGCACGAGAAAAAGCAGCAAAAGAACAATTGCAGATGGAAGTGATTCAGTTATTATCTGCGGTACAACCAGCAATGAGAGGGGATCTAACCGTTCGAGCAACGGTTACAGAAGGTGAAGTTGGTACAATTGCCGATGTTTACAACAACATCTTACAAAGTCTGCGAAAGATTATCATGCAAGTGCAGACCTCTTCGAGAAAAGTTGCCCAAACATCCCAAGCAAGCGTTGCTTCTATCGTTGGTTTAGCCAACCAAGCACATCAACAATTTCAGTCGCTTAACAATGCTTTAGAGCAAATGCAGACAATGGCAAATTCCACCAAAGCTGTAGCAACAAACGCGCAACAGGTAGAAGCCGCCGCTCAACAAACCAATCAAATTGTGCAGCACGGGGATGCAGCTATGAACCGTACTGTAGATGGGATTCTTGAGATTCGGGAAACAGTTGCAGAAACTAGCAAACGCCTCAAGCGCTTCTCGGAAGCTTCTCAAAAAGTTTCTAAAGTTGTCAATTTGATCGGTCACTTTACCACTCAAACTCAACTGCTTGCTCTCAATGCAGCCATTGAAGCCACCAAAGCAGGGCAATACGGACGCGGTTTTGCCGTTGTTGCAGATGAAGTAAGAACTTTAGCACGTCAATCAGCTGATGCAGCAACGGAGATTGAGCAACTGGTTGAAGACATCCAAAAAGGTACGGCAGAAGTTTCCATGGCGATGGAACACGCCATTCAGCAAGTTGCTTCCGGAACAATGCAAGTTCATGAAGCCCGCCAAAATCTCAATGCAATTGTTGCTGCAACTAACCAAATTAGTCAGCTTGTGGAGGGTATTACTCAAGCAACACAAGTACAAACACAACAGTTTGAGTCAGTGACACAAACCATGACACAAGTGGCCGCTATTGCTAATACAACCCAGGAGAATTCTATCGAGATTTCTACCTCTTTTAAAGAACTTCTCAGCATGGCACAAAATCTTCAGACAAGTGCTGACCAGTTTAAGGTTGATTAATAAAGGGTTAGTGGTTGGTGGTTAGTCGTTAGTGGTTAGTGGTTAGTGGTTAGTGGTTAGTAGCTCAAACTTTCTGATTCCTAATCTCCAATCCCCAATCCCTAATCTCTAACCCCCAATCCAAAATCTAAAATCCAAAATCTAAAATCCAAAATTGTCCAATGACATTTCACGAGCAAAGTTATCAATATTTTCTCCAAGAAGCTCAAGAACTGCTGCAAGAAATAGAACAAGAATTGTTCGGTCTTCGAGAGAGCTATGATATTAACAAAGTCTATAATTTGATGCGAGCAACTCATACTTTAAAAGGTGCAGCAGCTAGCATCAGTTTAGAAACGATCGCAACTGTAGCTCACTCTTTAGAAGATATTTTTAGAGCTATCTGTAAACCTAATTTATTGATTGAGCCAGAAGTTGAAGCTTTACTTTTTGAGAGTTATGAATGTCTTTATCTCTCCTTAAATGCTGAATTCACGGGCAGATCTCTTAATGAGGCTGAGATTCTTGACCAAATAGCTGCGATTTTTGCACAATTGCAAGAACAGATGGGAGACTCTTTTAGATTAGAAGCCGATCTTCCTAACTCAGAAGAACTAGGTTTCGATTTAACAAAATCTATATTTGAAATAGGTGTAACCCAACGGTTAGATGAACTAGCAGCAGTTATAGCTAGTGTTAACTCCGAAGAAATTTCTTCTCTATTAAGAACTCAGGCTGAAGTTTTCTTCGGTTTGGGTGAATCATTAAATTTACCAGGATTTCAAGCTATTTCCAAAGCAGTACTCACTGCTTTAGAAAACTATCCAAGTCAAGCGGTGACCATTGCTCGTATTGCTCTAGTCAACTTTCAAGAAGCTAGAACATCAGTATTAAATGGCGATCGCACCCAAGGCGGTCAACCCTCGCGGGCTTTACAGCAACTTGGCGCACTACGCACTTATGCAACAGAAACAATCCTCGACTCATGCAATAAACCAGCCCCAAATTTCCTAAAATCAGAACAAGCCACTCCAGTTTCCCATTCTCCCCCTCCCTTTTCTAGCACTGTCAGAGTCAATGTTGAGCATTTAGAACAACTTAATTATTTCATTGGAGAACTACTTACCAACCAAAATCGTCAGTCTTTACAAAACGAACAACTATGGAACGCGATTCGAGTTCTTTTTTCTCGGTTAGAAAAACATCAACAGCAACTTAATGAATTACAAGATTGCTTAATTGGGGACTGGGGACTGGAGAGATGGAAAGATGGGGAGATGGGGAGATGGGGAGATGGGGAGATGGGGAGGACTCTACCACCTCACCCCCTTACCCCCCAATCCAAAATCCAAAATCCAAAATCCAAAATTCAATCACTTCTTGAAGACACCGTACAATTGATAGAAGCCTCCGAAGAAGTAGAAATGTATGCTCGCCAGTCTCAAGAGACCCTTGAAAAACAGCGTCGATTGCTAACCGATACTCGCGATTCTCTCATGGAAGCCCGGATGCTACCTTTAGGAAATCTTTTTGAGCGGTTTCCTCGTATCCTGCAAAAATTAGAAATTGTACATAAAAAACAGATTACACTAGAGTTTCAAGGGAGCGATACTCTGGTAGATAAAGCAGTTGTTGAGCGGCTATACGATCCCCTATTGCACTTAGTTCGCAATGCCTTTGACCACGGAATTGAAACTCCTTCTACCCGACAAAAATGGGGTAAGCCAGAAAAAGGTGTCATTGAAATTCGCGCTTACCATCAGGGTAGATATTTGATAGTTGAAGTTCAGGATGATGGCCAAGGATTGGATTTTGAAAAGATTCGCACTAAGGCAGTAAAAGAGCGATTAGTTTCACCTCAATATGCCAGTCAATTAACTCATGAGCAACTTATTGATTTATTATTTGAACCAGGGTTTTCTACAGCTTCTACTGTGAATGACCTCTCCGGACGGGGTATGGGTCTTGATGTGGTTCGCACTCATTTACGAGCAATTCAAGGTACAGTTTCAGTCTATTCTGAACCACATCAAGGGACAATGTTTAGACTTCAAATTCCTCTGAGCTTGACCATTGATAAATTATTAGTGTGTCAAGCAGGTGAGAAAATTTATGGTTTATTTGCTAATGCGATCGAGGAAATTGTCATTCCTACAGTTGAGCAAGTTAGATGCTGGGATAGTGGCAAAGCCCTTCGATGGTGTAAAGGGAATACGGAAACTCTCATCCCTATTTACCAACTCGCCACAGCCTTAAATTATTCCTCATCGGTTACTCAATTCCCAGTCTCTAGGCTGAAACGTTCTTTTATTGAAAAGGGGCATAAAATCATGCCTCTCATTCTCCTTCGCTGTCAGGATCGACTTTTAGGTTTAGAAGTCGATCAACTTTTTGGAGACCTTGAATTGGCGATCCGTCCTTTAGGAAGTGCGATCGCACCACCTCCTTATGTTTATGGAGGTAGCATTCTCGCTGATGGTCAGCTTACGCTTGTCCTAGATGGAACTGCATTAATCAATCATTTGTCCGAACAGCAAACTCATGAGAGTGCCAACAACTTTACAAGTTCAGTCCCTCTCATTCCAAACTTGAAGCATCAGCAATTACCAATTCAAACGCGTGCTGCTTTAGCAGCAGCACCAAATTTTGAGGAAAAACCATGTAAAACAATTCTACTTGTAGATGATTCCATCACTGTACGCCAAACTCTAGCGTTAACTTTACAAAAAGCCGGTTATCAAGTCATTCAAGCAAAAGATGGTTATGAAGCTATTGAACAAATTCGTTACCATGCCGATATCCAGTTAATTTTCTGCGATATCGAAATGCCTCGAATGAATGGATTTGAGTTTCTAAAAAACCGTCAACAAGACCCTAGTTTATCAGATATTCCAGTTGTTATGTTGACTTCTCGAAGTAGTGATAAACATCGGATGCTTGCTTTTAAATTAGGAGCAAATGCTTATATTACTAAGCCTTATTTAGAACATATGCTGTTAACAACAGTCACAGATGTATTAGAGAAGAAAAATTAACCTTAGGCAAGAATTGTGAATAACGAAACAAATACAGAAAAATTTATTGTTTTTAAAGTAGCAGATTGTTTTTTAGCACTGTCTGTTAATGATGTGCTAAAGGTAATCAATTGTTCGGATATCAACAGTAAAAGACTGACAAAAATGGGGTTAGTTCAAATAGGCGAGCGCACGATTAGACTTTTGGATTTACAGCAACAGTTGAGTTTAGATAACTTACCTCAGTTGTCGGATAACGAATCATTTCTAGTGATTACACGCGATGCAGAAGGAGAATTGTGTGGGGTACTAGTTCATGAACCACCCGATTTAGTCGAGTTACCACCCGAAACAATACGTCCGCTTCCAAAATCCGACATTTACAGCAAAGCAACCCCTGACTTAGTCAGTCATGTAGCTGTTTTATCTTACCAAGAAACGATCAAAACTATTTTTCTGCTAAATTTAAAGCGTACCATAACAATTCCCAATACTGAATTTTAACTGTTTGACAGTAAACTGTGTTACGCTCTAATGGTTGAGAAATATTTTCGGTCATGTGACTGACATGGGATAGACGCCTCTCCGAATCTAAATCTCTACACCCCTAATTTTGGAGGTCTTCTGTGTCAGTTTATATAGGTAATTTATCTAACGAGGTTGAAGACGAGCAACTTAAGCAGGTTCTTTCAAGGTATGGATCTGTTAAGAGAATTTTAGTGTCTACAAAGCACAGAACTGGCGAAAAAAGGGGATTTGCTGTTGTAGAAATGGCAACGGATGCTCAGGAATCGGCAGCGATTGAGGCGTTGAGAGGAACTGAATGGATGGGGCATAGCCTCAAAGTTAGTAAACCTAAAACTGTCTAAGATATATTTTTATGAGGTTTTAATGAATTGTATTCAAATTCGTACAGTTTTCATATAAATATCCTAGCTTTTGTTGCCTTTTAGTTTTTCCCCATTCAAAGAGAGTTTTTTATGCTTAACAGCCCTTTACGTGAAGAACCTCGTAACAAGCGAGCTCCTGTCATTCGTACAACTAATGAGTTTGTGATTCTCGAATGGCTAAAATCTAGTGGTCGCCTTATAGAGCGCACCCCTCAAGAATCTGAGTATTTGAATGAAGTAGAAGAAATTTCAGAGATAATAGACCTTGATGATATTCCCTACGATCCTGAGGATGACGAAGTTGCGGTTGATTTAGAGGACTAGCTTAAGGTTTTAGTCAAATCGCAAGTAGTTTATATACAACCTGTGGGAATACATTATGGGGGCTTCGCCTCCCAATTAATGTATCGAAGCAGTCCCAATGAAAAATGCATTCCCTAGCTTGGTCAAGGAATGCATTTTTCACATCTTGCAGCTCGTTACTATATCTTGCTATAACAGTGTTATGAACAAGAACACTGTTATAGATAGCGGTAATACAAACCTGCACCAACAAACCTTACAGTACTTGGGATTTGCGATCGCTTGTATATTATTCAGATGAGAACCGCTATCATGCTGATTTGGAGTTTAGGTAATACGACTTCGTAGGAACTTTCTCGATTCTGAGTTGTTAGTGGGACATAGATGACCAAAGCCCGTGGTGGATTCGGATCGTAGCGAGAGACAATCACCACAGGTCGCATCTTTGCTGCCAGTCCCAAGTCAACAAGCCAAACTTCAGCTGGTTTTGGGTTCATCTAATAAATCTAATACTTCTTGCTCAACAACTCGTGAACGCAGAATATCTAAAACATCCTGGTCAGCCATTTCAATAATTTCTTATACATATTGCCGCACTTGTTCGGCAACATCAGGCTTCCATTGTCGGAATTTTGTGTCTAGCTTTTCTATCAGAGTATTCATCTATACTTTTGTATGTTTTTTAGCATTCTAAACATAGTACTAGTTTAGCAGTATTTAACCTGCAAAAATTAGCAACTTCTTAAAAATAGAACGAATCAAATTTGATTCAAATTCTGGGTTTTGCGAGTTTCCTTTTTCTCTTGCTAAAATTTTGGGACTCCGACCTACATTGACGATCGCTCTTTTAAAAGTTTCATTCCCAGTTTGCTGCCAAAGATACTGAGTGAATAGATAAGTAAAAGCTCCCTCACTAAAATCATTAAAGTTGGCATCAATTGCGTATTCGTCACGTTTAGCAGAGGCGATGATATTCCTCAGAGTTAAGAGTTCTCTGTTCCCTGTTGCCTGAAAATCTTCCATAATAAAAAGAGCGTATATGACAATGGGACACTTATGAATCCAGATACCTCTTTTAGCAGCACAGAACCCCTGGTTTATTATCACCAGCAACACTTGCACCGAACAATATCGGGACGAATTGGAGAATATCGTTCGGGTATTGGCAAGCATCACCAATATTTCTCCAGAAGAGGTTAAACCATATATAGATACCTTGTTGCAGCAACTGCTCAACCGACAACAAGAACGCCCCTTCCATGAAACCGCAACAGCACAGGAGTGGGTAACAGCTTTTCGGGAATGGGCGGCTAGTCACCGTCATAACGCTCCTCCCCTGTCGGAATATGCGGTAAGCCGGCAAAACATATATGAGGATGAGAGACTGTAGTGGCGAAGATTTCAACCGTTATGCTGGAGAAATCACTCCCGTACATCCAACCGCCATCACATCAATTTGATGGTTGCAATATTCCCAACAACTCCTGCAAAGTCACCGAATCTGAAAAATGTCAGACTACAGCGCGATCGCAATTTACAGCCATTTTCAAGTAAATAGACCACATCTGTAAGAGCGCAATGCCTTGCGCCCCTACCAACGGTGTAGTTCATTTAGGTGAAAACTGCTGTAATTGAAGCTACAGTCCATTGCCTACAATCAACTCACGCGTACTATACAACGAAATCCGATGTGACAAGTTGAGGTATCAACTGTTTCTGGATGCCGTGCTGCTGGTCGATAACGCTGGCAGTAGTTGGGCGCACAAAGAAAAGAACCGCCTTTCAGGACTTTTCTGGGTATTTGAGCTTGCGGTACAGTGGGATCGTAACTCTCTTCTTGTGTTGCACCTCTAGGGTTGATAGGAATACAACAAGGTTTTGTTTTGTTTTCTGGGTGATGGCCTTGATACCAATCGGTTGTCCATTCCCAAACGTTGCCTACCATATCATATAAACCATAGTCATTGGGAGGATATAAACCAACTGGTTCTGCTCCAGGAGAATTTGGTTTTAGGTTTTGCCAGGGAAACTCTCCTTCCCAAGTATTTGCCATCCGCTTGCCCTGAGGGGAAAATTCATTGCCCCACGCATAGACAGCACTATCTAATCCACCGCGAGCAGCAAATTCCCACTCTGCCTCAGTTGGGAGTGATTTGCCAGCCCAAGTTGCATACGCCTCAGCGTCTTCATAGGCAATATGCACTACGGGATAGTTTTCTTTCCCTTTAATAGAACTGCTCGCTCCTCTTGGATGTCGCCAGTTAGCACCAGGCACATAAACCCACCAGCTACAATTTTGTAAATTGACTGGTTGTTTTGGCTGCTGAAATACAGCCGAGCCTGCTACAAGCAGTTCTGGTATAGCGCCAGGATAATCTTCTAGTTTTGGTTGACATTCCGCAACAGTTCTATAGCCAGTTGCTTTCACAAAATGTTGGAACTGTTTATTGGTGACTGCATAGCGATCCATCCAGAAACCACCAACACGAACAAGATGGGCTGGACTTTCTTCTGGGTAGTGGCGATCGCACCCCATCATAAAAGTCCCACCCGGTATCCAAACCATATCGCGATCGCGCCCTTTGTGAGTAGGCTTGGGAGTTATTTGCTTGCCTGATTTACGACTTGAATTTTGTTGGCATAATCTTTCTTGCATAGCTCGCTTTCCTCAAGCTGGATAAGGCAACACTTGTGCATCCCACTCTTGAAATTTACTCCGAAGTTGTTCTAACACTTTAGGGTAATCATCTTTGAGGTCTGACTGTTCGCCTTCGTCAGTGGCAAGATTAAACAGGTATTCTTTTTCTCCTTGCTTTAAGTACTTCCAATCTCCACTACGGACTGCTGCTTGAAGTGGTTGTGAAGAACCAGGGCGATTGGCTTTGTAGCGCCAGTATAGCGATCGCGGATAAACAGCTTTTTTACCTAAAATGACAGGTAGCAAATTTCGCCCATCAAGAGGATAGTTTGGATCGGGTTCAGTGCCAGTTGCTGCCAGAATTGTTGCAGTCAAATCCATCGTGATGGTAACTTGAGTATTCACTTGATTAGATGGGACAACTCCAGGCCAGCGAATAATAGCGGGAACTCGCAAACCGCCTTCGTACAAACTACCTTTTCTGCCTTGGAAGGGGCCAAAATTAGAGTACTGTTCTCCTCCATTATCACTCACGAAAATAACTATCGTATTGTCAGCCTGCCCAGACTCTGCTAAAGCTGTTAAGACTTTACCAATTCCATCATCAAGGCTTTTCATGATTGCAGCATAGGTTTCTGGTGACCCTCCAGCAGTGAAGTTATTGGAATTGTAAAAAGTTTTACTTAACTCTTCATCTTCCGGTCCTTCCCAAGGCCAGTGTGGTGCAGTGTAATGAAGGCTGAGATAAAAAGGACGAGTTCGAGGTCTTTTGATGAAGTTAACAGCACGTTCGGTATATAAATCTGTCGTATAGCCTGGTCGATCTACAAGCACTTCACCTTCATAAAAATCAAGCACTCCACTGCCAGTTTTATGGGTGAAGTAGTCGATGGCTCCACTATAGTTACCAAAGAACTCGTCAAAGCCACTTTTCAAAGGACCATAATTGGGTAAAAAACCAGTATGCCACTTACCGACTAATGCTGTCTCATAACCATTAGCCCTTAAAAGGGAAGCTATTGTAGGGTGTTCTGGGGGTAATCCAATAGTTTCTCCTCCAGCCAAAGGTTCTTGAAGCCCAACCGACAATCGGGCTGGATAACGACCTGTAAAAAAGCCTACACGCGTTGGCGTACAAACGGTTTGCGCTGCATAAGCATTAATAAACCTTGTACCTTCTTTCGCCAATTGGTCTAAATTTGGCGTTTGATAGTTAGTCTGTCCGTAAACGCTCAGATCGCCCCAGCCTAAGTCATCCGTTAAAATAAATACTACATTTGGACGCCGTTGTTTGGCAGAAACAGAAGAAAGAAGGCTGCTCGCTCCCATCGTGAGGGCTGTACTGGCAATTGCAGTGCCTAAAAATTTGCGCCGACTAATTGCTTCTGGTAGATCTTTGTGCATATCCCTAATTTTTGCTTGTTTTGTTGATTGCCTTAGCCACAGTCATCAAAGTTTGATTGTTTCAACTCCGGAGTAGTAAGGCATCTCTAATCGATTGATTAAAGATAATTTTGTACCATGCGCTCTAAAATACGGCAAGTACGTTGACTAACAGTATTTAGCTTGCAAATGAGGACATCATTGCACAAGGGATGTATGTGAGGCAAGTATTTCTCAAACAAAAGTATGACTTGTGGAGATACGGGATTGTTTTATGTATAAATAAGAACTTTAATTTATTGAAAAAACAAGTACTTTCGGGGATTTATCTTTTGGAATAAATAGTACAATTGTTCTATTAGAAAGACTTTTTGTTCGGCTATCACCCTTAACTGGGGTAGGAGTTTCTTGTATGTTCAGCCTTAACACACATATTAGCATATTAGTCAAGAACTAAGATGAGGTGCTTCACTGCTACACAGCGAAGTTGGCACTTAAATGGCAGTAAGCATTGATTTTTTCCCTAACCCCTAACCAAAGTATTCCATAAATTATGATGACCCCAGTCAAAAGTGCGATCGCAACCAGAGTTGACAAACCATTCAAAAAAAAGTCTGAGTTTGAGCAACAGTATTTTGAAGAAAATGTTATCAGTGGGATTAGTCATGAAAATTCCTCCTTCCCAACCCTGACGGAAGTGACTCAGGCAATTTTGTATCATGCCTTTTGGTTAGCTGACCAAAAACGGAAGCTGCCTATAAAAGAGTATAAAAAATTACTTATTGATAAAGGTTGGAAAGGCGAGGAAACAAAGTATCTTAAGATAGCTGCTGCATTTGGGAAATTTTTGCCTCCTGAGTTAGCACACATAGAGCCAAGAACCGTGTATCAGTTAGCGGAAAATAGCAAGAAGTACCAGCCTGTAATAGACAAGCTTTTGGACTTAACAGCAATCACGCAAGAGGCTGTTCGTTCCTTAATCAAAGAACAACGCACTCCTAGAAAACGAAAATCTGAAAAACCCAGTATTTGGCGTCGCACAAGTGATGGGAGGAGGTATTGCCAAATTCCACCAATTCACGAACCAGACGAACGGACGGGAATAACTTTACAAAAGATGATGGATGAAGAAGGATTAAGCGCCCAGCATATTGTAGCTGAAGCTATAGCCTTGCGATCGGCATACAAAGAAGGGCGGTTAGTCCTTGTAAACAATCAAGAAGTTAAAATTAGTGCAACCTAGAAAAAAGTGCGGATAAACTCTCCGCACCTCTACTTAGAGCTTGCTGAAAAACTCAGAAAAAAGCACGCAGAGGGATTGATTCGGGATTTCCAGGAAATGAATTATTCATCTTGTGGGACGGGCGTCCCCGCCCGTTCTATATTGGTGGCGGGCGGGGACGCCCGCACCACAAGAAATTTTGGGAGATTTTTTTATTTGGAAGTCCAGGGAGTCGTTGCTCAACAAGAGTTAATATAATTTTATATTCTTATAAATAAGCAAACTATTATTTAAAATTATAGAAATCAGTAAAAAAGGTGCAGTTTTCAAAAATAGGCATACCAAAAGCATAAAACAGCCGTGATAACTGAGTAGAAAGATGCATCACTGGTCACTGGTTAGAAAATTTTAAGGCTTTTGTGGAAAATACTGATTAAAATGCACGTTTTCTAACGACTTGTAACCAATTAATTTTTCTATAAGTCAATACTTCTACTGAAGCTGAATGCAGGCATAAAAAGTTACATTTTTGTAAGCTCAATTTCTCCTGATGAGAATCACCAGAGTTAATGAGCAACAATTTCATGAAGGATGATGTGTGAAGGATAAAAGATAAATTTTTTATTCTTCATCTTTTGTCTTTCATACTTTCTTTGGTCATTTGGGGCAATCTACTAAAAATTCATATCTAGACTGAGTCCTCAAAAACTTTAACTTTTGAGTTAAACGTATTTGGCAATTTTTCAATTAATAAATTCAGTTCTACCTTCAAACACTCGGTTTAATCTAAATTTTACATTTTAGGGTTCATCATGCCACCAACATATAAATTCTTACTAGGGAAAAACAAGCTCTACCTTTATTTAATTGCCACAGGATTATTAGCTCATAGCGTTTTCCAATATGTCACTCCAGTAAAAGCTGAGGGTACAAATGCCGGTCAATCTATTAGTAATACGGCAACAGCAACCTATGAAGACCCCAATAATCCCGGAACAACAATTAACACGACTTCTAACACAGTGGTTGTAACCGTCGCCGAAGTTGCTGGTGTTACAGTAACTGGTTCCGGTACCGCATTTAAAACCGACCAAAACGCAGATGGAAAAATCGGTGTAGGCGACACCATTTATTACACTTATAATGTCACGAACGTCGGTAACGATCCCACGCAATTCCGCATTCCCGATCAACCTACAGTCGGAGGTCCCGGACAACTTGATGGGGCAGTACAAATCAGCTACGATGGGGGTACCACTTGGCAAGACGTTGCAGCCGGTGGAACTCTCACCAACTCGATTACACCAGGTGGTTCTGTTTTAGTGCGGGTTCCTGTAAAGGTTGCTGATGGTGCAGCAAGTGGAAGCACTATTTCTGTCAAATTGGGGGATACGCCCAGCGATGCTCAAAACCAGCCTCGGAGTGAAAATGGCGGTGACCTTTATACTGTAGATAATCCTGATGGTACAACGGGCGAAGTCAATGGCACACCCGTAAACGGTACGCGTGAAGCTAGCGCCACACAGCAAATTGTGGTTGATTCAAACCTAAAAAATTATACTCTTGCAACAATCCTCAAAACCCGCAGCAGTCAAACAAACGCTGGTGTGGTTGGTCCTGGAGGCGATAATCTCAGCTACGACTTAAGTTTGCGAGTTGAGAACAACGATCCCACAGGTAATGGTATCAGCCCCGCCCCTCTAAATGGTACAACTATTCCCGGTTTGACAGGTTCCAACATTTTGGTATCTGATGCAATTCCTGCAGGAACCAAATTAGTCAGCGTGAAAGCCCCATCTGGTTGGCAACCCGTTTATACAACCAGCGATGTTTCATCTTTTGATGCTAATCAAGCAACCTGGACAACCACTGCACCCTCAGATTTAGCGACAGTGAAACGAGTGGGTTTTGTGAGAACTGGAAGTATTGCTCCAGGTACGACAGTTAATGGCTTCCAAATTATTGTTGAAGTTGTTGGTACGCCTGAATCCGTCTCAATTGCTAATATTGCCCAGTTGTTCGGTACAAGCACGAGTGGAACTCCTGTTTACGATGAATCCGGCGACCAAAACCCCAGTAATTTTGATGGTTCCAATCCCCCTCCCGGAACTGATACCAACAACGATAAAATTCCCGATACCCTTCCTCCAGATAGTGTTGATGATGGTTTTATTACTCCCACAGACTCTAATAACAATGGCATTCCCGATGAGTTAGAAGGACCTAATGGGATTGGCACTGATACCAATAACAATAACACTGGTACTGGCACGGGTGGTGAGGCAAATATTGTCACTTTAACTGCAGCAGGAGGGACTTCTGTCTTAAACGGACCGAAAGATGCACCAGATGCTGTTGCTGAAAACGATAACAATAAAGACTTCACTAACAAATCTTCATTAGTCCCTGCAGGTACAGTTCCCAAAACATTAATCGATCCAGATGGTGTTAGCTTTACCAACACTCTCAAGAATACTGGTACGGGTAGTGCTAACGTTTCACTGATTCCAACAACTCCCGTAAATCCAGGAGACTTACCCGCAAATACACTTGTTACCATCACTTACGGCAGTTTGTCTGCAACTTATAAATATGATGGGGCAAAATTCGTCTTCCAATCAGGCCAAGGACAAGTTAACAACCAAAACATTAGTGACACAAATCCCATCCGGATTGATGGAGTTACAGCTAATGCAACAGCGAATTATGGTGTGGAAGTAAATTTGCCTTCTGGGACTCCACTTTCTACAGATATTAACCGTGGCTTTCCAGTTCCCATAACAGCATATATTGAGAATAACCAAACACCAGGATTCCAAGAAGGTGAACCTAAGAATATCACCATTGACCGTGTTTACACTGGCTTCTTGAAGATGGTGAAGTTGTCCCGCGTACTGCAAGGAACAGGTCCCGCAGTTGGAACGGGTCAAGATAACTTTGATTCAACACCTGGTATAGATGAAGATGTCTCCAATGATGTACCTAGAACCCCCGCTTCAGGAAACATCATTGAGTACCAAATTAGATACAAAAACATTTCTGAATCTCAATCTGGTACTGGCAACATCGTCTTAAATGCTGGCAAAGTCATTATTACTGAAGATGGTACCACTTGGGATGGAACAAAAGGTAACAACTGGGCTTTAGATAACGATAACAACAGTGTCATAGATACCAGTCATGTTGTTGGTTCTGCAAAAGATTCTGGTGCTGCAACTATTACCTTCTTTAACGGTAAACCAGCGACTACCTCTACAGGTGACCAAACTGGGACAACTGTTAATAATGACGTGACCAAATACGTAGATACTGTCACTGACACGGTTACACCCGGACAGGAAAGAACATTTACTTTCCAACGTAAAGTGAATTGAAAAAGGGAGTGGGGAATAGGGAGTAGGGAGTAGGGGAGGAAGATTACTCGTTCCTGGGCTGCTGCGATTTTAGATTTTCGTTCCCACTCCCCATTCCCCAATTAAACAAAGGAGATTTTAAGATGAAGCGTTTTGTACTAGTAGGAGCGATCGCATTCTTAGCGACTGTTCCTGTTCTGAATCAAGCCATTGCTCAAAACACGCAAACAAAGGGACAAGTGCAGTTGCGATTGGATGCTGAAAAGAGAGTTGTCCAGCGAGTACAGGGTCAGCAAACCTCAAGTTGGCAACCATTGCAAGGGAAGGCTTTGGTAGAACCAGGAACTATCTTGCGTTACACGGTGACGGCTGACAACAATAGCAATGGGAATATCAAAAATCTCGCTATCAATCAACCCGTCCCTTTGGGAACAGTGTATATACTGAATTCTGCTACAACCAATGTCAGCAATGGAGCAAAAATTACTTACAGCATTGATGGGGGACTCAGTTATGTAGAAACCCCAAGTGTCAAAGTTGCTCTTGCTAACGGCAAAGTTGAAACAAAACCCGCGCCAGTGACAATGTATACCCACATTCGCTGGAAGTTTGGGTCTTCGATTCCCGCCAAGGGAAGTGTGAAAGGAATTTATCTAGTCAAGGTGCGGTGAAGATTTATGGAATTTGAACCGCAGACGAACGCGGATGGACGCAGACGAACGCAGAGACTTTTCTATTTTATCTGCGTCTGTCTGCGTGCATCTGCGGTTATAAAGAAGAAACACTGGTTGGGATGGTTCGCGATCGCAGTTCCTACTACCTGTATATTATGCAACCCGACACCTGCACTCGCCCAAGCGAAGAACCTGATTAACCAAGCGACATATACTTATACAGATTCTAATACCAACTCTCAATTTCAAGGTATTTCCAGTCAAATTGATATTAAACCTATCCAATTAATTGACCCCCAAGGGCGAATTTTAGGCTGTAGCGGACAACCACTCTCTGATTACAACGGTTTTTCTGTTGGTTTGTATGAGAGTAATCCCAACGATCCAACGGGAACAGAGTTGGGAAGATTGGTTTCTCTGACTCCTACAGAGTTCCCCGATCTTCCCAATAATGGTGTGGCTAGAGGGGTACAACCAAATACCACTAACAACAATCCTTTTGTACTCACCAATTCTTCTGAGGGACAATATAACTTTTTACTCGATCCTAGCAAGGGTCAAGTGACTCCAGGGAAAACCTATATTTTGGTGATCAATCCCCCACAAAATTCTATCTACTCCCAACGGCGAATCAAAATTTCCATTCTTGAAAGTTCTGGTCAAAATAATGTTGTTCGCTATCTTGCGACTTCCTTGGACGGTCAGCCTATTAGCATCACGGAAGAAACCAGTTATCAAGGTACTGTGGTTTTGATTCCCAACGCTGAACTTGTGGGACTCAATTTATTTGCTTTTGAGTTTGATGTGGGGATGTGTCAAACGCAACAGGTACAAATTATTAAAACAGGCGATCGCGCAACAGCAGAACCAGGTGATACAGTCATTTACCGCTTGTCTGTCAAGAATAAGAGCGATATTGAACTCAATAATTTGGTAATTACCGATACCTTACCGCTTGGATTTAGCTTTGTGTCTAAGTCCGTGCGAGGGGAGTTTGACGCTCAAGCAGTGACGGTAACGGTGGAAGGACAAGGTGCAACAGTTAGGTTGCAAACTTCAGTACCTATCCCTCCCGGTAAAGTGCTTAATATTGCCTACGGTGCTCAACTTTCACCCGATTCTGTACGCGGTTCGGGTCGAAATTCGGCGATCGTTAACGCTCAACGAGCTGATAACAATTTTGCGGTTAAAGACGGTCCTGCAACTCATCAATTAAAAGTTCGACCTGGAATTGTATCTGACTGCGGTACTATTATTGGTCGCGTTTTTGTTGATAAGAACTTTGACGGCGAACAGCAAACAGGAGAACCAGGAGTTCCTAATGCGGTTATCTTCCTAGAAGATGGCAACCGTATAACTACGGATGTTAATGGTTTATTTTCTGTTGCTAATGTCTTACCAGGAAATCACACTGGAGTTCTAGACCTTAGTAGCCTTTCTGGTTACACGTTAGCCCCCAATCTTTACTTCCGCGAACGTAACAGCCAATCTCGCTTGGTGCGCTTAGAACCAGGTGGAATGGTACGAATGAATTTCGCAGTCACTCCAGCCTTCCATGAGGAGGTCAAAAAATGAAAAGACTGCGTTATGTAGATATTCTCAATTTAAAATTAATGGGTGTTGTGGCAGG
>NZ_KQ976354.1:1665718-1891210 GCF_000346485.2 Scytonema hofmannii PCC 7110
AAATTAAAGAATTTTTAGATGTTCATGATGATGGGTTTATGCCTTGCGATCGCATAAAAGTTCAGTTGAAAAATAAGCTGTCAGCTATTGATGAACAAATTCAGCAATTATTTATCTTAAAGTCTGAGTTGGAGGGGCTGCTTTCTGATTGGGAAAAAATAACCGAACCAAGCGAGCAAACTATTTGTCCTATTCTTGAGCGGAATTAAACAGATCCTGTCGCAATCAGCGCTCCTGCTATCAACGGTTAATAGATAGCACTGATAGAACTCAAAAGCGTCTCCAAGTGGAGGCGCTTTTTACATTCAGATTCATCTTTTTTCAAATCTACGTTCCACCGCTGGCCCAAAGAATTTAAAAATGCTAAATACATCACTAACGATCGCAGATCGCATCTTCTGCTACTACATCAATGTTACCAGTCACATTCAGGTAGCTCGAATCTCGAATATTCCGGGCTGGTACGCCCGACTTGTTCCCCATTCTACCACCAAGGTTCTACACGGCAGTCCCCTAATGTATCTGCGCGATCCCAAACTTTACTGCGAAACCTTGCTAAAATACCTGCTATCCTAGTACGGGATTGCACAAGTTCTTCTTCTCCTCTTTCTTCGTGCTCTTTGCGTCTTTGCGGTTCATTTAATTAAGTAATCTTCGAGCAGGATAGGAGTATCAATCATTAGCCACTTTCCATTCATCAATGTTCCAGAAAACAGATCCTAAACTAGAATATTTGATCGGCTCAATGCGATCGCGCACTGCTTCAAATGACATGGGATTCACCAGGCAAAACTGAACTCTATTTGCCGATCACTAAGTTTCTGCACTTTTGGAAAAGCTTCTTTGTTGCCAATACGTAAAAAATCTCTCCAAAATGTTGGGTTTCGTTCCTCAATCTAACCAATTCGGTTAAATGTTGGGTTTCGTTCCTCAACCCAACCAATTCGGTTAAATGTTGGGTTTCGTTCCTCAATCTAACCAATTCGGTTATCAATTTGAGCGCGTTGCAAACTTCCAGAGAAATCTACATACACAGTTTTCCAATCTGTAAATACGTCCAAGACAGCAGTCCCCGCTTCTCGATGTCCGTTACCAGTTTGTTTAACACCACCAAACGGTAAATGCACTTCTGCACCAATCGTGGGACCGTTGATATAAGTGATACCTGCTTCTAGATCGCGCATAGCCGTGAAAGCACGGTTGACATCGCGAGTATATATAGAAGATGAAAGACCGTAAGGTGTATCGTTAAGGATTGCGATCGCATCCTCAAAAGAGTGTACCTCTATCAACGCCACTACAGGTCCGAAGATTTCTTCACGAGCAACGCGCATTTGAGGAGTGACACAATCTAAAATAGTAGGCTCAAAGAAATAACCGTTTTGCAAACCTTCCTCAGTTGCGATTTCTCCACCCATTAAAACCTTTGCTCCCTCTTCACGGGCAATATCTAGATATTTGCTCACGCGTTGGAGTTGCTTTTCATTCACAATCGGACCAACATCAGTATTGGGGTCAGTACCAGCACCCAAGCGTAGCTGACTGGTACGTTCTTTCAGCATATCGGTAAATTTCTCTTTGATATCGCGATGTAGCAGCAGACGACTTGTAGCAGTACATCTTTGACCGGCAGTTCCAAATGCACCCCAAACAGCACCATCCAAAGCAAGTTGCAAGTCCGCATCTTCCATCACAATTTGGGCATTTTTACCACCCATCTCCAGACACACGCGTTTGTGAGTGCGCCCGCAAGTAGAGCCGACAAAAGCACCCGTTTCAGAAGAGCCAGTAAAAGAGACTAAGTCAACATTAGGATGCTCAACTAAAGCTTTCCCCACTTCCTCTCCCACTCCATGCACCAAGTTGATAACACCTTCAGGTAAACCAGCCTCTGCAAAAATTTCGACGAGTTTAGTAGCACAAGCAGGAGTATCTTCTGCAGGTTTGAGAACTACAGTATTACCACACACCAAAGCCGGCATTGCTTTCCAACAGGGAATAGCGACTGGAAAATTCCACGGTGTAATCAGAGCACAAACCCCAACAGGCATTCTGACTGTCATGGCGAACTTATTGGGCATTTCAGACGGTGTCGTTTGCCCAAATAATCGTCGTCCTTCGCCAGCACTGTAATAGGCACAATCAATACCTTCTTGAACATCCCCCCGTGCTTCTGCCAGAGGTTTACCCATTTCCCTACTCATCAATTGAGCAAGTTCTTCTTTATACTTCCGCAAGAGTTCTCCGACTCTTTGAACGTATTCTGCTCTTGCTGGGGCAGGAATGAGTCGCCAACTCCGGTATGCACGACGGGCAGCAGCTACGGCTGTCTCAACATCAGTTGCTGCCGAACGCGGAAAAGTGGCTACAACTTCACGACTAACCGCAGGATTGCGGCTTTCTAAGGTAGCACCCGATGCAGCGTTTACCCACTCTCCGGCGATGTAATTACGGCAAGTTAAGGGATGACTCATTTTCTACACCTCCGGGTTGTAAGATTTTGGACTTGAGATTCTTGGAAATACAACTGATTGCAACTAAAGCGATCGCAGAAAAAAGTCGTGGTTTAGCAACAGTCAACACAGGTGACCGAATGATTCGGTCAATAAGGCTACGTACTAACTACTGTGGCTTGTCCTTTTGCCAGAGTGGGTAAGATAGACAAAACTTTAGGTGCTAAAGGCTTCAGATCTGCCAATCGGTTGGAGGGTGCCTGTAAAACAATCACAGTGATATCGAATTGTGGTAGATTCTGCTGGAATGACAAATTACGATCAACCGTGATGAAAACATCAAACTCTGTTTGTGCAAGCGCAAGAAGTTGACCATTCTTAATTCCTGCCCACCCCATCTGCGGAACTGTTTTCACTTCATAACCAACAAACTCCCTTGCCAGTTTGCGGTCAATACACTCATCTAAAAGGAGCTTCATGCTATGCCACCACGCCAATGATCTGTTTTTCTGCCTCTTCCAGCAAGGCAATAACCTGCTCTCTGGTTACAGTTGGAAATCCATCTAAAAAATCGTCTATCGATTCTCCTGCTTTGAGATAATCTAAAAGTGTTTGTACAGGAACTCTAGTACCAGCAAAAACTGGGGTGCCGCCCATAATTTCAGGGGATACGTTAATAATTGGGGAGTCTTTAAGCATAAGTCTTTAACCTCCGGTCTTTGTGTATATATAGTTGCTCAACGGCTTTCTAATACATCGGATGGTAATTCAGTAAGTTCTACCTTACCGTGCATATAAACTTCTTCAATTGATTGCAACATTAATTTTTAACCTAGTTCATATTCGTCAGTTCTCTTATACGTAACAGAGTTCCTAAGTCATTCTATTACTTCGGGGCTACCTGTTTCCCACGTTATTTAGGTGTAAATTATCAACCTGTTTTTCACTACTGAGTTAAGAAGTGCTCTGAAGTAATTTTCCGGTCTTCTGTCCAATGTCTCAACGTGTCTGGTTGCTAGCCAACACATTTTATAGTAACATGAAATATATTATTTGCTTGTTGGAAGCCTTATCAGATCAATGCCATCACTGCAGATGGGGAACCAGAACCATCTTTTAATCTAAGAACCCCAATGACCAGTGTAGTTCCCTTTGGTGGTAACTGGTCTAAATTAGTCAAATTCTCCAACACAATACGTGGTTCTTGCAACACCAAGCAGTTAGTTGCAAAAGTAGTCTCTTGTCCTGCATCTACTCCATGAGTATCAATTCCTACTCCCGCAATTTGACGTTCTTCCAGCAAAAACCTTGTTGCATCGCTTCCAAAACCAGGAAAATGCATCCCGCCTTGAACATCCCGATTAAAAAAAGCACGTTCATCCACCCATTTTTCTTGCCAACCTGTATAAAGCAATACCACACAATTCCAAGGAATCTCTCCGTTTTGCTGTTCCCAAGCCAGAATATCATCCACAGAAAGAACATAATCAGAATTACCAGCTGCTTGCTCACAAATCTCAATAACCACAGCTGGTACAACCAACGACTCAGCAGGATAGCGATCGCAACCCACACCATCACGGTAAAAGCTACTAGGAGCATTCATGTGAGTCGCACTGTGCTCTCCCAAAGAAAACCGTCGCAAGTAATAACCATCCTTATCCAACTCCGCCACCGTTTCAAATTCAACAGGTGGATCGCCCTCCCACAGAGGAATCTTACGATCAATAACATGACTTAAATGCACCACCCGTGAATAAATAATACCTCTCCCTCCTTCTCCGCGTTCTCTGCGTCTCTGCGGTTCATTAAACAAATCTTGCTTTCGCACCAACCTTCCCAAAGTAGCCTCCATAACAGCAGAAGTCTGACCTGTCACAGTAAACACCAGCGCCTCACGATAAACCCGTTGTGCATTATGATGACTGTAAATAGCACCACCACTAGAAACAGCGATCGCTGCATGAGAAATTCGAGCTGCTAGATCGATCGCCCAAGCCCGCAGTTGCAAGCGTTCAGTAAAAGACAAGTTCGAGTTTTGTTGTGCTGCTCGAATAGCAGCGCGACAATTGCTAAGTTCTTGCTGAAGACTTTCAAAAGCATCCCTAATAAAACGCAGTGATTTTTTCTTTGCAGCAAACTCCAAAATCTCCAAACCACCAAGAGCACATCCTGTAGCCAAAAAAGTTGCACGAAGAACATTATTCTGATCATTTTCATGAATCCAGCCAGCAGGTTTTATAAAAACAACACCTTCTGTAGGCAAAAACCAGTCAGTCAAAGTTGCTGTGACAGTATTAGTAGATGTCATTGCAGCAAGCTGTGCGGGCTGTGAAAACGTGAGCGCACCTCCTAAGGGTTGATGTGTTTCCACTAAAGGGACTATACCAAAAACAGAGCGATCGTCAGGTAAAGTAGCAGCAACAATAAACTCGCTAAAAAGGTTCCAACCTGTGACCCAAGGTACAACTCCATTGAGTTGATAACCACCCGGTACTGGTACTGCAACAACAAGTGGTTCCCCTTCACGTCGTAGCTGAGAAAAACCAACTCCCAGTAAAACTTGACCGTCACTCATATAGGGAAGGTACTTCTCTTGGAGAGAGGCGTTGTTGCTAGCAACAAGCATACCAGCAGCACTTTGGTGTTGGGTTTGCAAAAAAGCTAGAGCACCAGAATATTGGGCTACCAGTTCTTGAAAGCTACCGAATACTTGCTCGCTGACCTCTTTGCTACTCCAACGGTATGGCAGTCGTAGGGCTAGCAGCCCCAACTTTCCCAAACCTTGCAGTGCATGAAATAAAGCATTGGAGTTACAGTCTATCTCATTCGCCAATGGTGCTACTTCTTCAAGCAAGAAAGACCGGGCTACCTTTAAAATAGAATGAATATCGTCTAGAGTTCCTTGTTCAACACAATCCATAGGAATTGGAGAGATGCATTACAACTGCCAGCTATATCTGTATGACGATCTCTTATTTTTCACTGCTGTTTTCGCTGTAAAGAACCCCTCCAACTCCCAAAATTAATGGGTTTTGGAGGGTTCAAATGTTGCAGCAAAAAGTGAATTATTAATAAGTTAACAGCTTAAAAGTAAATTTAAAATTAAGAAACCGTTAATTTTTAGTAAAGATATTCTTTAAAATGCACGGCACTTATGAAAATTTTCCCCTTTATATGTATTTAATTTTACAATATCTTATAAGTATAACTATGGGTGGTTGTAAAAATTGCAGAAATACGTTATTGGTTTAAAATTTCCTCAAAAAGACCTATTTTTTTATTTATGACTCTTAAGAGTAAAAACGTAATGTTTGAATAATGACAAATTATTTTCTTATAAAGTAATAAAACATACTAACATAAACAACTGTATTTTACAATCAAAACTTGGTAGCCAATTAATAAGCTTACACTAGTGGCTTTACTTATGTATGGTTAACTGTTAATAGTTAGATGTCAAGACCACATTGTAGGGGCGCGGCGGCCTTGCGCCCCTATGGTTAGAGAGAAACCGGGTTTCTCAACAACGGACTATCCATCAAAACAAAATTGACCTACTGTACCGGCGCTCTAGTAAGCAATCCACTCTGGAGGAACTGTGTCTATAGGAGTTTCAGAGGTCGTTGTCCCATTGACAGTCCAAATGAAATTTTCACCAGTGTTGTAATTGCGCCAGAACACATCACTCTTACCATCGCCGTTGTAATCCCCAACTTTCGGCTGTCTAGCCACATCAGTTGCAGGCAAGAATGCGGCAGTAGAAACTGTTGTGCCATCCATTAACCAAGCAGTGTTCTCACCAGTCGTTTCATTGTGCCAGAGAATATCAGTTTTACCATCGCCGTTAAAATCTCCAACACTAGATTTCCAAGAGAGGTCAAGCTTTGGTACAGAACCAGAAGTAATGAAAATACTATTCATCAACCATACGGTGTTCTCACCTGTTTGGCTATTGCGCCAGAGAAGATCGGTTTTGCTATCGCCGTTAAAATCACCAAGGGTGTAGCTATCCCAAAACGGATCTAATGATGATAGGGCATATTTTGAGGTGTTAGTACCATCCATAAACCAAACGGCATTTTCCCCAGATGCCGTATTGCGCCAAAAGATGTCATTTTTACCATCGCCATTGAAATCAACAATACTAGAAGTCCAAGATAAGTCCGCTGCATCAATAAAAGCAGAGGTAAGTACTCTAGTGTCATCCATCAACCAAGTCGCGTTATCACCTGTTTGAGTGTTGCGCCAGAAAATGTCGCTCTTACCATCGCCATTGAAGTCAGCAATACTAGCAGTCCATGCTGGATCGATTCTGTCCAAATAAACTTCAGAGGCAATGTTTACCCCATCCATTATCCAAATGAGATTCTCCCCTGTTGACTTGTTACGCCAAAACACATCTGTTTTCCCATCACGATTGAAATCTGCATAGGAAAAGTCCCAAGAAAAATCTATCTGTCTGGGGATGGATGCATTTGCTACCCTTGTGCCATCCATCTGCCAAATAGACACTTCATTGGTTTGGGTATTACGCCAAAATTTGTCAGTTTTGCCATCACCGTTAAAGTCAGGAACTATTGCTGCATTACTGAATTGAGAATTGGGATTTGGATTAGGGCTTGTTGCTGTTGTTGTTGCAAGCATTGAATCTGACAAATCGCTTAGCAGAGTTTGTGACGATCGCCCCCAATCGAAAGTAGTATCTAGAGCATCTGTAGCTACAGAATTATTGTAGATTAGCAGAGACGAAAGTTCACTAGTACTTTTAGAATTGACGGTTTTAGATTCAAACATAATGTTTGGTTATGACTAGTGTTCATATTTTTTTTAACTGCTTTTTTATAATGTTTCTGTTAAAAGGTAACATCTGATAAATTCTGATGTGTAAAAGTTGCGCTTTATGAGGGGAGTGGGGAGTAGGGGAAAAGAAATTTTCAGATGTTTTGGTGTACGCAGTTTATGATGGCTACTGACTACTAAAGTTATACCAAGTGGAAAAAAGAATGAGACAGATTGTTGGGTGAAACTAAGTCCAGTAGGACTTTATCAATCCAAAATCTAAAATCTAAAATCTAAAATGGTATTACCATTTCTTACAAAATCTGACTTATCCAACCCATTAGAGTCGCAGTTTTCAGGACTTTTTCGTACTGCGCTAAAAGAATAAATAGCTTAACTTTAGTTATAGAGAAGAGCAAACATTATTGATACTTTCACGTCTTAACTATGAAGCTTAAGCTATTTACTTCTTCATTTTTAATGATTTCTCTTATTGTTGCTTCTGGAATACAAGCCGCCGAAGCAACAAAAGCAACAGACACTTTTAATAAACAAAACTATAATCGCAGTGTTTCTTTTGATAGGATTTTTTCTGTTCTCGAAACAGGAGATCGCACTAAAAAAGAATCAGCTAAAACCCCTTTAACACCAGACATAACAAAGATTGATAGGGTTAGCAGTGGTAATAAGTTACAGAGTTACAACCCACAGCCGATTATAATAGCCATACGGTGCAAAAGCCCGTGTAAAACTGAAATTTGAGCAAGACAGAATTACTTTTACCACAGCTACAGTATGTATTTGCTTGAGAAAAATACCGCTTCATTAACTTGAGTGTTTCCAGTCGCTCAGTTGTTCGCACTCTTGCTGTTTTATTGGACGCGGACGTATTGGTCTTAGAGGAGTACCAATGTCCACGCAAGAAAAAGACTTTTGTCTCTTCTTAGAAGATTGTTGTTTGTTAGGGTGAGTTTGTGTAGTTGTCATAATATTTACCTCTATGTTGCCAATCTGGGGCTTGTGAATCTCATCGCATCTAATGAATTTACCATCAATGCTTGAACGTTAATCAGTATTCCCAAATTTCCATCAATTATCACTCTATCTGAGGTAATTTCCGGAAAAAATCCGAGAAATAGATTTAGAGATTCACCGATCTACATTTGATTGAGTGACATAACTGCACCAGTTTGAGGACAACAGAGGCAATATCGCATTATAGCTTACTCCCTCAGTTATTGTGCCGACTGCCCGCAAATCATTAAGTCACGGGACTCCTGTCGGATTCGCCCCAAACTTGCCGCTTCTTGCAAGGACATAAAAGCATCGAAATCTTCTACGTCATACTTTGTTTGCAAAAGTTTTCTCAACTGTTCTTCCGCAGTAACGGTAAGATATCCAGTTGCTATGACTTGTTGAACAACCTCACGAATTAGCATCATACTCCCAACCTATGTAGTGAAATGACTACAACTTCCCATATGGTCATTTTCGCTTTTTTCAACAAATCTTTACAATCCCTCCTTCGATAGGCTTTATTTCTTCACTAAAACTTTACAAACAGTCCCAAGGTAGAGCAATGACGAATTTTTATCAATTTCCGCTCTTATTTTTGTTGGGGTGCGGCGACTGCTGCGTATCAAATTGAAGGTGCATATCAAGAAGGGGGGCGCAAACCCAGCATTTGGGATACTTTCAGCGCTACTGAGGGAAAAGTGCTTAACGGTGATACAGGTGCTGTCGCTTGCGCTCATTACCATCGCTACCAGTCAGATGTAGAACTGATGGCAATCCTGGGAATCAAACACTATCGCTTCAGTATTGCCTGGACTCGTATTCTTCCTGATGGTCGCGGTACAGTCAACGAAGAAGGTATTGATTTTTACAAACGGTTAGCAGATTGCTTACACGAGCATGGCATCGCTCCTCACGCTACCCTATGTCATTGGAATAGCCCTCAAACATTAGAGGATTTGTACGGTTCTTGGCAAAGTCGCCAAATGGCAAATGATTACGCCGATTATGTGAAAGCACTTGTCAAGCGGTTGGGATCGCGTATTAGTCCAACAACGCATCCCAAAAGCTAGTTTTGAGTGGTACGCAGAGTGTATCCGTCAAAACAGTGTCGTTTGATGCAAAGTTTGGAAAAGTCTACAAGTGGCTACAGGAAGCAACCCTAGTTATTCACTGAAGGATTGCGAGCAATGTTAATCATTGCATTCCATGTACTATACCCAACAATTCGTTAAGGGTCTCTAACTTTATGACCAGCGAAAGAATTATTGATTGGTAGTTGCTAAAAGCCTTCTTATTTCTGCCTTCATGTACTAGAGCATCGGATCGGTACAGTATTCAAAATGGGGGCAAAAAAAACCGGGTTCTCTCCCTTGCAAAGCTTGATATCTCGTAGGCTTAACTTAAAGAAACCGGGTTTGTGATATTACTGTACTGGCGCTCTAGCTACTGAAATGCCTGTCGAAATTCTCTTACAGCTTGAATATGCTTTGGTATATTAATACACCTTTCTAACAACACCATATCTAATTCGGGAAGCACTTCAGATTGATTAATCTTTTCATATTTCTCTTGGTGTAGCGCATACAGCGATAAATTGCCATCTTGCCAAAACCAAACTTCGGAAATTTTGAGACGCTTGTAAGCTTCTAGCTTATCTATACCTCCACTGGTAACAACAACTTCGATCGCTAGATCGGGACGTTCCCTATTTGGTCCAAGTTCATAAGACAGATCAGCTTCGCGCTTCACTAGCCCGACTTCGCTTTCTAGAGTCATCGAACCAGTCGGGGTATAGTCAATCTCAGAAGCTTCCAAGAAGATGTCTAACAAGTTGGAAATGCGTTGTTTAACGGTTTCGTGTTTTTTTCCTGGCATCTTACGAATTTCTAATGTTCCGTCTAAAAAGGACAGCCGAATGCCAGGACGGTCTAAAAGTCTTTCAACAACCTTGAAATCCTGCCATTTTAGTCCATCTATAAGAATTGGCTCTGTTACCCGATCTACTGTTGTTACAATCATGGTGCTTTCAAAAGTGGATTTCCTTATTTCAATTTAATCTGATTAAATTGGGCGTTGCTGAATAACAGTATGAATTACCCTCATCCCCAATCCTTCTACCAAAGGGATTCGGGAGCTAGAATTCTTGTCCCCTCTCTCTTTGGGAGAGGGCTAGGGTGAGGGCAAATCTTAAGGGTAAAACTTGGATTCATACCTTGATTCAGCAACGCCTTAAATTAAACTTCTCAAATCAGAGTTTTTATTATCAATTAATCATTGACTTAGATCCCCGACTTCTTCAAGAAGTCGGGGATCTGGAGGGATCTGAGAATCTTACAGCCCATCAAAGTTCATCTAAAACTCAACCATCAAACTTGCACTCACACTAACACAATTTCGACCTCTGCGGATAGCTTGATGAAGTGCGCTTTCAGTGGCATCAATGAGCATTTCCGGAGAACTTTCGTGGCTTGGTGTAATACTTGCTACTCCCAAACTGACTGTCAGTACGCGGGCTGGGAATCCACCAAATACAGAGCGTTCATATTCAATTGCCAATGCAATAACACCATCTCTAATATTACTTGCAACGCTAAGAGCAAACTCAGTACTTAAAAAAGGCACAACTATAGCAAACTTTGCACCTTCATAACGTGCTATAAAATGACCTGGGTATTCTTCCACGCGATCGCGAATAGTATTTGCAATCAGTTGCAAACACTCATCACCAACTTTATATCCATAGGTTTCGTTGAAAAACTTAAAGTAGTCTACTTCACACAGCACAAGAGATACTGGCGAAATCTCTTTTGCCCACTCCTTCCAGTTGTTTTCTAGATACTGACTGAAGTAGTTCCTAGTCGCAAACTGAGTAAGTTCATCAATATGATTTGCGTATCCTATTGTCTGTAATTTTGTCACTAACTCTTCGGTTTCAGCAACATCTGTTGTATTCTCTTGCTGCAACTGCTCTCGAAAATAGAGACGGTACAATTCACAGCTAGGCTTGGCCCAATTCCCATTAAGCTCAATGAGTCCCATGCTTTCTAATTGAAAAGCCGCGATCGCATCTAATTGTACACTTTCATTGGAATTAACCACCTGTTGAAGAGCCGATACCAATTCTGGTGCTTTTTTAATAACAGCTAGATTGCTCCGTAGATAGTCGCTGAAAATTCCGCCTGACGTGGGGGCTGTTTGCAGTAACTCCTCAATAGTTATCTCTTTCCGCTGCAAATAGTAGAATGCAAGGTTCAAGAGATAGGGATGCCCAGATAACATCTTTATAAGTAACGCAAGACTTTGTGCGCTCTTTTCACCACTTGCCCAATTTAATCCGTAACGCCGTGCTAAATCCCGTGCTTGCTCTGGGGTAAATTTTGGTAGCGTGATTGTTTGTCCAACATTAAAAGGGGACTGATTGAGATTTAGTGGAACGTATATTTCCGTAGCATGAGCTACAACTAATCGCCATTTTTGCCAAATTTTCTCTTGCTTTGCTAGTTCATGCCAAAACCGCAGCATTGGTATGAAATCTTTAGCAATATTTAAGTGCTCAAAAACTCTGTTCACTTCGTTTAAAACTATGACAACCGCACTATCAATTTGCTTTAATATGTAAGCTTCAAAATATATCTTACTGCTAACTTTACTTCCCATCTCCTCATCCCAGTAATCGTCTAACTTAGGATTGATGTTCAATTGTCTGCTAACGTTAGCGCAAAACCATCGTAAAAACTTGTCGAGAGAAACAAAGATAGATTCATCTGCTTCTTGAAAGTCCAGATAAACTGTTTTATACTCTATAGTCTTTGCATATGAAACAATCCGGTGTAATAAAGAGCTTTTCCCCATTTTCCTGGGTGCTTTAATTCCTATCACACACCCAGGTTGATTAATTTTTTGATAAGCAATTTCTTCTACTGGGGGACGGTTAATGTACAGAGGAGAAGTCAGGGCTACAGGACCGCTAGGATATTGGATGTCTGTATTTATAATTACAGATTGTACATCTTTACTTTTTTGCGTTTTATCTATAACTTTTGGTTCTCGTTTAGCTTCTTTTTTCTGCCGATCAATAGAATTTGTTTCGATCTGATTCAGCACTAAATGCAGATTTTTCTTTGTGACTCTCTGCCCTACTGTATCTGAAATATCCTGCCATAACTGGGAACCAACTTCTTTAATGTAATCGCTGGCGTAACCCGAAATTTGAGCCATTTCATTGTAAGTTTTTCCCAACCAAGATTGATGTAAGACAAACTTTTCAATAGAACTGAGTCGTCTTGGCAGTAGAGACTGCTGTATCGCTTCTAAAATTTGATCGACCTCCATAGGGTGGCAAATCTGTGGCAGAGTATTCATATAGCTATACGTACTTTTGATGTACATCTACGTACCCCTGTATACAATATAAATTCGATAGATGCTACTACACAAGTAGATGGACGCAGACAAACATAACAACTAAGTAATTTTTTGTATCAGTATTTTGGTACTTATTCTAGTACTAGACTCTGACTCATGTTTAGACTTTTTACTAAGTCTTTATGAAAACTTTAAAATTTATATTAAAAAAAATTGATACAATTTTCATTTTTTTCTCTGAAGTTTTACTGATTTTTAATATTTGTACAGTACAGAATATAGCATATTGAATACATATTGAATCAGGAAATTATTTACCTCACTTTTCCTGCTTTTTAGACTTTTATAGAACTATGGGACTCCTATTTGATTTTTGAACTATACGTAGGTAGGGCAATGCCAACCTTACAGTACTGAGATTTGTTCATAAACCATTTATGCTTACTATAAGCGATCTTACTTAGATTATACAAACTGGAAATCTAAAACCGCATATTTAATATCTGCCACTAGGTATAAGAACGAGATCTATCATTTCACCAACGGCTAAACCACATCCAGCGATCGCACTCAACAGTAAAAATGTATCTTTTCGATTAAACCCAGCAAAACGAAGTTCCATCTCTGCCAGGAGTGTAGTTGCCAGAGGCAAAACAATGAACGTCACGAAAATTGACCAAGTTGCAACTAGTGCAATAGAGGCGCTTAAAAACAAGACTACAGTTAAAGCTCTAGAACCAAATCGAATTAATCGTTCCAACCAGGCAATAGTTCTCCAAGCTATAGCTAACACTAAAGCTGCAACAAAAGCCCCCACCAGCCAAGCAACATGGTGAGCAGACAGATACCATCCCAACCAAGCATAAGTTAGCCACAGCAAGACTAAAGACTGCCAGGGAATTTTGTGGAGAAACTCATTATTCATAACTTACTTTCCATCAATTACGAGAGTTATAATAACCGACTCTTACTTTTCTGATGTTTCTTACTTTCAGGAAAATAAGCATTGGGCATTGGACATTAAGCATTGAGCTAAAATTGCTAACAATGTTCCCAGTGATAACTATGAGTTCCCCACCAATTTCGTCTATCCTCACCGAACGTGTCTGCTTCCGCCCGAATAATCTTCATACCAAAGCCAAGCAGTTCATCTGGTTAAAAATGGGGTTGGGATTTCTCAGTCTTGGGCTACTAGCCCCCTTTCCTTCCTTGGGTGCAGAACGGTTGACTCTCTCTTTTGGTGTTTTGGGACGCTCTATTCCTATTGGTTCTTTGGAAGAATACGCAAAAACAGGTAAAGTTGATGATGAACTCGCTGCATACACCCAGTATGCCGATAAAAAGCAACTCACCCAGTTACGTGAGGTGTTGCTGACACCCATTCCCCTTACGGCTGTACAAGTGTCTCAATTTCTTTATACACCAATTGGTGAAACGTTACTGAAAAATTTAGGAGAAGTGGTACAGCAGGATTCTGGCATTAGTGGATTTTATGCAATTCGGGCATCATTAATTCTTGCCGCAGCAGAGCCAAAAGGTTTAACATTATTAAATGTTTTAAAAAGATTTCCCTCTAGAACCATTTCGATTAATTTACCTCGCAGTTTGGAAATAGCAGCAGCATTCGAGAGGTTGGTTAATCAGACTCAAAGAGCGATCGCGCTCATCAACCAGCAATCATCTCAAGAAATAGCCAAGACTTTTGTAGCAGGTGAAGTCTCGGTAAGAGAATTGTTAAAACCGGGTAACTTTAAATGGCAAAGACGCACTATCATACTTAACGACCTATCCCGGACTCGGACTTTTCCGGCTGACATATACTTACCACTGACTTCAGTTTCTCGTCCAGTCATTGTGATTTCCCACGGGCTTGGTTCTGACAGAACAAGTTTTGCTTATCTAGCTGAGTATCTTGCTTCCTATGGATTTGTTGTTGCGGTTCCAGAGCATCCTGGTAGTAACACCGAACAGTTGCAAGCCTTATTATCTGGTAGAGCAAATGAAGTCGCTGGTCCTCGAGAGTTTGTGGATCGCCCTTTAGATATCAAGTACCTACTGGATCAACTAAACAGCTTATCTCAATCAAATCAAGATTTTAAAGGACGCTTGAATTTAGAGCAAGTAGGTGTAGTGGGGCAGTCTTTTGGAGGTTACACGGCGTTAGTGCTAGCAGGCGCACCTATTAATTTTGATCGACTTAAGAAAAGTTGTCCAGCTTCACCAAATGCACTCAATGTTTCTGTCCTACTTCAGTGTTTGGCTGTTAATTTACCACCAGTTACTTATAACTTATCAGATTCACGGGTAAAAGCTGCGATCGCAATTAACCAGATTGACAGTACTATTTTAGGTCAAGCCAGCCTCAGCAAGATTAACATTCCAGTCATGATAGTCTCTAGCGGTTCTGATACTGTTGCTCCAGCGCTTCCAGAACAAATTCAACCCTTCACGTGGTTAACAACCCTAAATAAATATTTAGTTCTCATGAATAATGCCACGCATTTTTCAACAATCGCCGAATCCCCCAATTCTGCTATTCCAGTTCCAGAGCAAGTTGTGGGTCCAAATCCTGCCCTAGCCCGTCGCTATGTCACAGCTTTGAGTCTTCCCTTTTTCCAAACCTATGTTGCCAATCAGCCAAGTTACCGTCGTTTTCTCAGCGCAAATTATGCTAATGCGATCGGTCAGCAACCATTACCACTCAGTTTGGTGCAGTCTTTGGACTTGAACTCATTTGAATCAGTATCCCTCAAATAAGTTACCCCAAGTATGTGACCAAAATTGTGTGACTATTACCCCAACTTCAGTCTTGCTAATTTACTAGCAGGGGTTAGGGTCAGAAGCGAGGGAAAAACCCAATGCCCAATGCTCAATGCCCAATGCCCATTTTCATTCGTTGATCTCTGCAAGCAATTTATATTGTTGGGAGACCCCGTAGCGATGGATATTAATGGTAGAAAACCATTATGCTGCTTCTGAGATGGAGGGCGAGTGGATATACGAAGATAAATTGCTCTCAGAAAACGTCTTGCAGGGCATAAAAAACACTGCCATGTTGACAGAGCGCGATCGCTCGCAATGCTGCAATTCGCAAGCATACCGTGAAACCGGGCAAACCAACATAAAACGCTTTGAAACTGAAGGAGAAAAAACCATGCGAAACGATGCACTGTTTGAAGCTCCCTTGCCCCATATGGCTTCTTATAATGGCACTGCCTATGCTGAACCGGAGTTTGAGTTTGACAATGAATGGGAAACAACAGGAGACAGCAACTATAGTAACTCGGAGCTTGAGGACGAATGGGAAATAGAAGGAATGTCTGCCTACACCGAACCTGAATTTGAGGATGAGTGGGAAATGGATGGAATATCCGCTTACTCCGAACCGGAGTTTGAGGATGAGTGGGAAATAGATGGGGAAAGTGAGTACAGAAACTTAGAATTTGAAGATGCAGCCGAGTATGAGGCTCAGAAAAAGACTAAGAAAAGAACGGGCAGATTCTTGTCTTTTCTTAGAAGGGTTGGGAGAGGACTCAAAAAAGTTGTACGAAGGGTGGTGCCGATTATCGGAAAAATGGGTGGGGCACTTGTTGGTGGTCCTGCGGGCAGTGCTATAGGTGGTGCTGTGGGAAGTGGACTAGCCAAAGCTCTTAAGGAAGCTGAGATGGAAGTTGCCCAGATGGAAGCAGAGTTTTTTGGAATGAACGAAGCCGATGCAGAAATTGCCTTGACTGAGGCTGCAATGGATGCAGCACTAGCAGAAGTTATGGCTGATCGAGCAGCATCAGCAGAAACCGATGCAGAGGCACAAGCAGCCATCGCTACTACCTTACCAGCCGTCATTTCCAGCGTGCAAGCCCGCGAACTCCTCCGTTATATGCCCGCACTGGTACAATTCTATTCATTATTGGCAAAGATACTGTTGGATCAAGGTGTTGTAGGAAAGCAATTTCTACGGACTTTTCCTCACCAACAGCGTATTGTAGCTAGAGTTTTAACCAAGGCAGCTCGCAAAGGCGAACCAATTAATAGTCAAAAAGCTGTAAAAACAGCATCAGCGACAGCTCAAAAGGTGATGAGTTCTGGTAGAGCTACTAAGAAAGCGATGATTAAGAATGTAGCAGTGCAGAGTCGTGCTGCACGTCCTGCTGGTGCTCCACGCAAACAACGAGTCAGTAACCGAGAAAGTGAACCATACTGCCCAACCTGTGGCAGTCGATGAGAAACAGGTTCAGGTGGTTTAGTTTTGAAGCATGAGCCGGGAGGCTGCACAATGGTACGTTTATCTTCTCCAGCCCAATCGCGGTTACAATCTTCTACTTACCCGTCGTTCGCATCCGATCTACCCCGCAATCTGAAAGGATCTGCCACTCTGGGTGAATACCGTCTGCTGGACAACTGGCTGAATATCCAATCCATTAATTTAACCCGCCATGCCAAGTCCCTACGTCCTTTTGAAAGAGATGAATTTGGCACATCACCAGCTGCTCCTAGCGAGGCTCATATCGAAGCTGTTAACCGTTTGCTTGATAAGTTCCGCGTCAAGTTGATGGAAATGGCTCGTTGGGTAGAAGCATCCGTAAATGCTGCTCGCCGAGAACCAACACTCGAACGCTTACAGATGTTTCTCGATCGCAAACAACGTGCCAGTAACAGAGTTGTGTATGTAGAAGGGATCTGGGACTTCTATTTTGACCTGTTTGTTCAAAGGCTTTCTAGCTTTGGCGAACGGTTGCGAGCAGTAGACCGAATTGCCATTGGATGTTATGAAAAAGTCTACACTGGCTTGGGTATTGCCAAACCAACCCCGACTCTATTGCCGTTTAGTTATGCAGATAGTGGTTTTAGTCCCGCTACCTTTCGTCGGGGCGTCCCCTTACAAAAGTTACGGTTCAATCCTAACCTGTTCCCTCTGATCGTGTTGCCCCAGCATCGCCTGGATAACGTTTGGGCGCTGTCGAGCGTGTTGCACGAAGTGTCGCATAACTTGCAAGCAGATTTGGGTTTGTGGGAAGAAGTGCCTGCTCGCATCTATCAACGTCTAATTTTTGAAGGGTACTTCCCCAGAAGAGTGGCGCGAACCTGGGCAAACTGGCACAAGGAAATGATGGCAGATATGTTTGCCTTATTGTTGGGCGGTCCTGCTGCAGTGGAATCTTTAATGGATGTAGTCGGTCGTTCTACTAGCGATACCTTACGGTTCAATCCCGAATCTGTCCACCCTACCCCATACTTACGAGTGCTGATTAATCTGATTCTGTTACGTCGTTTGGGTCTAAATCAGATGGCAGCAGATTTGACTCGCGTGTGGAAACGGCTATACCCTCGCATAACTGCTAGTGATATTCCACCTGTGTTTATAAAAACTTTCTATCCTGCTGCTGAACTGGTAGTAGATACAATGGTATTTCAGAGATACCACCAATTTGGTAATAAGTCAATGGCACAGGTGGTGGCATTTGGTCCAGAGCATATGGGCATTATCGAGTTAGCAGGTCAGCGTCTAGCGGTAGGACGAGACCCCGGTACAATTCCCGTTCGACTCATGATTAGTGCTGCTCGGTTTGCATTAGATCGGCAGTTAGCCGATCCCCAAAGCATTACTGACAATTTCTACCGCATTTTAGGGAGACGATAATCAATGACAGAACTAAGTACTCAAGCTTGGGAAAACTATAACAGGCTACGGTTAAAAGCGATCGCATTCCAGGAGAGGGTCGATCGATTGGGCGATGGCTATACCCCCATAAAAGCACTCATCAACGATTTGGTGGCTCGGCAACTACCAGAAAATCCCACCAGTACTGAAGAAATCGTAGAACGGCTTCAGTCGATAGAAAACTATATGGCAGCACAACGATTACTTATAGAGGCTACACCACTGGAGGTAGAAGCGAAAGAAGCGATCGCTCTCACACACCAAGAACTACTTAACAGTTGGCAGATATTCAAAGCATCGTTGCCAGAATGGGATATTTCCCAACGCATCTTTCTAGATGGCTTGAACTCCCTCTGCTCAAACGAATTATTTTTAGATTTTATTACCGATTGTCAAGCTCGGATGTGGACAATGCGGTTGCTAGCTCAAGAAAGATTACACTTAAACAGCGATGAAACTAAGCGATTAGTTGAGGCATGGGGAGAGGCTGTTCGCACCTTTGTAGAAGATGCTCGCAAAAAATCTGAAAAGAATGGTAAAGTCCAACCCGGTCAACCAGAAACCTTTGTCCATTTCTTCTGTATCCGTGATGAATTGAACATACTTTACGACAGGTTTTCTAGTGTTATTACTTAGTATCCTCTTCATCCCATGACTATCAACAAGCCAGAGACTCCTTATCATGAATAATTTACTTCTAAGTCGTAAACGCGCTCAGCAATTAAAAGCCCTGCGGGGCGGACTAATGATTCAACTTTATCCTACTCAACCAATAGGCACGGTTGACGAACAAGGAAATTTGCTGTTAAGTGATTTACTCAGCAGTTTTAAGCGTTATGCCGGGAATCAACAGACTGCCTATGATAATGGTTCGGTGCAAACTAGTTCGACTAGTCATGTTAACCAGTTAGAACGTCAAGTAGAACGGGCGATCTCCCAGGTATTAGGACGATCTCCTGGACGGGGTGCTACCAATTTCTTCAATGCTCTGAATGCGGCTTTTCCCAGAACTAATGATGACAAGCTAGCTACCCTACCATCCCAGAGTCAGATGGTGCTTTATAGTACTGACGGCAAAGGAAAGGAATTGCTGGGCGAGCTATCCACTCAGCAAGCAGCACTATACCGTCAGGCAAGTATTATCATGGCAGATGCCTTGAAAATTATTGAGCGATTAAGTTCGTTTATACCTCAAGCTGATACAGAAAGAGTAGAAGCCTTGCGATCGCTGATAACTTCCCAAATCAAAGTTCTGGTTGAAGAGTTTCGCTGGGTAGACGAACCCCGTCCAGCACGGGTAGAAGCTTATCTTCGTTCGCTCAACGACAACGTAGCGGAATTTGGCAGACAAGCTTTTTTGAACAATCCCATGCTAGCGGTTAACATCAATGATGAAGACCAGATAACTCAGTATGAACTGCTCAAAACCTACATCCAGATGCTGGAGCAAGCTTGGAATAGATACGCTAGCAGCAGAGCGAATCAAATCTCCTCACTGAGCGAACGAATCGATCGCGCTCGCGTATTGTTACCAGTATTATCACAGGGAAACACTGACTTTAGTAATGCTTTGGAATCGGTAGGTCTCAGCGACAGCGAACGCCGTTCCCGTGCTAGTCGATTCAGCATCTTAACAACATCCTCAATTGAAGATGGCAGAAATCCTCAAACCGCCTCCAATTTGAGTTTGTGGCTACCAGATATTACAGTCAGCGATCTCATCGATTGGCTAGATCGCTTTGCCAATATGGAAGCCCCCAGCAACCTAGACAATACCTATGGTATTGACTTTGTTACCGACCAAGCAGACCGATTATTCTGGACGATTGCCCCAATTGTTGCCCACCTCAAAATCTGGACACCCCTCAACTCCTCTAGTCGGTCAACTTTAGAACAGATTCTCTCAAATGAGCGGGTAACATGGGCATTGGATAACTTACTCAACCAGCTAAATGAACTGGCAAACCTAGCAGTATAGTTATCCCAGCGCAATCAGACCTCCATTAGGAAGACTACAGGAATTGATTTATGGATATTACTACAGCCGCCTTGGACGGGTTAAACGATCGAGTTGCTGCACTACTCCAAGAAACTCTCGCGCAACTTGGTCCAGAACTAATTGCTAATCCCGACTTAGCAGAAGTGCTGAACCGCATGGTAGACGACCAAATCAAGCAATTTGCTGCTACCCAAAACGGTAAAGCACCAGCCCCTGATGCTGGGCTAACTGACCTCATCGGTTTGAGTAAGGACGCTCCTAACGATCTGGGCAATACTCATATATCTGGGGGAGTAGTGGATTACGACGATACTGTCACTAGCGATCGCATCCTCTCTACTGCCGACCTCTACTACATATATATGCACGAACGTCTGGGTGTGTTTCGGGTGATGAACAAACTACAAGAACTGTTCCGGGCTGGAACATTGCGAATTTCCAATGGAGAAGGTGCTTATGGGCTTTATCGCTTCGATAAGCACAACATTTTGCGCTATCACCAGCGCGATCGTTTACGAGCCTATCGTCGTGTTTTCGGTTATACTAATGTCGATCCCGGACCTAGTGCTCGTCCCAATCCTCAGTTTCATGGTTTGTTTGTCCACTTCATTAGCGAAACCGCTAAGTTTTGGCGAGATAAGCGGATTAGTGAAGTGATTCGAGAACGGGCGACAGATCCGACCTTTGGATCGATAGCGATCGTCCGTCGATGTGGCTTGGATGTACGGAATAACGTCAAGAATTCTTCTTATGGTTACATCAATGTGCTACGGGTAGAAACCAGTCAGGCATTGGCAGAAGCTTTTAAAGTTTTGGAATCCGCCGATGTACGCTCTCAATTTGGTGCCAACAATGCTTGGGAACTCATCGAACTAGTGCTGTGGCAATACTTCCATGAGTCAGTACACGCTAGTACGATGAACCGAATGGCGATTGCTGGACGAGAAATATTGCGCTGGCTAGCCCAACCTTATGTATTGCAAAAGAACCGCACTGATTTTGAAGCTTTGTTGTTCCGCATTGCTGAGTATGCCGAAGAGTGGATTTCCAGCGAGAAAGGTATGCGGATGAGCCGTCCCACCCCACCACCCCGGAATGTTTATATACCTGGAGCACCACCAAATGGTCAACGTCGAGAGCCAGTTGTGGCGCGATCCAAAGGTCTTAAACCTGCTTCCAGAGTAGTTGGTTAAAGCAGCATTCAGTTGGAACTGTAATACAAATACTTACTCTAACGATTGGCTTTCAGTAAAGAGCTGAAGATGCCCGATGTTACGTCTTTCTCTCCTAGTTCTATCGGTCTTGTTCTGCTCATAAATCATTGGCAGATAGTTTAACGCTCGCCTCATCCTACTCAATAGCCAGGTCAAATACAGAGGTCTTAAAAATGAAATTACAAAGTCAATGGCTATTTGAAACTCCTTTCCAGTTAACAGTAGACAACAGTATTCTTTCCTCCCCTAACCTGGAGAATGAACATGAATGGCTGTTGTTTAAAGAACCTTTTACTTCTGAGAAAGCCCACCTCATTGAATTTGAAGGGATGACTCTATCCTCATGCGAACCAAGAAAATTCAAGAGAGACAGATTGAATGTCGTCAAATGGTGGAAAAGAACAACTCCAGGTAAACGCGAGATCCCCAAAGACAAAAAATTGGCTATTCTTTCTCGCGGTCGGATTCGTCTACCGTTTGAAAACATTAGATGGCTTTTAGAGCAAGGAAAAAAAAGAAACATTGAATGGATTAAAAAACTTCCTGATAATATTGCTATGCTCTCTCCAGAAGTGGATGTTACAGTCGAATTGTGGATGGCAATCAAGGGACGAGTGACGTCAGCAGAAGACGAAAAAATATTTTCTGAATGGAACAAGGATCGCTTACAAGAGCTAACAAGTTGTGGGTATATGCTTGGAAGATCGTACAAAGCAAATCAAAAAAAACTTGTCGAATCCAAACTGAACTTAGGGAGCTTAGGGCTAAATCTTGATAAACTGTACAAAGCAGGTGGAGTGAACTTCTCAGGGTTACCTGCTAGCAAAGATGCACCTTTCATAGAAGTGTTTCTTCTTTACGTTTACATTACTTTTCCTACCACTTTAAAGAAATTTTTGAAGCTCTCGACAAAACCACCTACAAAAGAAGAGCAGAGAAAGCTGTTAGTCAAAAAGCTACTTAAAGTAAGTAGTAAAATTCCCACTTTCGATCCCGATCCTATTAGAAGAGAACGTGTTCTTTGCATACTGAGAAAACTGACATCGGCAATTGTCGATGGCGAGAAAATTGATGACATCTTTTGTCGTTTTCCTGGTCAAGCGGGTCGTCCACTTTGCACACATTTTATTGATGAACTCATCGAAAGCTATTTATATGAAAAAGATGATAAAAAACTTTGGTATGGTATCAACACACTATATCAGGAAATGATCGAACCAATGAATCATTTTAATAGACAATTACAATCTCAACTAATTGAACCTGGACCATACGATCCGAAGAAAATTGTATCTAAGTCTGAAGAATGTAAACAGATACTCTATTTCCTTAAAAAAGCTAAAGATAAACGAAGTATTTATTCTTGTCTCAGATCTTGGATCTTAAAGACGTTTGAAATTTGTGATGTTTAAGTGAGAGCCTAAATTCTAGTCAATCATTAGCACCAAATTTTTCATCTCCCCATGATTATTGATTGTCACTGCCATGCTGGAAAAGGAGACTTACTCACTGGTCCTTGGGATACTGATGCACCTATTGAAACCTATCTCAAACGGGCAAAAGTGGCAGGAATTGAAAAGACTGTCATCTTTTCTCCCTTTCACAGCAACTACCGTCAGGCAAACGCCAACACGGCACGAATTGTGGAACATTATTCAGGGCGTTTCATCGGGTTTGCTTTTGTCCATGCAAAGCGCGATCGCGGACGTATTTACCAGATTGTTGAAGAATCAGTCGTCAAATGGAGGTTTCGCGGTATCAAGGTGCATCGTATGGATGGAGCGGTTACCCGTGAAGTGTGTGAAGTTGCCCGCCAATTTCATCTGCCCCTGCTCTACGATCCCGTCGGTGAAACCAATCTGATTGACTTACTAGCTCCCCAGTATCCAGATGTCAATTTCATTATTCCGCACTTGGGTAGTTTTGCTGACGACTGGCGTGCCCACCTGCGGGTAATTGACCAGATTAGTCGTTATCCCAATGTCTATACCGATACATCGGGAGTGCGGCGATTTGACTATTTGATACAGGCAATAAAGCGGGGCGGTGCTCATAAAGTGCTGTTTGGTACAGATGGTCCTTGGTTACATCCGGGTGTTGAACTGCACAAAATTCGCTTACTGGGTTTGCCACCAAACCGAGAAGAACTAGTGCTGGGCAAAAACCTGTTGCGATTGATCGGCCAAAAACGATCGCCTAATCAAGTTGAACTGATTCGCGATCGCTGCTTTCCACTTCACAGGTAAACCAGAATGGCAACGCTTTCATCACAACTATCGATAACCGTAAGCCAGAAATCCTGGTCTTGTGTCCTCGATCCGAGTTTATTGCTGTCCCCTTACGGATTATGGGTTGTTAAATCTCTAGGAACAACTATAGAACTGTGGGTTGCACGCGAACTCTGGCATATGCTGGACAATACCCACTTCTACCAACAACAACCGGAATCTATCATCATGCAAGCAGTGCTAGAGCACTCGCTCGAAATTCAGTCCACGGCTCGTCAGGAAGTCATTGAGGTGTTACAGGATTGGGAATCTTTCAAGCGCAATACTAATTTAGCCAACTTAAAGCTGTTCTGGGTTGGAGATAATCCTGGCGAATCATTTCTACCTCCCAACACCGACTCCCGGCTTTTGCAACATTGGGAATTCCTAGCACATTCTCTGGATCTTCAAATCAATCAACATAGCTCAATTAGTAACGTGCTAGCGTCAGCATTTCGTGACACTATCTCATTGGCTACTGCTTTAGATTTAGCGTTTATCTTAACCTATCAACGTCCGGAAGATGGGATGGAATGCCCCCCTGTGATTTGCACCGCTTTGGAAAGCTGGGGAATTCCCTGTCGAGCAATTAATCCTTTAGATCCTCTCGCTACGATCGAACGGGAGAATCTTCGTCATCTCATCGTTAAAGCTGGATTCTCAAAGTACTTATGGGCAGGATTAAACTTAGCTGTTCTCTACCTAGTGGTGCCATCAGCTTTTTCTATTGGTTGGAGAACCGATCCGCGAGAAATCTCCTCCTTAGACAGGAAAAAGTGTGTGGAAAATACTGCACCAAACGCTGATTTCTGGAAGGGGTCTCAAGGGTTTTGGTATCAAATTTAAAGTTAGCTTGAGTCAGTAACTTTGGTAGTATTATCCTCAAATTTTTGTGGTATTTTTTTGATAAAATGTAATATTATCAAGTTTTTTGATTAAATTTTAAATATTTTTACAAAAAAAACAAAACTTCTGAAAAAGAAGCGTCTTGCTTTGAAGATCTCTATCAAAGCTGATACCAAAGGTATAGCCATGAAAGAGCCACAACAGGAATTTCCTCAGACTGAGAAAATAGATATTAATTCTGTAGTTCCCAAGATTATAGGCGAATTTCATCTGAAAAACTATCATTATTTGGTGATTCATCTTGAACATAACATTGAAAATTCTACAGAAGCTAATTTAACTCTTTCTGCCAAAGTTTCACTGACACCGGAAATGATTCAGTTTGCTGTCAATGGAGAGCTTTGTGCTATCGTGGTGTCTGAGAGTGACCGTCTAGATACCAAATCAGACATTTCCCTTCTTTTAACAGAGCGAGAACTTCAAATCGTGAAGTTGGTTGCTTTAGGAAAGCCTAACAAGCAAATCGCCAGTCAGCTTTACATTAGTGAATGGACTGTCTCTACTCATTTACGTCGAATTTTTGCCAAGCTTGGTGTGGATAGTCGGGCTGCAATGGTACATCGATGTGCTTCACTACTGACTTAATATTTACTTAGTGCTATTCTATACTAATTAATCTGCCCAGTGTTTGGCACGAGCGACTGCTTTTTGCCAAGTTGCAAAGTTGTCTAAAATTGAATCTTGTGCGATCGCAGGTTCAAAGACTCGCTCAATCTGTCGTTGATTGACTAATTCCTCATAAGAATTCCAAAATCCAACAGCAAGCCCTGCGGCAAATGCAATTCCTTGAACCGTCATTTCTCGCATTGTGGGACGTTCAACTGGAATTCTTAATAAATCTGCTTGAAACTGCATGAGAAAATTGTTCTCGCAAGCGCCACCGTCTACACTCAACCGCCCAATAGGAATACTGTTAGATTTATTAATCGCTTCTACAACTTCTAAAACTTGGTAAGCCACTGCTTCTAGGACAGCACGTACCATATGTTCCCGTTGTACTCCTGCAGTAATGCCGAAAAAGGCTCCCCTAGCACTCATATCCCAATGAGGTGCGCCGAGTCCGCTAAATGCAGGTACAAAGTAAACTCCACCATTATCTGCAATGCTATTTGCGATCGCTTCTGTTTCAGCAGATGTTGTTATAAGCTTCAGACTGTCTCGCAGCCATTTAATACAAGCCCCACTAGTAAATATACTTCCTTCTAAGGCATAGCTCACATCTAATTTTCCATTTGAATTTGTTTGCGTCCATGCCACAGTACTTATGAGTTGGTTCTGAGAACGTACAATTTTAGTGCCAGTGTGGGCTACCAAAAAACTTCCCGTACCGTAGGTACATTTCATGAGTCCTGGACGATCGCAGCCATGTCCAAACAAAGCGGCTTGCTGATCTCCCAAAATAGCAGTGATGGGAATTTCAACACCAAATAAACTGGCATCGGTGACTCCAAATGTTCCCAGGCTGGGTTGAATCTGGGGTAGAATTTGAGTGGGAATCTTAAACAAATTTAACAACTTTTCATCCCAATCACAGGTTACCAAATTCATTAACATCGTGCGACTCGCATTACTGTGGTCAGTAGCGTACACTTTTCCACCTGTCAGTTTCCATAGTATCCATGTATCAATTGTGCCTGCTAAAACGTTTGTAGTTGGAAAGTTTTCCAATAGCCAAGATAGTTTTGTCGCTGAAAAATAAGCATCAATAATTAACCCAGTACGCTCGTAAATCTCCTGAGAATAACCGCTTTCTTGTAACTGATGACACAGGGGAGCGGTACGCCGATCTTGCCACACTATTGCTTTTTGGATTGGTTGTCCGGTGGTTTTGTCCCAAATTAAGCAGGTTTCTCGCTGTACTGTCAATCCAATAGCAACTATTTCATTAGGGGTGATTCGAGCATCTTGAATTGCAGTTTGAATGACCCAACAAGTTAAGCGCCAAATCTCCTCCGGATCGTGTTCTAGCCATCCTGGCTGTGGGTAGTATTGTGTCAATTCTTGGTATGCTTGCCCGATTATACGACCACTGCGATCGAACAAAAAAGCGCGATTACCTGTTGTGCCTAAATCTAATGCCAGGACGTAACCCATGGATGCAATACTACTTAGTTAAGGTCTATCAGTTAAGAGTATCAGATATGTAGAGAACAGCCATGGCGCGTCTTGACAAATCGAGAACAGCCATGGCGCATCTGTTTACTGTTAAGATCCGGTTTCCCGATCCTTTGCACCGTTTTTCTCCCGTTTCAGGCTTTCTTCTAAGGCTTGAATTTGCTCTCTACGGGCTTCCAACTCTAAAGAACGGCGGGCTAGGTCTTGATTTTGTAATGTTAAGTTTTGTCGCCACTGTTCTGCTCGCTCAGTTTCCTGTTGCAAGAAATCTGGTGTAATACCATTGGCGAGGTAGGTCTTTACCAGATTCAGCACCCAATGAGTGGCTTCTTCCAAACTTTCGATATCACCTGTGGGGGAAAGTTCCACTAAAACAAGTAGTTTTTCTGCTAGAACGTTTCCTTTTCCCAGAAGAATAAAAGCTTCTTCTGGGATCGTGACCCACATATGTTCCGCTTCCTGACGTGCCAACAACCGCAACTGAAGCTGGTCTAGAAAGTCATTTTTATGTACCTGAGCTAGATATAGCATGACGGTTGTTTGGATTATTGATTATAGCAATCTACTTGATTGCTATGCTAACCCACAAAGCCGATCGCGTAAAATCTCTGCTTGTTTTTCAGCTTCTGCCAAAGCATCTCTTGCTCCTTGTACTACATCTGGTGGTGCTTTATCGACAAATTTAGAATTGCTGAGTCTTTCACGCAAAGATTGAGCTTCGCTTTCTGCTTTGCTCAGGCTCCTTTCTAGCTTGACTCGCAACGTATCAACATCGACAACGCCTTTAAGAGGAATAACCACTTGCACCGTACCGACAACACCTGCGATCGCTTGTTCTGGTTCTTGAGGTTCAATTTGCGGTGGAGTTTCTACAGTCGTTGGAGGGAACCACTGCTCCCAGAATTTTTGTCTATCTGTTGCGAACAAGATATTCTGGAAAACAAACCATACTGAATAAACAAAACCAATAACTTCAAAGAAAGTTCCAATGAAGGGGAGATCGTCTACTGCATCAGCGACAGCGAGACCAATTCTAAATATGTAGATAGCTCCGATAATTGCTACTATTGTTACCCAATTTATTGACAAGCTTTTGCCAGAAACCGTTGCTTTCTTCGGCTCGCCAGTCATGGTTAAATTCTCCACCTTAGCCAAATCTTTAATATAAGGCTGTCCTGCATGAAGAATTTGTTGTTCCTTTGTACTTTCGCTTTGTAAATTGACTGTTATCATCGTCCCTGGTTTAATATCCGCCTCAGCCCGCAAGTTACGGATTGTACGAATTGTACCAAACAACAATTCAAACTGTTCCTCTAGAGCAGAGTCAATTAAGTTCGCATCTGCTTCCGGATAACGTTGTAAGGATAAACTTTGGTTAGAATCGGCTGGTTGCTGGGTAAGAGTATGCCAAATCTCCTCAGTAATGTGAGGCATGAAGGGATGAAGTAATTTTAGAATGCCTTCTAAAACATAAGCAAGAGTTTGTTGTGCGACACGACGAGACTCCGGATTGGCATCTTTTTGCAAGCGAGATTTTACCAGTTCAATATACCAGTCGCAGAAATCACCCCAGATAAATTCATAAAGCCCTTTTGCTGCTTCCCCCAAACCGTAATGACTGAAGAAGTCATTTGTTTGTTTGACTACTTGATTGTAGCGGGAAAGAATCCAGCGATCGCTCAATTCCAATTTTGGATTTTGGATTGTGGATTGTGGATTATCGGACTCTAATGTTGGATTTTGGATTGTGGATTGTGGATTATCGGACTCCAATCCAAAATCTAAAATCGAAAATCCAAAATCGTCTAAATTCATCATGACAAAACGGGCTGCATTCCACAACTTGTTAGCAAAGTTGCGGGCTGCTTCTACGGATGGTGATTCATCTGTTTTGCGATTGTAATCCAACCGGATGTCTTGACCTGCGCCTGCGACTTCCTTAATAAGGGTGTAGCGCAAAGCATCAGTACCGTACTTGTCAATGAGGAGCAACGGATCGACACCATTACCAGCAGATTTGGACATTTTTTTGCCATTTTCATCCAACACCAAGCCGTGGATGTAAACTGATTTAAACGGCAGTTGTCCGGTAAAATGACCACCCATCATAGTCATTCTGGCAACCCAGAAAAAGATGATGTCAAAACCTGTTACCAAAGTACTGGTAGGATAGTAAGTTGCTAGGTCTGGAGTTTGTTCGGGCCAACCTAAAGTTGAGAACGGCCATAACCCAGAAGAAAACCAAGTATCAAGCACATCTGGGTCTTGCTCTATCTTGACATTTTCACCAAATTGTGCCAGCAACTTCTCTCTTGCTTCTGCTTCTGACTTGGCGACTACAAAAGGTGTATTGTCTGAGATTTCTCCCCCCGTTTCGCTGACAGCGTACCAAGCAGGAATTTGGTGTCCCCACCAGAGTTGACGGGAAATACACCAATCTTTTAGTTTCACCAACCAGTCACGATACACCTTTGTCCAGCGTTGGGGAACAAACTCCGGAGAATTTTTCTGGTCGAGGAACTCTAGTGCTCTATCAGCCATCGGGCGAATATCAACAAACCACTGGGTGGAGAGGAGAGGTTCAACGGGAACTTTACCTCGCTCGCTATAAGGAACGGAATGTTTGTAATCTTCTACTTTCACCAAAAACCCATCAGTTTCTAGGCGAGAAACTACATTCTTTCTAGCAACAAAGCGATCTTGTCCTTGGAAGGAACCAGCATTCTCATTGAGAGTACCGTCCTTATTCATAATGTTAATAAACGGCAAGTTGTGACGCTGTCCCATTTCAAAGTCATTGAGATCGTGGGCGGGAGTGACTTTCACGCAACCCGTTCCAAAAGTAGGGTCAACTAACTCATCACCAATGATGGGAATTTCCCGATTCATAATGGGTAGAGTGAGGGTTTTCCCAATCAAATGCTGATAGCGATCGTCGCTTGGGTTGACAGCCACAGCAGTATCACCCAACATTGTTTCCGGACGAGTTGTAGCGACTTCCACATAACCAGAACCGTCAGTTAGGGGATAGCGGAAGTGCCATAAGCGACCGTCCACCTCTTTTAAGTCTACTTCCAAATCGGAGACAGCTGATTGTGACTCCGGACACCAGTTGACCAAATATTTACCGCGATAAATTAGCCCTTCTTCATAGAGACTTGTAAAAGCATGAGCTACAGCTTTAGATAAACCTTCATCTAATGTAAACCGTTCCCGAGTCCAATCTACAGATACTCCTAAACGCCGCAATTGATTGACAATTGTTCCTCCTGATTCTGCTTTCCATTGCCAAGCACGTTCTAGAAATTTGTCGCGTCCCAACTCATAGCGAGTTTTTCCTTCTGCTTTGAGTTGCTTTTCCAGAATTGTTTGTACGGCGATACTGGCGTGGTCTGTTCCGGGGAGATAAAGGGCGTTGAGTCCTTTCATTCTATGGTAGCGCACGAGGGTGTCAATGAGTGAATTGTCGAAGGCGTGACCCATGTGCAGGCTACCTGTAACGTTAGGTGGCGGAATAACTATGCAGTAGGATTGACTGTTTTGGTTGGCGTCGGCTTTGTATGTTTGGTTTTCTTCCCAGAATTTTTGCCATTTGGCTTCTGTGGAGAAGGGTTCGTAAAGACTTGGGAGGTTTGTGTTTGTTGTTGCGGTCATGCTGGGAAAACTATCAGTGGAAGGACTTTTTTAAATTTTGCCACAGGCTTTGAGGAGTGAAAGAGGAAATGAACCGCAAAGACGCAAAGAGCGCGAAGGAAGAGGTAGAAGGATTGGCTTATCAGACAATTGGAGCAGCGATTGAGGTACATCGGATGTTGGGACCTGGGTTTCTGGAGTCGGTTTATCACCAAGCATTGAGGCTGGAATTGACGATGCGGGGTATCCCTCACAAATCTAAATATCCCATAGCGATCGCTTACAAAGGTCATCAAGTTGGTGAGGGCGAATTAGATTTTTTTGTTGGCGATACTCTTGTTGTTGAATTGAAAGCAGTTGAGAGGTTAACCCCCATTCACGAGGCTCAAGTCATTTCATATCTAAAAATAACCAACCAATCCCTCGCCCTTCTCATCAACTTTAACGTTCCCATTCTCAAAGAAGGTATAAAGCGAATAATACTCTCTTCTTCTTAACTCTTTCTTCGCGCTCTTTGCGTCTTTGCGGTTCATTAAACAAAAAACGAAATTCGTCGCACCATCCTTGTAGTCATCTAAACTGCTCAATAACACCCTTTTATTTATGAAACTAAAACCCAGTTTACTTCAATTCATCGTCATCGGCATGACAATATCCCTACTAGCGTCCTGCACCAGAGTTCCAGAAACCACTCAGTCGTGCAACAATTTACAAGCACAGTCATCTTACGAATGCAATAACTCCGGTAGCGGTAGCAGTGGAATTTACCACGGAGGATCTGGGTATCGATACCGTAGTCATAAAGGTAGTTCAAGCTATTCCCCGTCTCGCGTGGGTCGTTCTGGATTTGGTAGTTTTGGTCGTGGTGCTAGCGCAGGTGGTTAAGAATATGGATATTTTTAACAGCCCTCAAAGAAAGCGGTTCTTTCAATCAATGAAAATGGGCTGGTATAATGTTTGCCCAATTGAGGAAGGAACGGGTATCCCTCTGACTGACCAAGAATCGCCATACGCTTTGTATTACTGTCACAAAGTTCCGCCACAAACCATACAAGAAATCAAGCACGCATCTGAATTGGTTGGTAGTGTTTTGATGGAAGCTTGGTCTATTGTCCGCACGCTTGATGAAGAAACTTTGCTTTACTATGGCTTTCCTCAAGATGCTATTAAGGTAGTAAAACACGATTCTCTCGCACCATTTTGTATGCGGCTGGATTGGTGCTGGAATGAAGGGACAGGTGTAAAAAAGGTTATAGAAACAAATCCTCAAACTCCTAGCTTTTGGTTTGAGTGTACTGAGGGTAATGGCAAAGTTGCTGAACATTTTGAATTACAAGACCCTGTATTTAATACTCAAAATATATTAAGTTTATCGCTCAATCAACATATACAAAGAGCAGCATTATTGCTGAATAAAAGCGTTCAGGAATGTCGTATTGCTTTTACAGCATTAAATAATGCTGAGGATTTGGGTACTATGCGATGGTTAAGTAAAAAAAATAAGCATAAAAGTGCTGTTTTACCGCTAGAGTATCTCCGCATTAAAGACGGTGAATACCTGTTTGATTCTAGAACAGGGAAATCTATAGATATATTGTTTATGTGGTATCCCATCGAATGGCTGATCTATGATACTGATGATAAGGGTGAAAGATTATGGTCTGCTCTTGAGCAACTGATTTTAGAGAAGAAAATTGTTATTGTTAACTTTGGTTCTGCTTTTGCATTGCAGCCTAAAAGTATATTTGCTTTGATTACAGATTTGGGATTGGATTTTTTTAGTAATAGAGATGCTGAAACAATTTTTGATTATTTTCCTAGAACATCAATGATGCCAGAAAAAATAGGTAATTCATACTTTGCTAAACCTATTTTGGGACGAGAAGGTGCAGGAGGATTTGCGGTCAAATCAGGCGAGGTTGCTGTTCGCAGTCACAGTAATGACCCGTGGTATACTGAACAGGATTATGTTTATCAGGAGTTATTGGAACTTCCCTCTTTAGAAATTGCTCAACAATCTATGACTGTCGTTTGGGGAGCATGGTTGTACAATAACGGTCAAGATGAATTGGTGTCGGGTGGTGTAGGAATGCGTGTTTCTGAGGGGACAATTACAGATAATATTTCCTATTGGTGTCCTATTGGATGTTAGATATAATCAGTTCATAATATGGAAAAGCAAACTAAATCTACTTCTCCTTGGGCGTTCATTCCTACTTTGTATTTTGCTTCTGGAATTCCCTATGTCATTGTCAATACAATTTCTGTCATTTTTTACAAGAAATTAGGTGTAGATAATACTCAAATTGCCTTTTGGACGAGTTTGCTTTATCTTCCCTGGGTTATTAAAATGTTCTGGAGTCCAATTGTTGATACTTACTGGACTAAAAGAACATGGATAGTTGTGACTCAATTTGCTATGTTCTGTTGTTTGGCTTTGGTGGCTTTTTCGTTACAATTGTCAAATTTCTTTTTTATTTCTTTAGCTGCATTGACTGTTGGAGCATTTATTTCTGCAACTTATGATATTGCAACAGATGGTTTCTATTTACTGGCTTTGAATCCAGGTGAACAAGCTTTTTTTGTGGGTATTCGCTCGCTTTTTTATCGCATTGCTCTTATTTTTGGTTCTGGTTTTTTGGTGGTTTTAGCAGGGATACTGGAAGAAAAGTATCTGAATAGTATTCCTTTAAGTTGGAGTCTATCTATTGGTTTATCGTCTCTAGTCTTAGCAATATTGTTTATCTTTCATCGGATTTTTTTGCCTTTTCCTGAAGGTAGCGATCGCAGACCGTTAGAAGTCACATCAAATATTTCTTTTTTTGAGATTATTTTTTCTTATTTTAGACAGAGAAAGATTGTAGCTATCTTAGCATTTATCTTGCTTTACAGATTTGGTGAGGCAATGTTGCTCAAAATAGCGCAATTGTTTTTATTGGATCAACCAGAAGCTGGAGGATTGGGATTATCAACATCAACTGTAGGTTTAGTCTACGGTACGTTTGGGGTTCTTTCTTTGATTGTGGGAGGAATTACAGGTGGGATGGTTATTTCAAAGTATGGATTGAAAAAATGTCTTTTGCCAATGGCTTTGGCATTGAATCTACCGGATCTATTCTATGTGTATATGGCTTATGTTAAACCATCTCTGCCTCTTGTTTATGCTTTAGTTTCTTTTGAGCAGTTGGGATATGGTTTTGGATTCACTGCTTTTAGTGTTTATTTGATGTGTATTTCTCAAGGGGAGTATAAAACTTCTCATTTTGCCATCTCTACAGGTATTATGGCTTTGGGTATCATGCTACCTGGGTTAATTAGCGGTTATATTCAAGCACAAGTAGGATATCTATTATTTTTTATATTGGTATGTTTGTTGACGGTTCCTGGTATGATATCTCTATTTTTTATTCCTTTGGATGAAGGAACCGCAACAGTGACCAGTGACCAGTGACCAGTGACCAGTGACCAATGACAAAGTTATGAATTATGTTTTAGGAATTGATGGTGGTGGAAGTAAAACTGTTTGCGTTTTGATGGATGAGACAGGACAAGTTTTAGGTCGCGGTGAATCTGGTGCGTCGAATTATCAAAGTATAGGTATTCAGGCTGCATTACAAGCTATTGAGTCTGCTATTTATGGTGCAGCTGTTGAGGCGCTGAAGTTGACTTCTGATATTAGGGTGAAAGCCATTTGCTTGGGATTGGCTGGTGTAGGTCGAGATGAGGATATTGAAGTTGTAGAAGGTTTGGTGCTCGATCTGCAAAATAGTGGCTTGCTTCCTATTGCTTGGGATTTGATTTGTAGAAAATACAAGAATTCTAATATTGTTATTTGCAATGATGCTTTGATTGCTTTAGTTGGAGGAGTTGGTTGTCCTGTGGGAATTGTGGTTGCTGCTGGAACTGGTTCTATAGTTTTTGGTCGCAACCATCAGGGAGATATTAAGCGAGTTGGTGGTTGGGGATATGTTTTGGGTGATGAGGGAAGTGCTTATAAAATAGCTGTGGCTGGTATGCAAGCAGCATTAAAGTCATATGATGGACGTGAGGTTTCTACCAGTCTTGTTGAGGTTTTGAAACAACATCTCGGTCTGGCGAGTATTGAGGATTTAATAGAGGTTGTCTATCGCAGGGGTTGGGGTGTGAAGGAGATAGCTGCTTTGGCTCCTCTTGTTGATGGTGCTGCTGTTTGTGGTGATGAAACTGCTAATAGAATTATTGATGATGCTGTGAAGGAGTTGATACGGGCGACTGGTACAGTTATTGATGCGATTTTTAGTCAGCGAGAACTTTTTGAAGTTGTGACTGCGGGGAGTGTTTGGTTGGGGAAATCTAAGATGCGCGATAAATTTGCTCAATCAATTCGTACTATGTTTCCGACAGCAAGAGTGATTTTTCCTCGTCATGAACCTGCTTATGGTGCTGGGTTGTTGGCGTTGCAGAGGTTGGCGGAGGAAGAAATTTCATGAACCTTACTAGGCGCAGAGGAGTTGGCTAGCAACTTGAATAAGAGAAGATTTGAAATTAGACTCCCCTCTTGCTGGTATTTTAAGGTTATTAGAAGAAGCTCAGTGTATGCCATTATTTATAATGACTTCCAACAATGTGCTCATATAGATTAAACATATTTTGGATCTCACGAGTCATTTCCTGACGTAAATTCCACGGTAATAAGACTTCAACTTTTGCTCCTAAAGCTCGTAACCATCTGATAACGTAATAATCTGTAACTCGATAATTGACTTGGTAATATGCATCGCTACTCGGACGAGATTGGAGAAGATTTAAAATTACCTGCCGATGTTCTTGGTTGAGTATATGCTGTTGAAGAAGGGGAAATATTTGCTCGTAAGTAATTTTTACAAAAGTATCATGAATACTAATTCCATCGATATAGCGCTGATGGAAGTCTTGGTCAAATCGTAATATCATTAATGATTTTTCTTTATAAAAATCACATCCCCAAGCTTCTTTTAATTTGGTGTTGATGGTTTTGGGAGTTGGTAATTGATGATTATCATTGATTTCTTTTAAAATTTGTGGAACACGAATATCTTGCCAAGATAATTCTTCTATACGTTGTGAGATAATTCGATCCAGACGATATTTGTACCAGTTAATATCATTGTGGGGAGTCGTTCCATAGGCACACAGATATTTAGCACGCTCCATAAAATAAATACAGACTGGATAAACAACGCACTCTTTAACTTGATTTTTATGGGCGCTATGGTATGTAAAAAGTAAAGGTGGAACGTTGTCATAGTTCCAAATTTCCTGCAATTGGCTTTGAATTTCATCTACAGCATCTTGTGTTGGACTAGAATCGGGAACGACATAATCAACATAGAGAAATATACGATGATTATCCTCATCTATTTCCTCCTCGGAAAATTCTTCAGCTAATACGGGTAAATTGGGGTCGAGGAAGCTAAACAAACCTAAAGTCCCTGCTAAATAAGCTTGTTTCTTCATACTTAAACTTGTTTGAGGGGTGATATTTTCCGCAATCTTCCAACTTGGGAATGTTTGCGATAAGCTGGGTACAGCGGCGCTGCCATGCGATCGCTGATAATATTTGCTTCTACCAGTATTATGTTGACTTCTTTGTAGGTAATTACGACTGACTAATAATTCAAAATCACTTTGTAAAGATTTACGAACCTGGGCAAATAATCTTTCTTGGAGAATTTTTTCCAGTTCCGATTTAGCTATGGGTATTTGTGCTTGTAAAGAATCCTGCCATTTGTCAATGGGGACTTCCAACTCTAATAGCCATTGTCTGGTTGTTTTAGTGCAAGCACAATTCAAATCTTGATGGTTAAGAATATCTGCTTGCTTCTCATCCTTGTGGGTTTCGGTAAAAAAAGCTTCACGCCAATCTGCGTAAGTAAAAGGGTCTAGGAGCTTGGAGTAGCAATTTTTGCTATATAACCACCGTAATAATGCCCATATTCTAATTGCACGTGTCAAATTTTGGCTTTGGTCGAGGGAACCCTTGACGAGTTTTTGTAAAAGGTTAAAATCTGGATAGCCTTTGAATATGGTATTCATAACAGTTTGAGCTATTTGGTCAATTGTTTATAGATTAGCAGATCTTCGGAAGGGGGTATTTCCGATGGTATGCCATAATGGGCTTGGCAATTTTGAGAGTAGATAAATTTACCGTATGAGTACATCTGAGTTTGATAAGTATAAAGTAGACCACTTGTTTTTGCTGATTGGTGAGAATCCTTTACCTAACTACGTTGCAGCAAAAATGCTGTTGAATGAAGGTGGAACTGTGTATCTAGTACATAGTACCGATACAGCAAGTAAAGCTGATTGCTTAAGCAGAAGTTTAAAACATCTAAATATACAATTTATTTCGTTAGCAAAAAAAGAAGCGGATTCCTACTTTATTTGGAACAAAATCAAAAATAAAGTTGAAGAGATTGTTAAAACAAATCCAATTCATACTTTTGGCTTAAATTATACAGGTGGTACTAAGGCAATGTCCGTCCATGCTTATCGAGGATTGTTAGATGCTGTAGGTATTCACAATCCTCAATTTAGTTATTTGGACGCTCGAAGCTTACATATGGCCTGTACCTCGTTCTTGGTTGAAAAAGAAGGACGATGATATTTCTAAGCTTAAAGAAATAAGTATCTATGATTTTAGTTATGCACAATCTAGAGATAATCTTTCTTATAAGTCAATAAATGAAGGCTTTTGCACTGTGAATGATAGCGATGTAGTGCTTTATCAAGAGCAGCGAAGAATTAACATTCACAGTATGCGAAATCGTAAAAAAGGAAGAGGTACTGAAGGAAACGGTGCTATATTTCGTTATGATGCTTTAGATGTCGAACAAGTTTTTCAAGCAGTAATTATCTGCAATACTTCGGAAGATGTAGATAAAATTAAGCCTTTATTGGAAGTAAAAGATGTTTGGTTAGGTGGCTCTCAAAGTGCCGGATATGGACATACGGAAATCAGTCATATAGAAGAATATGATAACTGGTATGAAGTAGGAAGTGAGCCTGAAGAAAGACAAGAGCGAAAACTTCTTCGCATCACCCTTCTTAGTGATTTAATTTTACGAGATAGATATGGTAATTATGTGGCGACACCGCCAAAATTATTAGTAGATGAGAATAATCAAGAATACGATCCATTAACTAAGAAACTCAAAGATTTATTAAATATAAATATACAAATCAAGTCTAGTTATGCTAGTAGCTTAGTTGTTGGCGGATTTAACCGCAAATGGGGATTACCTTTGCCACAGGTTCCTGCTTTGGCAGCAGGCAGTGTTTTTGTATTTCAATATGAAGGTAAAATTGATATAGAACTTATAAAAAATTTAGAGAATAGAGGTATTGGTGAAAGGTTAATTGATGGTTTTGGACGAGTTGCTATCAATTGGTTGGAAGAACACCCCATTTTTCTTGCCAGTTTATTTGATTCAGATACTAATTGGGATAAACCGAAGTTAGCATCAAATACAATAGACTGTGAAATAGCTCAGAAAATGGCAAAAAGATTATTGATTCAAAAGCTTGATATGAGGTTGTTAGAAAAGATTGATAGTGTTAATTTTCAAAAAAATCAATTAACAAATAGCCAAATATCGCGGTTAATGATTGTAGCTATCCAAGCTATTACTCAAGCAAACAAAAACCCTGTTTTAGAATTATTTGAGAGCTTACCGCAAAATAGTAAGAATTTATTTGATAATGCAACAATCAATAATTACTCATTCGAAAAACAAATTATTGAATGGTTGAAAAATCCAGGCAGATGGATAGATTCACAGTATTTATCAATTAATATTGCAGGCGAATTAATTTCACCAGAGAGCGTTGAAAAATTAAAATTGGAATACACTCTACGGCTCATTATTGCAATTATAAAGCAAGCTATGAAGGATAAAAAAAAGTATGACTAGAGAATGCGAAGTAAGGCATATTATTAAGCGTATAGTTGTGCGCGGTATTTTAATTCTGGATACACCGACTTGTTTAGGAAGTGGTGATATAGAAGGTGTTACAGATATGATGCTTCTGCGCGACAGTATTAGCCCCAATGCTTTACTAACAGGTACGTCAATAGCAGGAGCTTTACGTAATTATTTACATGAATATGAGTGTAATTATGCCACACACGAAAAACGTCAAAATATGTCAGCAAAACTTTTTGGTGATTTATTTGCTTATAACAATGAAATTCATTTTTCCGAAAAACAGAAATTGAAGGTAAAAGAGGATGATACACAAAGTTCTTTAATTATTAATGACGCTATCAGTAGCACTATCCCTAATATTGAAATACGGGATGGAGTCAAAATTAATAGCGTTACTCGTACTGTAGCAAATAAAGCAAAATATGATTTGGAATTATTAGAAACGGGAACTGAGTTTAATTGAAATTTTGAGCTACTTGTTGAGAAAGATGCGGATGAATATGTATTAATAAAAGCATTGGCAATAGCATTACATGGATTGGAATGCCAAAACAACTATACAAGTGGTCAAATTTCCATTGGTATTAAGAAAAATCGTGGTTTTGGTCGCTGTCATGTGGAAAAATGGCAAGTATGGCAATTTGACTTACAAAATCACGAACAGCGCACCCAATGGTTAACTTTTCCCTATTGGGAAACAAGTTTATCAGATGATTACCCAACCCACGACAATATTGCAGATGCTTTGGGTGTCACTATAGCAGAGGAAGATAAAAGACAACATCTAACTATCCAAGCTACATTTACCCTCGCAAGTCCCTTACTAATTCGTTCTGGACAAGCATCTACCAATAAAGCACCCGATGTTGTTCATTTGAAATCTCGACGGAATGGGGAAGCAAAAGCAATATTATCAGGTACGAGTTTAACTGGTGCGTTGCGACATCGTGCGGAAAGGATAGTTAATACTATTCAACAAAATATTGAAAGAGAGGCTAAAGAAATAGAACAATTTACAAATAATTTTATTGATGAAATTTTTGGAGTTGATGTAACGAAAGACAAAACAAAAGAGCCAAAAGCGAGTCGTTTAATTGTCGATGAAGTTGAAATTAATGATACCACTGACTTAGTGCAAAATCGAATTGCGATCGATAGATTTACTGGTGGTGCTTTAGATGGTGCTTTATTCAACGAGCAACCAATTTTTGGCAATGATAAAACAAAACTCTCAATTACACTGCAACTACGTAACCCACTAAAATCAGAAATTGGATTATTACTTTTATTACTTAAAGATTTGTGGACTGGCGATCTAACTGTTGGAGGAACCAGTAGTATTGGACGGGGAAGGTTGAAAGGTGAAAATGCAACTATTCAATATGGCGATAAAAATTGGACAATTGTACAAAATTCTAGTAATAAAGATTTGACTATCAATAACCCGGACGATTTGGAGCAATTTGTTACAGCTTTATATCAGGAGGTGACACCTTGAATAAGCCTAAATGCGAACATATAGAAGTACCAGTAGATTTTAATTTGCAAAACTGGTTGGAAGAACAAGGGAATACATATAAATTGAAATATTTATTAGCCCATGCGGAAGATGGAGTTATATGGGGAAAATTCCAAGATGGAAATTTAATAACAGCAGATAGTGTTTTTTCTGAATTTGTTAAATTGCGTCTATCGACGTTACAACAGTGTCGGATTTTTGGCGAAGATTCGGAATTGATGTTTTGGCAAACAGATGAGGGTTTTAAAGCTCGTTTAGTCGAAGATAAGCATATGCATCAAGAAGAATATATTCGTGAATATCAAATACTTTGGGGTACGCATGGTCAAAAACAAGAATCTGAAGGTTTTACCTTACTTTGGCATGGTAAACAGGGCTTAAGACACGCCGTACCTTTTACCGATATTGAATTAGAAAAAGATGGAAAATTAAAAAATCTAGTTCGCTTACAAGTTAAGCATTATATTGATTATGATGACGCTGGTGTTGCACGGATTTTTCTTAGTCGTTTAGTAAATCTAACTATAAAGGAAGGTAATTAAATTATGAATCCAAGACATATTAAAGAAATTACAGATCCAAATCGTATTGCTGTTGCACCTTATAATTTTGTAGAGTTACCGAGTAAGATAGTTGAAATTAAAGAAGAAGATTTACCCCAGCAAAATATTTATTCAAAAAATCGCTATACGGGTAGTATTCAATGTAAGCTCACGACTGAATCACCTTTATATATTCGTTGTGGTCTAACTAAAGAAGAATTTGCATGTGGTGCAGAATCAAAAGATTTACCTAATTTTTTCTATACCGAACCAGAGTTTAAGCATTTAAAACCTGTGCTTCCCGGAAGCAGTTTGCGAGGAATGATTCATAATCTGGTTGAAATTATCAGTTTTAGCAAAATTACAAAAGTTATAAATAAAAAACCTTTCTATCGTTCTTTAGGAGACAAAGCTCTCAAAGAAATATATTCTTCTAACTTTATTGAAGAATCTAAACTTGCACATCCTAATAATCCAAGTAAACAGATACCTTGCTATCGCTCTAAAGTTCACACTGGATTTATACGGGTAAGAAATAATGGCTATATTATCGAAGAATGTGGCTATGGGCGCATTGATAGGGTAAACATTCCCTATGATATTACAAAACCTTGTCCACCACTATATCTGGGTAAAAAGCCTGGAGTATTTCCAAATTGGAAATATCAGCATCAAAATTTATACGTTGATATTGATGCAAATGAGAAAAATTATTTTTTCCAACGTCAAGTTACTACAGATAGAAGAACTGGTAAACAAAAAGAGCGACATCAAGATATTTATCTGAGATATCGTAGCGTTAATTCTGCAAGCTTAAGGCAATCCTCCGGAATGACAGCAGCTACATTAGTAATTACAGGAGATATGCGGTACAAGCACTTGGAGTTTGTTTTTTTGCAAGAAAATCTTAAAGAATATCAGATTCCTCGTGAAGTTATACAGCGCTTTCATGATGATGATCAAATAACAAAATGGCAAGAAGATGCATTTCCAAAAGGTAAACCTAATAAAAGTCGTAAAAATGATGGACATCTTAGGGATGGAGAGCCTGTTTTTTTCCTTTTGAATGAAGATGGCGAAACCATTCGTTTTTTAGGTAGAGCGCAAATGTTTCGTCTACCTTATGATTTATCTCCCTATGATTTAATCCCTGAAAACTTATGCGATCGCTCAAAAACTGATATTGCTGAAGCTATTTTTGGCTATGTTGGTGGACAAGAAAGAAAGGAATGTCGTGCAGGAAGAGTTTTTTTTAGTGATGCAGTTTGTACTCAACCTGGCAATGTTTGGTTACAAGGAGATTTTGAAAAAACTCTAACACCAAAAATCTTAGGTAGTCCGAAACCAACAACGTTCCAACACTATTTAGTTCAAACAAGGGAAAAGCCGGAAGATCTTCAGCATTACTCACCCCAGAAAAAGGAATATCAAACAACAATTCGCGGTCATAAATTATATTGGCATAAACAAAATTTACAGATAGCAGATATTGAAGCAGGTATTAAAAAATCGGATGTTAATAAAATTGAAAAACCTAGTTCTCAGCATACTAAAATTAAACCTATAAAAGTAGGTGTTCAGTTTACTTTTGATATCCACTTTGAAAACCTCACTGATATCGAGCTAGGTGCGATACTGTGGATATTACAAAAAGCAGCAGAACCTAAATATTGTTTATCTCTGGGTATGGGTAAGCCATTAGGAATGGGTGCTGTGAAAATAGAGCATCAACTTTTACTGAGTAACCGTCAGGAGCGTTACTCGAAACTATTTAGTAGTAGTCATCAATGGTTATCGGGAGAAGATAACCAAAGCAAGACTGATTCAATATTGACAGATTGTATTAATGCTTTTGAACAATTCATCGTTAATAATATCCATCTTGATGACCATCCAGAAGGACATAATGCAGTTAAACTAAATGAGATACCTCGGATTAAAATGCTTTTGTTGATGTTGCAGTGCGATCGCCCTCCGTCATCAAATGACACTCGTTATATGACAATTGAGGCTAAGGAGTATATAAACCGTCCAGTGCTTCCAACGCCATTCCAAGTCATGGGTGAATTAGGACAAGATAAGCGGAGATTTAGAAATACCTCTAACGTAAATTTACCAAAACCTACAACAAATATTCCACTAGCTAAAGCATCTCAGCAATTTAAGGTAGGTCAAATTTTGGATGCAACGGTTTCTAATATAAAGGGAGTTAAAGTAACTTATCAATTACCAGATGGAATAAAAAAAACTACAGAAGAGCATAAAGCAGCAAAATTCTTGGAAGCAGGACAAAATGTCAAAGTCAAAATTACTGCTGTAAAAGATGATGGTAGTATCAAAAATGTAAAATATCATGAGTAACGCAATTAAAATAGATATTCCCCAACTCTTTCACATCCTCACCAACCACTATCCCTACAACTTCCAAACCCAAACTATCAACCGCATTCTTAATCTTGAAGATACCCTGCTTCGCGCTCCTACAGGTTTGGGGAAAACCGAAACCGCGATCGCACCCTTTCTATTTGCGATTTCTGATGTGGGGAACTTGAAACTCAGCGATTCCCGGCAACGGGATTGAAACTAATATGAACGCCGATTTATCACGGAAGCTAGCTGGGGCTTGAAACTCAGCGATTCCCGGCAACGGGATTGAAACCAACCTCTAGCGCGATACCTAGTTTCTAACAAGAGTCTTGAAACTCAGCGATTCCCGGCAACGGGATTGAAACAACTTACTAGAACCTACATCTATATTATCTAAAAGCTTGAAACTCAGCGATTCCCGGCAACGGGATTGAAACGAATGTCATTATTTAACCACATATCAAAATCTCGAATCTTGAAACTCAGCGATTCCCGGCAACGGGATTGAAACAATGGGTTTTTGATTCTCTATCCATTTGGTTGAGTTGACGCTCGATCGCGTCGCTAGTGCTATATTAACTAACAGGTGCTAGACTTTCAAGCACCATGCGAAAAACTCTACTAAGTGTAGATAACGGGAGAATAAACGGCACTAAATGATATGCCTTCAAAAAAACCGCAAGTAAGTATAAGGCTGGAGCATGATGAGTATGAGCATCTGCACGAATGGGCGGAATCCGAATTTCGCACCCCATCCGCGTTAGCGGCAATAATCATCAAAAAAACACTTAGCGATCGCGGGTCATCAAATTTATCTACTAATGAACTTATCGACCAAATTAAAAAGTTTCTTGCTCTGTTGCTGGGTGAACGCGATCGCAATGGCATTAGCTACGTACTACTGGGTCAAACTCTCGGCATAGATCCCGAAAAACTTCACCAACTCTTTTTATTGGTTCAAGAATGCAGAGCAGAGAAAGAGAAAACAAAACAATGATTGATATAAAGTTACTAACTTCACTAACAACCAATGCAACGATCGCTACTGAACCATACCCGCACCACAGGAGAAGTAAGAAATGACCCAAGCCTTAACCAAACAAGTAACTTTTGATGAATTTATTGCTTGGTATCCAGCAAACACGCAACAACGCTATGAACTACGTGATGGAGTAATTATTGAAATGCCGCCACCTACAGGAGACCACGAACAAGTTATTGGATTTTTAGTCGGAGAAATAGTTGGGGAATACAAACGTTTAAAACTTCCTTACTTCATCCCTAAGACAGCATTTGTTAAACCGACCAAGAGCGAATCAGCTTACTCGCCTGATGTGCTGCTACTAAACACCCCTAACTTAGCCAATGAACCTCTGTGGAAAAAAGAGTCAACTGTATCGGACGCTGCATCAGTTCCCTTAGTCATTGAGGTAGTAAGTACCAACTGGCGCGACGATTATCACAAAAAGCTTGCTGACTATGAAGAAATGGGTATTCTTGAATACTGGATTGCAGATTACGCAGCGTTAGGTGGGCGTAAGTTTATTGGCAATCCCAAACAGCCAACTTTCTCTGTGTGCCAGTTGGTTGAAGATGAGTATCAAGTCAGTCAGTTTAGAGGGAACTCGCGCATTGTCTCGCCTCTATTCCCAGACCTGAATTTGACTGCTGACCAGATTTTTCAGGTAGTAAGCCGCAATTGACTGCCAATCTTTCCAAGTAGAAACTACCACCTGCAATACGGTTCGGATAAGCACGCACCTCAGAAACCCGGTATCTTTGAGATACCGGGTTTCTCTGGTCGCCATTACTGTTAACCGATCCGTATCGCTACCACCTGGGTACGATCGCCTACGATACATAATGAGTTTGTGACGAAAGCTGAAGGCGATCGCAACCGGAATACGCCCTTTCCATAGCCATGCTATAAATAATTCAGTAAACAAACCAAGGCTCCAGTCCCAATGACAGAGCGATTAATTCTTACTAAAATGTTCAGTAATTACGCTGATACATTTATTATGTTGGGTTTAGCCCGACTTGCCGAATATGCTTTGCATAAAACAAAACAAAAAAGTTCAATTCAATTGATAGATAGAGGTACAGCCTATATTCTCCAATTCAAACAGCCTATCAATATCGAACCCATTACCAAAATCCGTTATGCTGACCCTTTTCCTGTGGTGAAAGGAAAAAACACTGATACCAACAAGATTCCTCAAGATGTGGAAATTTTTGACACGGTAGAACAAAGCAAGACTCGTAAGCTTTATCGAGATTTTCTCTTTCAACAGCGAGGAAAAATCGAAAACTCAGAGGAAGCACCTAAACCACCGGATTCACGCACTCAAAATGGTGTGTTTCTCGCACAAATGCGTTGCGATCGCAATCATAATGACCTATGGATGGATAGTTGGGAATTACAGGAAAACTATGGTGCTTTAATTGCAGCACTTTTTGAGGGTTTTAGTCAAAAAGATGGGGGAGTTGAGACAGTTGCAAAAATATTCCAAAAAAGCACGGGTTGCAAATTACCAAGTAAAGCGAGTGCTGTGAAAGTTTATTTACCAACCTCTGTACTAGGAGCAAACCGGATTAAAGCCGATAGCAATAAATTCGATCCGCAAAAAGCAGATTGGTTGAGTTTGTGGTTGATTGCTACTGGGTTATTTCATTATGGAATTGCTGAGAGGGTAAAAATAAGCGATCGCGTTTTTGATTGGAGAGTTGTAGCACTGCAACCCCATGATATCCAATTCCAAGACTATTGCAGTGTCATTAAAAAATTGCTTGTCTATAACCCACCAGGGGGAGGACATGGAATTGCTCGATTTGATGCGGAGTTAGTACTGCGGTTTTGTCAAGAATTGCTCAACCACCATTCTGTTTCCAAGGAAATTGGAGAACCGGAAAAGTCAGAGGATGATTTTGATGATTTTGACATTTCCGCTAAACCCGTCAATAAATTTGTCAGCAACTTTGCGGGAACTAATTTCGGTTCAAAAGGACAGCTATACAAACAAAGCAAAGCTACGCAGGCTATGCATTAGTCCGCGCAGGCGGACTTGGTTTGTATAGCCCCAGAATTCTATTCTGAGGGGCAATGTGCGCTCATTGGGATGCTCCCATAAAAACAGAACTATCCAATCTACAACTTACAATCCATAATTCACAAACCCAACCAAAATGTCTAACCAAAACTTCCCAGTTTATTCACTCTCCATCAGCGGTTTACTTTCCTGGCAAATTCATGCCCTCAATAACGAAGGGAACGAAGGTAATCAATCATTAACCCGCCGTTTTTATATCATCCAAAAAGGTGGAAATGAACCTGAATATGTTAACGGTGTTTCTGGCGATATGCTCAAACATATTCAATCCGAACATTTACACCGCCTTGCTTTAGAATCTGGTTTAAGTTTATCCGCAGGAGGAAAACAATTTAATCCCGATCGCATTGGGTACGATATCGAGAAAAACCTACCTATATTTACCAACAAAGATACGGATTTAGCCACCAAAACCGCCAAAATTCTACAACTTTGCACCATCAGCGATTTAGAAGGGTTTATGGTGACAGAAAAGAAAGGACAAACCCTCAAACGAGAATCAGTCATTGAATTTGGTGCAGTTGTTGGTTTACCCACCTACGTCAAAACCCAAAGCTATTTCCATGCTAAATACGGTATCGACAATCCTACTCCTTACAACGTCCAAGTGAGTTCCGGGTTGTATGCAACCGTCCTCAATGTAGAAGCATTCCGTATCGGTTACAATCCCCACAATTTTAGCTACAGCATCGACGCAACCCAACGCAAACAACGTTTAGACGCACTCCTCAAAAGTATTCTTTACACCTATATGCAACCCAACGGAGCCAAACGCAACACCCATCTACCTCACCCCGACTATTTTGAAGGAGTCATTACCGTTAGTACCCGTCGCTGTCCCGCACCCATGTTAAGCCCATTGGAAGAAAGTTACAACCGTCAAATTCTCAGCTTGGCAAATACCTTAAATAACCTCAATGGTGAAGGGACAATTCGCTGCTTTGAGTTCGATTCAATGGCACAATTTGCCGAACAAATCCAAACCATCATAGAACAAGGACAACCCTGGGAGAGCGAAAATGCCGAAGCAGTCGAATAATCCAAACTCCCCTCTCTTACGAGGAGAGAGGTTAGAGAGAGTATGGTTGACAGTCTCATACCAACCCGTGAGCCTATTCACCCTCAAACGTTTCGATGCAACCAGTATGGCAGCTCGTTCTAACCTAGTTCCCACACCCTATGCAATCAAAATGGCACTACTCAAAGCCTTACTTGAAAGCCAGGGAAAACAACACCAAGACAATTTTGATACCTGGATCGAAAGGGAATTTACTTGGATTCGGGATTTGCAAATATACATCCTTCCACCAGAACAACTAGTAGTCAATCGCAATGGTTATAAACTCAGATACTTCGACCAAATCGTAGATAAAGCGGACAAAAGTAGAACAACTCGTCCCATGCAAGACGGGTTTGTATTTCGGGAATGGATACATTTACAGGGAGAATTGCAAATTTGTGTAGGAATTCATGAAGATGAGTCAAATAAATTACAAGATAATCAACAAAATAAGTTACAAGAATTAACCAAACTTTTTGCCCAAATCAACTACTTTGGTAAAAAAGGTTGCTTCTTTCAATACTTGCCCGACCGTACCCAAACAACAAACCAACCTACCTTTATCCCCAACCCTAATGACAGTTTTACCATCCAACCAATGGATGATTTTGGTTCAAAAACCACCTTCAACCGGATAAATCCCTTTTCTAAGGACAAAGCCCAACTCGACAAAGATAGAATCATCAAACCAGGATTTTTACCCTTAAAACTTCGCTCTACAAGTGCTCGTTATGACTTCTACCAAAGAGACTGATACTCCAAAAACTACGAATCTCTGGGTCAATCAACCAAAAACCGAACCAACTTTCGCCGGACTAAGTGTAATTTTACGCCCCACTCAAATAAATACCACCCCAGTTAACTTAAGCAAATGGCTACAACAGGAAGATATTCAGGATGATATTAACCCCATCTGGATACCCCTACGCAAAACCGATGGCGTGACAAAAATTATGCCCGTACTGCCAGACGCAAATTTATACGACAATTTTATGGGGATGCTATGGAGGCAAATTGCGGGTAATAATCTGGTTGAATGGCGACAAAGACTTTATGAAATCAGTGGTGTGGAAGTTAATTCCGATTCCCTTCACAGAATTCAAATCGCTGTTAATTCAGTTCAACCCCTTCCTCCCACCCTAGCACGTGCTATCCATGCGTTGTGTTTTCGCTGGTTTGCCAACACCAGCCCAGAATTAGCCCAAATCATACACCAACAAGAAACCCTACCTCTGACAACAGGATGGGAATACTGTTCTCCTAAAAAAATCCTCCTCAAAATAAGCTTGTTGCAAAAAGAATTACTCGCTCCTTTATTGTGGGGAATGAATGCAGACTTAGGGCAGGAAATTACCATAGCAGGAATTCCCTGTCGAATGGAAGGTTGGATTGACATTACCCAAACAACTAGCTTCGAGAAAATTGCTCAATTACCAACCCAAAATACTATCGATTTGCGATTTCTCTCCCCCACCAGCTTCAAACAAATTAAAAACGTCCAACCTTTTCCCCTACCCGACTTGGTTTTCAACGGATTATTACGACGTTGGAATGTATTTGCACCAGAAGCCTTAAAATTCCCTAAAATCGAATGGAATGTGATTATTTCCGGCTACGAGCTGAAAACCTACGCCATGAAAATGGAAGGTGGAGCGGAAATCGGTGCAGAGGGATTCGTTCGATATAAATTTACAGACAGCGAACAAGCTAGAATTGCCACTATTTTAGCTCACTTTGCCATATTTGCTGGAATTGGCAGAAAAACTGCGATGGGTATGGGACAGGTTGAAATCGCATGACTGAAAATTATTTACCTCTGGCTTATCTTAACGCTTGGGAATATTGCCCGCGCCGATTTTACCTGGAATATGTGCTGGGGGAAATGGAAGATAACGAGCATATTATTTTAGGTCGCCATTTACACCGTAATATTAACGAAGAATTAGTGATTACCGAAGGAAATACCATAATTCGCCAACAACAATGGGTATGGAGCGATCGCCTGAAAATTGTCGGAATTATCGATGCGGTGGAAGAGTCAGAAGGGCAACTAGTGGTCTGTCAAGAATTAATTGACGGATAGAGGCGCTTTAATTTAATACGGGCATCAACGGTTGTAAATTGCCAATCTACTTTACCAAAATAAGGAAGAAGGAAGAGGAAAGAGGGAAGAAGGTTGGGATTTTCGTTTATATCTCAAAGTCTAACTCTCTTTCTTCTGACAAATGGGTCAAAAGCCCCTCAATTTATTGATGGATTCATAAAGGTTTTTCACTCTGAAAAATCTAGTTAAAAGTCAACAAACCATTGACCAAGTGAGGGGAATCGAAGGTTTAGCAGCAAGGGAATATTTTGCCTGTTGGCAAAAAATGGTAGGTAAACAATGGACATTCAATGGACGCAATCGCAATCCACCCACCGATCCAGTCAATGCTCTATTGAGCTTTTCCTATGCTTTGCTGAAAACCCAAGTCACTGCTGCCGTTCATCTGGCTGGACTTGACCCATATATTGGTTATTTACACGAAGTCCACCACGGACAACCAGCAATGGTATTGGATTTGATGGAAGAATTTCGCGCTCTTATTTCCGATAATATCGTGTTGGGAGTATTGAGCAAACGGGAAATTCAACCCCAGGATTTTACTGAAAGTTTAAGTGCATACCGTCTTTCCGATGCTGGAAGAAAGACTTTTTTAGACTCAGGTAGGTTCTGTGTGTAGGACTTTATTGTCTGGGGTAAGGGTTTATTGCCAAGAGTTGAACTTTATTGTTTTTATACAGAAGGGAAGACAGCGATTTAGGGTTAAACTAAACAATGTAATACACGGAGGAGGCTAATGTCAGCTTTATCGAAAACTTTTGTCAGGGAACGCAAGAATGAGGGTTTCAGCCGATGTTTCTAGATCGGGTGAGAGCGATTGCAAGCGATCGCAAAATATGCCACATACAACCCTATTGCTCAAAAAGCGAATTTTGAGGGGATTTCAGCCAATGGTGTACAACCGCTTAAATAAAGGTCTAGTAAGAGTTCTGGAAAACTTTGCGCTCTACTGACTGTTGAAACGGGACATTCAATATCATTGGACTTTAGATAAAAGGAGATGATTCTTGTCAAAAAGCGCTGATTTATCGGGGGAAGACGTAATTAGGTCTTGTGTAACACCGAATTTACCTGATAAAGAGACTCAGGCATCTTCATTAAGGAAAGAATTTGTTTTTGTAGCTCAGACAGAGGCGAGATGAAGATGGTAGAGTCATTCGTGCCACCGTACCCACAGTAATCATCTCTGACCATTTTGGTGCGTACACACCTTCTATGGCTAGCCACATCAGTAAATCTCGCAACGGTGCAGAATAGAGGACACACGCATCCAAAAGTGCCATAGGATAGGTCATGGTAGATCGTAGAGTCCCATATCTTGTGCTTCTTTGGTCAACTCGGACATGATGGCAGATTGTCGTTGTTTTTCAGTTTTTTGATAATGAAGCAGATCTTGGAGCAGTACGCGGCGATAAATCCCTACTTTTCGTGAAGGAATCGTGCCTTCATCCAATAGTTTTACCAGATAGGGACGTGAGACTCTTAAAATATCCGCCGCTTCTTGGGTGGTGAGTTCGGCACTGTGAGGCAAGATAGTTACAGGCTCACCACGGCTTACCGATTGTAGTACATCGATCATCAATTGAAACATGCCGCTTGGGATGGTGATGCGGGTATCTTGCATATCAGAATCAAGGATTGCAAGGGTGATGGGATCGGGAGGATTGGCGATAAACGCCGAGATAGCTTCTAAGGCTTGGCTTGCAAGGGTAATTGCCTCAGAGGTAGGGGTATAGGGTTCGATGGGGCGATGGGTAGCCATACACATTTTCCTTCGCACAGTGCGCGATCGTCATACTCTATAAGTCTATCGATATTCTCGAAACACTCGCAACAGTAAAAATAGTCGAAAAATTACACAATTTTTTCAAGGCGATCGCAAATTGGCAAGAGGCACTCAATCAGTATAAAAATAATCCGTCAGCTACGGCGGTTGTGAATGAAAATTTGGCGCGTGCTTACCAACAAATAGGAGAAAATAAAGCGGCGATCTCATCACTGTCGGCAGCAATTTATGACTATGGGGCAGCTGCCGATCGCTACATTCTGTCTACCCCCATGTATAACTTCAGCATTCCGGCTGTCCTCAAATCTTACATTGATTACATCGTCCGTCCCAGACGCACTTTTGCAATCGATGATAACGGGTTCAAGGGGTTAGTCACTCACAAAAAGATGCTGGTAATTACGGCTCGCGGTAGCGATTTTCGCCCCGGTTCTGCGTTTGCTTCCCAGGATTTCCAAGAACCTTTTTTGAGAACTGTATTTAACTTCATTGGCATTACGGATATTCAGTTCATCCATGCCAATGCACTCAACTCCGATCTGCGAGAGCAATCTTTAGCAGAAGCCAGAACTGCAATTCAAGATTTGGCACCTTTCTGGTAAAGTTCTTTTCCGTGCGATAATTGTGTCCTGTAAAAGCGCCTGCTATCGATCCTGATATGCTTAGAAGCAGGGTCGAGAACTTTATCGAGCGAAATGAAGGTAAACCAGAGGAAGGTCAATCATGAATCTAGAGGAGTTGCCAGGAGCAGAGTTAATCATATCAGGAATAGACGATCTTCATAATGGCGAGACGAATACAGTTGCATCTTTGTTAGTTGCGATCGCAGCAACGCGCTTAACCGAAGCAGGCTTGGATATCCCAAAAGATCGTCTAGCCCCAGAGCCTGAACTGACCTTGTGCCCTCTACGCTCTCAATGCACAGAAAGTAAGCAAGGTCGCAGTATTTCTATCCATGAGTCGCGAGTCTTTACTTGTAGAACTGCGTGAACGTCAAACTACTGAGAGCGGACGTGCGAAACTTCGCGAACGTGTTAGTGTCGAACATACTCTAGCTCATATCAGTCAATGGCAAGGAGATCGGGCTCGCTACATTGGTTTACGCAAAAACCTTTTTGATCTTCGACGTATGGCTGTTGTCCACAATCTCCACGTTCTTGCTCGTATGTCTGAAACTAATACTGTTCAAAATCTCTAATTTTATTAACATAAACTATGCCAAAGCAGCACTAAAAGAAAACGCTGAAAAACTTTCGGTAAATCTCTGGGTTGACTGCGCTCTTTGTTGTCGATATGTCACCAAATATTCCCTGTGAAAATTTTGTCTTAATACTTCAAAGCACTTCTTAAAAAAAATCAGTATTCTTTTCTACGGGTGCCTTTTTTTGTCGGTGCCAACTTAATAACGCGTTCGGCGCTTTCATCGGGGATTTTTTCTAGTATTTATCGAAGTCATTTTTTAACTTTTAGATAAAGTATTGAGTTGACAATTTACGAGAATCGAGCAATTTTAGGGAAATAGTAAATGTAAGATGTATTGATATTAATCGCGGTGAATCAGTTGTCCTTGTTGGTTTTCGCAGAGCGCTTTTGTGAAAACCCTTCAGGCACCTTTGTGAGATGCTCGCTTTTTTTCAGCTATCAAATCGACAAGATTGTATAAAGCTTTGAGGAATCTACATCACCGCTTACCCATACTATGCGTAGTTTGTCAACACCTTCTACTCGACCGGCGCTCTAGGTACGCTTTTTAAGTAATTCAGATGATATTAGATCTGAATCCTTACCTTTTTGTAAAAGCCCTTCTTTGTGTCCTGTTCTCAGCGTCTTTGTGCCTTGGCGTGAGATACATGATATTAACAGCCAAGACGAAGCAGATAAACGATTTTTGTTCATAAACATGAATTAAGAGCTACAATTAAATACATGAAGTTAATTTAACTAGAAAAATAAAATGCAAGTGTTAACACTTACTGACAAAATTGACTCTGATGGGCATTTGCGCTTAGATGTCCCAACTGAATTTCCAGAGGGAAATGTTGAAATTGCCTTGGTAATTAACCCAAATATTCAGCGAAAATCAGAACCCAAAAAATATGACTTCTCTGACTTAGCCGGAAAATTAACCTGGCAAGGTAATGCCGTTACTAACCAAAGAAGCTTGCGTGATGAGTGGTAAACATTATTTACTGGATACCAATGCCATAATTGCACTATTACAAGGTAACAGCAAGTTAGTGCAACAAGTACAAAATATCGACGATTAAGATCTACTAGCTCAAGTTTACAGCAATTTGGGACAACCTCGTAAAGCAATCGCGTGTTGTGTGGTCAACTGGTAGATAAGTCGAAAAATCTAGTCAGTCGGGATATAGAATGCATTCCAGAAAGTGCTACACAAATAGCAACAGAGTGTCGGTATTTATTATGCTAGCTTAATCATTAACTTTGGTTTGATTTTAAGTGAATTTGTTGCTTTCGTATCCTATCTAGAATCCGTTTTTCTGCTACTTCTAAGTGGTCAAGTCCTTCTAAGGATTTTTGTTTTTCCTCTCGCACTATTTCTAAATTCTTAATGAGATACTCGCCACTTAAATAATAGTCGAACAATCGCAATGATTCTTCATCTGTAAGCTCTCTCCCTGCAAATAGATTACTTCCAAGGTCTTCTACTTTATCAATCCAAGCATTTGCTTCTTCTGGGGTCATCGCCTTGTCTCCAACGCAGCTTATACTCTTCTAAAAATTGTAGCGCTTTTTCTTCTGTTAATATCATCTCTCTCGATCCATCTGGATTTTCTTCAAATCCAATACTTTCATAGGATTCAATGGCTCTAGGTATCGCAGCTACTTTGAATATTCCACTTATGTTTGAAGACCCAGAGGTTATTTCTTCAATAATATCTGCAATTAACCAAGGTGCTGCTCCTTTCCTCGTTTCTGCTATGGGTTGAGGTAAACAATTCCAAGGTGCCGAGCAAAGTATATCTATCAGTACATATTGTTGCCGTTCGTCATATAAATAAATTTCTCCAATTCTATATTCAATAATTGCACCAGCTTGGAGCATATTATCACTTACTACTCCTCTAAACATGGTTGGATTATCACGAGCATAGTCTAACAACTCAAACGACTTAGATATACAATCTCCAAATGTAGTTCCTAAAGGATTGCGTCTATCTCTACTGTAAAATTCCATCAAATAATTTTGTATTTTATCTTGCCAATATAATAGATTGCTAATTACCCTTCTATCAGCATAGTTTACGTAAGAAAATTGGTTTCTTGTCATTTCAATAGATTCGGAGAATATCAATATAGATTTTACTATATTTAACAATCCCCACTTAACAGCAATTGTTCATCCGGTAGTCTATATAATCCTTGTGGCTCCATGATTGGGTCGCTTTTTTCCAAGTCCGCGATGTTAGTTCAACATAACGTACATCACAAGTTGTATAGGCGGAAATTAATACATCACCTGGATTATTGCGTAAAGCACCAGAACCTTGCGGATATGTACTATTACTCAATAATTCCAATCAATATTTGCATTAAAACATCTAAATCATCAGGCACACGATACAAAGTAATGTCTTGAGTAATATGAAGTGGTTGTTGTTCTAATAAACCAAAACGCCAAGTATCACCTAGTGTAACTGCACCGTAAAGAGTATCTTGTTCTTCTGCTATTGCCAAAGCGATTAACTCTGCTGATAATTGAGTAAAACCTCTTGACAAATCGTCGTTTTTAGCCTCAACTACCAGAAAATTTTTACCTCTTTCATCTGCATTGATATTTCGCAGTAAGTAATCTAGATTACCTTTGAGCCAAGCACTTACCTGGAGAGGATATTCTAAACGCATTTGACACTTACAAAAACGCGCTAGTTCCGAAAGTACTGGTGCCACCATAATTTCTCGACGTGCAGTTTCGCTTGATAAAGTTACCAGTGGTAACAACTCCTCAATTTGCTGACGTAATTCAGGTAAACGTTGTGGTATGCGTTGAGAAGAGGGTAAGGTCATACGCGCACGTGAAAAGCTATAACCTAATTCCGCTAAAATATCTTCTGTTTCATAAGGTAACTCGAAGTAAGAACGAAAAGTGTAACTAGTTCCTTCTTGTAAAATTTTTGGTTTAGACATAATAAATCCAACATACAGCTATAAGAAAGCTTCCTAACTGTTCTACGTTGTGAAGCCCAGTTAGCTTAATTATAAGTATGTAACCATCCTGTTAAATCTCTGACCAACAAAAAATACATATCCACGTATTTTTGTCAAGTTCATTATTGACAAATTTTAATGCGTTTGCCCTAGAATAAGAGACAAAATATTATCCTTCAAACTTTAGATCGGCGTCTCAGACCCTTAGAGAAGTAAGCTAGTAAAAATGCTGTCATCCCCATCATTCCTAAATTCCAGTTTGCTGTAGTTAGAACTGTTGTAACAATGACTAACAATAAAATTAAAATATATTTAACCTTCATGTGTATATTCACTCATCTTCTCTTTGCGATTTAAGCTCCCTCACGCACTCTTGTGCAACACCTATAACTAGTCCTACGCTAGCACCAATTAAGGCGTATCTGTTGTGTAAGTCTTGGTAGTACTGACCTTCAAATTTCAATTCGTTAAAATTACGCTGACCAATTTGAGCAGCAGCCAAACCAATTACCGATCCCACACAAGCAGTTATAACACCTGAGAAAATGACCAGTCTAATATTCATAATTTCCTCCTATTGTGATGATTACACTTTCCATTCACCACTTCTCTCAATTCGCTGTTTCTGGTTGGAAATGCACAGAGGCGAAGTCTCTCAAGAAGGCATTCCTAGGCTCCGTCTGGGAACGAGAAATAAAAAAGCACTAGTGGTGCAAAAAGAAATTGTAGAACAGATATACAACGGTGATTGTAAATAAAATGTGATTGATCCAATCATCTGCATTCCATTTCTTAAACATTTTTGTTACCTTTATTTATAAAGGTTTTTACTGACAGTATTGTACATGATTTTTTTTCTTTAGAACGATCAACTTTACGATTGATAATATTGACCAAATGTAAAGTGGTACAAATCTTGAAATTTATATATAGAAAAAAAGAAATTGATTGATTTAGGACTTACGCGATCTCAAGGCTTTTTGGGAGTGTTACACGTTGTCGATCCCCCCAACCCCCCTTATAGCAGTTTTCACCTAAATGAACCACATCGTTGGTAGTGGTGCAATGCCTTGCACACCCTACATCTATGGTCTGTTTAGAGAATACCAAAAAATAAATTATCCCAAATCCAAAATAAACATGTAGGGGCGCAAGGCCTTGCGCCCCTACATCTGTGGTCTGTTTACCTGAAAATGGCTGTAAAAAGGGGGGCTTTGCGTAAGTCTTATGATTATTCACCCCATACTTGAAAGTAGGGGATTTACTGGTCACTGGTCACTGATCACTGACTTCAGCTGTTGCTCCACGAAATGCTGGGAGTGCTTGTTCTTTTGGTTGCTGAGGTGCATCTGAAGACCGTCCCGATCTTGGGGGCTTACCTGATTTCAAGAAGCGATCTTCTAGGTTTTTGATAACAACATATAGTACTGGAACTAAAAACAAACTTAAGACTGTTGAAATCAAATAACCACCAAACAGTGCTGTTCCTAAAGCCCATCGACTCATTGCTCCAGCACCAGAAGCTATGACTAATGGCCAAAACCCAACCAAACCAGCAAAAGCAGTCATCAAAATTGGTCGCAAGCGTTCTTCACAAGCGCGGATTGCAGCTCTGGTATAGTTCATTCCTAAAGCTGCTGACTGGTTGGCAAATTCCACAATCAGAATTGCGTTTTTACTTGCCAAACCAATCAGCATGACCAGTGCTACCTGAGCATAAATATTATTATTCAGCGTAGGCCAAACACCGCCTTGCTGGAAAATATTTGCCCGGAACACGATCGCACCTAGTGCGCCCAAGATTGCCAAAGGTACGGTAATCATGATGATAGTTGGATCGACGTAGCTTTCGTACTGCGCCGCTAACACCAAGAAAACCATGACAAAAGCTAAGCCAAAAATAATTGGCGCTGCTCCACTAGAAGATCTCTCCTGAAAGGCGGTTCCAGTCCAAGCAAAACCAAATCCTGGTTGCAAAACTTGGTTAGCAACTTCTTCCATTGCTTGGATTGCTTGTCCAGTACTGTATCCCGGTGCTGGAGAACCTTGAATTTTAATTGACGGGTAAACGTTAAAGTGAGTGACAACAGGCGGATAGGTTAATCTTTCCATTTGCACCAAAGTGCTCAATTGGATGAGATTACCATCCTGAGAGCGCACGTATAAGCGACTGATATCATCAGGATTAGACCGAACTGCTCCCTCCGCCTGAGCATAAACTCGATACAGTCGCCCACCAAGTACATATTGGTTAACGTAGCTTGCACCCAGGTAGGTTTGCATGGTGCTGAAAATATCACTCACTCGGACATTCTGCGCCTTAGCTTGGTTGCGATCGATGGAGAGTTGCATCATTGGGGTATTGAAGGTGAATTGGGTAAAGACACCTCCTAGTTCCGGTCGCTTTTGGGCTGCGGCTATCATCTTTTGGGTGTTATCGATTAGCGCCTCCATGGGAAGGGCTTGTTTGTTTTGGATGTACATCTCTAAACCACCTGTACTCCCCAAACCATCCACTGGTGGAGCATTGACAGCGATCGCAACCGCTCCAGGGATTTTTTCTCTCAACCCTTTATTGATTTTTCCCAAAATGCCAAAAATGGAATGTTCGGAACCATGACGTTCCTTCCAATCTTTCAGCTTGACGAAAAACAGCGTCTTGTTACTGGCGTTCCCCTCAAAACCAAAGCCAGCGTTACCAACAACGTGCTCAACTTCAGGGAGTGGTAGCACGACTTCCTGAGTAATCTTCTTCACTAGATCGACGCTGTAGTTGAGAGATACACCAGGTGGAGCTTCAACAATGGTGAAGAAATAGCCCTGATCTTCTTCAGGAATAAATCCTTGGGGAGTCGTTTGGTAAATCCAACCTGTTGCTACTAAACACGCAACAAATATTGGAATCACGAGCCACCAAATCCGGATCAGGAATTCGATGATTTTGACGTATCCCCCTTTAAACCAGTCAAACACTCGGTTAAACCACCGGAAAAACACACTTAAAGGACCGTGAACTTCCTGCTGTCGCCGCATGATGATGGCAGACATACTGGGAGAGAAGCTCAGGGCATTAAAGGTAGAAATAGCAATGGAGAAAGCTATAACTAGCGCAAATTGCCTGTAAACGATGCCTGTTGTACCTGGAAAGAAAGTTACGGGGATAAAGACTGCCATCAGTACCACTGATGTTGCGATAATTGCCCCTGTAAGTTCTTCCATTGCATCTAAGGCTGCTTGTAGGGGTTTCATCCCCTGTTCGAGTTTAGCTGCGATCGCCTCCACTACAACGATCCCATCATCCACCACCAAACCTGTTGCCAAGATGATACCAAATATCGTTAACTGATTTAAGGTAAACCCAAGCACATAGGCAATTGCCATGGCTCCAATCAGCGATACGGGAATGGCAAGGGCGGGAATAATAGTGGTGCGCCAATCCTGTAGAAAAATGAAGATGACAAGGAACACCAGAGCGATCGCTTCCATCAGAGTTTTAAAGGCTTCATCTAGAGAAGCTGCCACAAACAAAGTATTATCTAAGCCAATTGTCGCTTTGATTCCTGGTGGAAAATCAGTTTGTAGCTCTGCTATTTTTGCTTTAATAGCGTTAGCTGTATTCCAAGAATTCGTGCCGGGTAATTGGTAAGCTAACAAAATAACAGCTGGTGAACCGTCAAACAGAGTTGTCGCACTGTAATTTTCCGCTCCTACTTCGGCTCGACCTACATCTTTTAACCGAATGAGCGTACCATCCTGACCGACTTTGACCACAATGTCTTCGGCTTCTGCGGGAGTGGTAAATCGACCGTTGGCTCGCAATGCAATTTCATATTGTTGCTCCGTTGGGGTTGGCTGTTGACCAATTCTCCCCGCCCCCACCTGGATATTTTGTTCGGCAATAGCGCTTATGACATCTTGTGATGTTAAATTTCTAGCAGCAAGGGCATCGGGATCGAGCCAGATACGCATGGCATATTTACGTTCCCCCACAATTCTGACTGAACCTACACCCTCAATCCGTTTGATTTCATCAAAGATTTGTCGGTCAACATAGTTACTTAAAAAGATATTATCGTAAATGTATTTCCCGTTCTCGTCTTTTTCCGAATAGAAAGCATAAGCGAGCGTAATAGTTGGGGACTGCTTCTGCGTAGTCACACCAATGCGGTTGACTTCCTCTGGTAAATTTGGTTCTGCGATCGCTACGTTATTTTGGACGAGGACTTGGGCAGTGTTTCTATCCATCTCCGTAGGAAAGGAGACGTTAACAGTAGCATTACCATCATTCGTCGTCTGCGAGGACATATACACGACCCGCTCCGTACCGTTGATTTCCCGTTCTAGCACGGTGGTAACGTTTTCTTCTGCTGTTTTGGCATCAGTCCCCAGATAGTTAGCAGTCACAGTCACTTGCTTGAGAGCCATTTCTGGTAGCTTATCCAACGGGAGGAGGGGAATGCAGATTCCTCCAACTATGAGAATAAGTACAGTACAAACTGTAGTAAAAACAGGCCGCCTGATGAAAATATCCGCAATACTCATAGGATTTTGGATTTTAGATTTTGGATTTTGGATTGGGGGTTTAATGACACTTAACCTGGTCACTGCTCACTGGTCACTGATCGGAGTGCCATCCCTTAAGGTAAGAATTTGGGTGACTGCGATTTGGTCACCTGGCTTGACGCCATCAACCACTTGGTAACTTTGACCTTGAATAGCTCCTAGTTTGACTGGTTGACGTCGCACAGTCTGTTTTGAACCTGTTTTCTGAGCTACAAAGACAAAGCTCTGCGCTCCAAGGTTGGATACAGCTACTGTGGGAAGCAAAATACCCGAACGTTTGTTCCAAATAACTCTGGCGCGGACAAACTGTCCTTCTCGTAAACTGTTGCCTGAGTTGGAAAAGCGCGCTTTGGTTAAAATAGCTTGAGCACCTGTTTCTACTTCTGGTGAGATAAAGTTGATACTTCCACTGCTTAAGCGTTTTCTTGTTTTGGCATCTAAAAGCTCTACCGATAACCCCTGTCGTAGTTCTGAAGAGCGGTTGCTGGGGATTGAAAGTCGCAAGTAAAGATTGTCATTTTGAGTAATCGTGGTCAGGGTTTGACCGATGCTAACAACGTCTCCTACCTTAACCGGAAAGTCGCCTACTTCCCCGGTAATCGGTGCTAGTACCTGTTTGAACTGGAGAGACACGCGAGCAGAAGCTGTCTCCGCCTCAGATTGTCTAACGTTAGCTTCTGCTTGATTGACACTGGCTTTGGCTGCGCCTACCTGCTCCTCAGTGGCGCGGAGAGTCGCTAGTGATGTATTCAAGTTTCTTTGAGCAATGTCTAACTGCTGTTTTGCCTGGACTCCTTCAGCAACTAACTTCTGCGCCCTTTGGAACTCAACTTTTTGAAGGTCTACTTCTGCTGCATCCCTAAGTCTTTGTGCTTCTGCGGCTTTCAGTTGCGCTCGGGCTGTCATGTAAGCGGATTTGACTGAGTTAACTCTAGCCATAGCACTCAGTAATTCTGGTTCGGTGCGATCTGGTCGCAGCCGCACAATTGGCGTTCCTTGTTCGACGCGATCGCCTGACGAGACGGGAATCGATTCTATCCGACCTTGGATCTCTGGTCGCAACGAGATTCTTTGCTGGGCTTCTAACCTACCCACAAATTCCGAAACATCTTGCAGTGTAGTTGGCTGCAATGACTGCAATTTAACTGGGATTGGTTGGGGTTCGCTCGCTGTGGCTTTGGGTTTGTCCTGACTGCAGGCGCTAGTGAAGACGGAAGCAAGAAGGACTGGAAATAAAACTTTACAAGCGAATAGAGTGTCGGCTTTTTTAGGCATATTCTGACCTCAAAAGAATTTCAACTGAGGTAAAGGGAGTTATGAGTCAAAGCAAGTCTTTAAATTCCAAATAACCAGTTACGTATCCCTTATTTTGGTCACTGGTCACTGGTCACTGGTCACTGTTAGATACTACAAACTAGCAAGCGATTGAAGAAATAATTGGTCATTTTTGAACCAAAAGGAGAATTCCACCACCGTGAAGGATGACAACCAATTGGCGCAGCTAAGGTATAATCCAAATCATCGCACTTTTTCCATTGATTATCCTCACGCCATCCCACACGCTCACCGAAGCGCTCAATCATTTTATTATCTTGATTAATGGTGGTCTCAAGCGAACCACCAACGCTTTGGTAAATTTGTATTTGTACGCTGAAACCAAAGCGAGCTTGACTGTATTTTATCCACAAGTTGTCTATCACTCGCAGTTCATCACAGGGAAATTGCCTCATGTCATCTGGAGTGATGTCTCCCAATTCGGGTTCTCCCGTTATTGCCTGGATAACTCGAATAGTCTCCCAGTCGGCTTCTCTAAAGTTTCCTGCTATTAACAGTTCTTGTAGCTTTTTGTATTTGTGGAGATCGGCAACTAGTAGGAAATTATCTTCCGATTTAGCAATGCGATCGCTAATATTTGATAACAGCTGATTGAATTGCTGTAGCTGCACTTCTATCGCACTTAAGCGAGTCGTGACTTCTGATTCATGCACTTCATTAGACATTGAATTCCTCTCAGAAAGGGAGATGTTCAACTTGACTTACAAATGCTGTGTAATTTGTTTTCGAGGGGACGAGTTTGCACTCTTTAAAGTGCTGAGTTAATTGCAGCCGTAACATTTAGTAATGCTAAGAAAGCTACATTTCATTATTATAATAACTAACTCCATCTATACAGGACTGACGCAAAAATTGCCAGAAACCCTAATTTATTGAACCGCCAAGACGCCAAGAGCGCCAAGATTTTGTAGAGCGTGCGTAAGTCCTACTATAGTACGCTCTAGAGTTGCTTGCTATAAATTAATCTTCAAGCAGAGGCTTAGCCAAGCATTCTTGAGGTTTGGTACGAGCGGGAGCTATAGATTTGTTAGTGAACGGAGTTCTGATGTTGTTACCTCCCAAGGTTTTGACTTTTGTGCCATTGAGGATATCTTGACACGAATTTGCTCAAAAGCATCTACTCTCAGTGAAAGTTGAAGTGACTGCTTCTTTAAATTGCCATAACCGAACTCATAGCTTGTATTTCACGCGTTAGAGACGATTTTCTGCTTTTTCTTTATTTACAGTTGTTTAATTTGTCATGAATCTCTGACATAAAAAACTAACAGCAAGAATATACTTTTTATCGCAAGAATGTACAAGACAATCTGTGTGAAATAGTCTATTCTCAAAAAACCATAATTAGTGAAGCGATCGTCGTCATGTAACAATTCCAAGAACGTCTGATAGGACAATCGTCATGAACGCAAAACCTGAGAAAAAATACGCACTTGTAACGGGTGGTAATAAAGGTATTGGATTTGCCATCTGCAAGGGATTGCTCAATGCAGGATTTGAAGTGATTCTAGCAGCGCGTTCGCTCTCCAAAGCACAAGATGCTGCTGAAAAATTATCTTCACCATCCAACGTCAGACCTGTTGTTCTTGAAGTCACGGACGATCGCTCAATTCACCACTCTGTTCAAGAGTTATCCCAACAAATCAACCATTTAGACGTGCTCGTCAACAACGCTGCTATTTATCCAGATGAAGGTGTGAATATTCTCAACATTTCTCGCGATTTGCTGGAGCGCACTATCAACAGCAACACTTTGAGTCCCATTATTATCGTTCAAGCCTTCTTGCCTTTATTAAAAAAATCATCCAGTGCAAGAATTATTAATGTATCAAGTGGATATGGAGAGATCGGCGGTCTTTCCGCAGAAGTACCGAGTTATTGCTTATCTAAATTAGCACTCAACGGTGCTACTATTATGCTCTCTGAAGCTTTAAGATTAAAAAGAATTGCTGTTTACGCTATGTGTCCCGGTTGGGTGAGAACTGATATGGGTGGTGCTTCTGCTCCCAGGTCACCAGAACAAGGCGCGGATACTGCTATTTGGCTGGCGACAAAAGCTTCATTGAGCCAGAGTGGTAAGTATTTTCGCGATCGGCAAGAAATTTCTTATTGTTAGGACTATTAATCAGTACCAGTAAATCCGTCCAATCACTTTCAATACTACTCTCCTCAGCAGAAATTAGAACCCCGGTTTCTTAAAGAAACCGGGGTTCTGACACTTCAATTATCGTATCCCTTGCAGTATTGCGATCGCTTTCAGTAATTAGATGGATTGGTATAATAATTGATATTATGTCTACCTTAATGACTGAATAGCAAAGCCTTGGGGTCTCACCGCGTCTTCTAAATCGGCTCCTTGGAGGTTTGCGCCCAATATATTCGCATCTGTTAAATTTGCCTTCTCTAAGTCCGCATCAAATAAGTTCGCGCTCGCTAAGTTTGCGCCCATTATGTTTGCCTTCCCTAAATCTGCACCTTGCAGGTTTGCGCCTTGCAAGTTAGTTCCTTGTAAATTTGCTCTTTCTAAGTCAGCATTTTGCAGGTTTGCATTTTCTAAGTTGGCTGCTTGCAGGTTTGCATCTTTCAGCGTTGCTCCAATTAGATTGCACCCTACACATTCGTTGGTTTCTAGTAAATGTCTAACGTTTGCTGCTACAGATGTGACTGGTGCTGGTGTAGTTTGTGTAGTTGTAGTTGGTGTTAGTGTTTGAGCGCTAGCACTTGGCTGATCGAATAATGAAAAGGTGACTACAAGTACTAGAAAGACTGCTGTTACAAACCAGTTTGTTAATTTTTGGGAATTGGATTTATTCATTTTTCCTTCCAAGGCTTTAGTTTATACAAGCCACTACTAAACTTCTCATTCACCACTTTAGAAAAGTCATTCGATAAAATCAAACATTATTTTTATTCAAATTTATAATTAAAAGTGATTAAAAGTATCTTTTTGATAGAGAGATCGCCTGTATACAATCGTGACAGCTTGCAGCAGTTTTCAAATAAATGAACCACGCTATGCTCTTGTGGTACGGGCGGGGACGCCCGTATATTAAAGAGTATGGGGGATCTATAGCGATCGCACTTTGCGCGGATGTTTCTACCAATATCCCATCTCGGTTATTGCATAGTATCTTTTATTACAAATAAATACGGGAAAATCTTGTTTTTCTTGTCAAATTTGCTGCTTGCAACACGAAAATCCCAACACCTCGCAACTGCATTACCAAAATAAGGAAGAAGGAAGAGGAAAGAGGGAAGAAGGTTGGGATTTTCGTTTATATCTCAAAGTCTAACTCTCTTTCTTCTGACAAATGGGTCAAAAGCCCCTGCATTAATCCCTGACAAAGTGGACAAGCCTTATAAACAACAAGGGCAATCTGTATTCTGGCTTACAATCCCAGGAAGGCTTGTCCACTTTGTCTGACTTTCACGTAACCCCTCAATTTATTGATGGATTCATAAAGGTTTTTCACTCTGAAAATCCCCTCAATTTATTGATGGGGATACAACTTCCTTCTTCCTTCTTTCTCCTTACGAGCGTTAAGGCTGGAGGTTATTGGGCTGAAGTAGGTATATTCTAAAGATGATTTTTGCAGTATTGGGTGTGGGGGTCTTTACTCAACAGGAAGTTTTGTTGGAAAAAAGAGAACAAAGTTATATACTTATTTCTCTCAGAGAACACATTCTAGAATACTTTTCTAGCAAAGCTTTTATGAACAATGAGGAAGATTTTTCTTAAGATTAGCCCCACGAGCGATGCACCACCTGCTATGAGTGAAAAAATAAGTAAAATTCTTTTCCCCTTTACCCTTGACTCTCAACCTTGATTTTTGAAAGTCGAGAAATAACTTCTTGAGATAGTTCTAAATAAGCTAGTTTCAATGGCTTGAATTATCTAATTTAAACTTGGTAATTTTTTAGAGGCAAAAAAACTAGATTAATTCGTCAGGGTGAATAAATGGCAAGCATCAAAATTACCGAGCTGAATCCTATTGGCGCTGAGTTGTTTCAAGATTCGGAAAGCTTCCTCGATGAACTGACCGATCGGGAAATGTGGGGCGTCGAAGGAGGCGTACTATCTTTGCTCGGTTTATTAAGTGCTACTCTAAGCGAATCATTGAGTCAGACATTCGGGGCTGGCGGCTTCAACATAACAGGTCCTGACAGCGCACAAAGCCTGATTAATCTTCAGGATCTGCTTGTTATTAGCGGCGGAAAAGCACCATAGTTGAAACAAAGTGTCAGCCCTATCAGAATTTTTTTAATTCTTGATAGCCATCCATGCCCAGAATGAAAAAGCAGGCTAATGAATGCTAAGTAGCTCCAATACATTAAATGTAAGATGCTTTTAGATTCGTAGTTCGCTTTAGCGCTACAGCGCTAAAGCGAACATTTGTAGGGGCGCAAGACCACCGCACCCCTACGATATGGAAATCACCTATCAATAAATTCTATCTCAAGGACGCTGTAGCAACACCTTGAGAAAGATGCGATCACCATATAATATACGGTATCAATTAATTCGGGAGGTAAGCACTCATCATATCTCAGGAGACTCATAGATGAATTGGAAGGAAATTTGGGGGCTGCTCCAAGAAACGTATAAAGAATGGAGTAACGATAAGGCGTCTAGATTAGCAGCAGCCCTATCTTATTACACAATTTTTTCTATTGCTCCATTGCTCATTATTGTGATTGCGATCGCAGGAGCAGTATTTGGCGAAGATGCAGCCAGGGGAGCAATTAGAGAACAACTTCAAGGTTTAATTGGTCAATCTGGCGCAGAAGTTATTCAAACAGCCATAGAAAATGCCAGCCAGCCTCAAGCTGGGACTATCGCTTCTCTGATTAGTATCGTTGTTCTCCTATTTGGCGCTACTGGTTTATTTAACGAATTACAAGATTCCCTCAATACCATTTGGGAAGTGCAGCCAAAACCAGGACGTGCTGTAAAAACTATGGTTAGACAACGCTTTGCGTCGTTTGCAATGGTGGTAGCCATCGGATTTTTACTGCTTGTTTCCTTAGTCCTGAGTGCAGTCCTAGCAGGTATAGTAGGTTACTTCAGTAATTTGTTACCAGGCGTTGATTTTATTTGGCAAGTCATTAATTTCATTCTTGGTTTTGTTATCACCACTGTATTATTCGGACTCATTTTTAAAGTTTTGCCAGATGTTAAAATAACCTGGAATGACGTTTTAATTGGTGCTGCTCTTACCTCACTGCTCTTTTCCATTGGTAGATATCTTTTAGGACAGTACTTAGGAAACGGTAGTTTTGGCTCAACCTATGGTGCGGCTGGTTCATTAGTTGTGATTTTAGCTTGGGTTAACTATGCAGCTCAAATTCTCTTTTTTGGTGCTGAATTTACCCAAGTTTATGCGAGAAAATATGGTTCCCGTATTGTTCCGACTGACAACGCTATTCCTCTGACTGAAAGCGATCGCCGCAATCAAGGATTAAAATCTCAAGGCAATACACAAGTACTAACCAGAAAATCCCCTAGCGATCGCAAATCACTGTCTAAATTAGCTAATAAGTTCTTGCGAAGTATCACACCATCTAAGCGTATAAAAAGGAGAAAAGACCGCTAAGAATTGAAATAACTTGTTCGTAGTTGTGCTGTCCTGCGGTACACTATGCCTCCTGCGTCGGCACGCTACGCGAACGCGAATGTATGCATCGCAATGATATAAATACTTACTGCTGCTGTGAAAAGCGGTAGAAAAGAAAGTGTTCTCGCTCTGACATTTTCTCATTAGAAACAGTAGGAGCCGTAACACTTATTTCTTTACTGGTATTTGTTAAGACAACAAGAATCTGGAATATCAAAGGTATCGATATAGATATACAAAGTAATGTCAAAAGCCCTATAACTATTTGAGAACGATTTTTATTTGGCTTTGGCAAATCTGATGGATTGCTGCAAACTATATGGGCAGACCAAAAATGATTGTCGAATTCGTAGTCACTCATACTTGCACCCTATGTTAGCTTTCTTAATATTTAAGTCTGTCAAATTAAATTGACAAAATTCAATACTAATGGTATAAAAAACAAAATAAATGAAACCATACCAAAGTTGCGTTCAAAGCAAGAACTTTGGAAGGTGAGGTTACTATCTAAAGTTAGAGAATGAAAGTGAGGAAGTTGTGGAGAAGCAATTTTTCACTACAGCCATTTTCAGGTAAATAGACCACAGCCGTAGGGGCGCAAGGCCTTGCGCCCCTACCAACGATGTGGTTAATTTAGGTGAAAACTGCTGTACGGCGCTCAAAGAAAGAAGCTCTGGCAATTGCCAGAGCAGCACCACTCCTTGCTAATGTGTGTATCTAAGTTTACACCTAAAATGGGAAAAATTAAATCAGTGTTTTTGCTGTTTTGGCTTAAGGACTTGTTTTAACAAGATAGTGGTATTCTTTGATGTTGTTAGAGTTGTATCATTTCAGCCAAAGTTTTTAAATTGGGCACTTCTAAATCTGGGTTACTTACAGCAGGTACAGTCGCACCCAAACCTTCTTTCCCGAATCTGCGATTCACCCAAACTGTCGATAGCCCTAAAGACTTCGCAGGAACAATGTCATGGTAAATGCTACAAGCAACGTGTAGAATTTTTGTAGAAGGGATGCCAATTCGGGCGATCGCAACTTGAAAGTTTTGCTCATAGGGCTTGTAGCTTTCCACCTGTTCGGCTGTGATGACTGAATCAAACTCAACTTGTAAATGTTTAGCTGTAAAGGCAAACAAGTCATCATCGACATTAGAGATAATTGCCAATTTCAATCGCTGTTTCAGAATTTTGAGGGCTTCAACAGTATCTGGGAAGGGTAGCCAGTATTTAACAGAGTCAGCTAGCGCGGTTAACTCCTCAGCAGAAGGTGTAAAGCCGAACTGTTCGCCAAACTTTTGCATAACTCCCTGGAGAATATCTTTGTACTTGCGATACTCTCCCTGTTCGAGTTGAGATTCAAAACGTGCAAACAATTCCAGAATTCCATTCTCACTTAGTTGAATTTGATGTGCATCCAGAACAGGTTGCAGTGCTTCTATCACTCCTGTCTCCCAATCAATGAGAGTTCCATAGCAATCAAAAGTTAAGACTTCGTACTGATTCAAATCAATCATTGGGATTTTGGATTTTGGATTTTGGATTTTGGATTTTGGATTTGGTATTACATTTGCTTATGAGCACGAAAGATGAGAAAACCCGGTTTTGTCGTCAACCTTTCATAAGCTTCGGGGTAAAGCCGTTTGCACTCCTCTGTTGGATGTGGCTCAATAATTTGCTCCATAACAAACCCTGTATTGGTAAGTGCAGAAGTCATTACGCTGAGTGGACGGCGATAAAAACGCACGCACACTGGTTTACCGCCGTACCCTTCCCAAGAATCTTCTAGTAACTCCGTCGCAAAGTAGTTTTCCTTTTCAAAAAAAAGAAAATCCATAAAGGGGTGATGTGTGGAAAACTGTAGCAATCCTTTGGGTGATAGAATGCGGTGAAACTCCCTAAAAACGCTTTCCCAATCTTGAATGTAGTGAAGGGTTAAGGAACTCAGGACAATATCAAAGGAATTGCTACGCAAAAAAGTGAGGGGTTGGTTTAAATCGGCTTGGTAAACTTGAGCGCGATTTTGGAGTCTTTGTCTTGTTAAGTCTACCATCTTATTGCTGATATCAATTGCAACAACATCAGCACCGCGATTTACCAACCATTCTGCATACACTCCGCCCGCACAGCCTGCATCTAAGACTCGCTTATATCTCACTTCTGGTAACAGGGAGAACATAGCAGGTCTTTCATAATAAGCATTATAAGCATTGGACTCAGTACGGCTGACATATGCTTCTGCAAATGCTTCATAGTCATTAAATGCTTTGTTCCCCTGTATGCTATCTAGACTCATAAGACTGCCCCCCTATTTGCTACAAATAAGGCTACCAGTTAGCGTTTCGGGTTTTTCAAAATTCTATGTCCTATCTGTAAATTTTTGCAACAAAGACTTTGAGGGACTTCAGAAACCCGGTTTCTTCCAGAAACCGGGTTTCTTAGCTTGAGTGCGATCGCCTAGGTCGAAATGCGATAAACACAGCGCCGCCCACCTGTAACGATATGCTCAGTTCTTTCAACAATAGCATTCTCACCCAAAACAGTTTGGAACATTTCTAGTTCCTTGCGACAAAGCCCCGTACAAGCAGTCGCCGCAGCACAAATAGGACAGTGATTTTCAACAAGTAAAAACGAACCATCTTCCTCTTGTTGAACTTCAGCCATGTATCCTTCATCAGTTCGTTTTGCAGCTAAGGCTTCTACCCGTTCTTGGAGAGATCCATCACGCGGTACTTGCGCTTGATAATCTGCCATTTGTTGGCGAGTTCTAATTTCCAGCAAACGCTCAAGCCCTTCTTCACCAAAAGCTTCTGTCATGGAATGAAGCAGACTGACAGTCAACTCTGCATAGCCCTCTGGAAACAGATGATTCGCAGCAGAAGTTAACTGCCATATTTTCGCAGGTCGCCCCATTGAGCGCTGTTCTTCTTCGTAGGTGACTAGGTTTTCTTCCTGCAATGCATATAGGTGCTGGCGTACCGCCATGGCTGTTACCTTTAAGTAGGAGGCTAAAGCATGAGCGTCCATTGGTCCCTCTTGCTTGAGCAATTTCAAAATAGCCCGTCGGGTGCGGATAGTGGCTGATTTATTGGATGATTCACTCTTCATAAGACTAATCTAAAGAAAAATCTTTAGAAAGTCAACCAACTTGTTTAAGGGATTTCCAAGAAAAAATTCACCAATAGATATCTCCAGAAATGAGGTATCGACCCTGACTGTACAAGGTTTTTATATTCTTTGTCGGAGATGTCTAATCTTGTGGTTGTGGTACGGGCGTCCCCGCCCGTTCTATACTAGTGACGGGCGGGGACGCCCGTACCACAAGAGATCTTTGAAGACTTTTTTATTTGGAAGTCCCTAGGTGTTACAAACACTCGTTTTTCTCTACATTTCACCGCCGCTTTGGTTGACAAAATTCGATATTTCCTGCATACTATATTTAGTCGTACCATATTTGAAAAAAAAATCGATCCGCCTGCGGCGGAAAACGGTAAGAAAAAAGAATAGAGAAAAGGGTTAGAGGGAAAAGTGTAAAGAATTATAAAGTTCTCGCCCCGGAAAGCACCACCCGAAACCCGGCGTTGTCGTACCTGTAGTCCGGATGACCGTCGCTGCGAAACGCCGAACGGCAATTCCTCGGATTGTAGATCCAGGAACCGCCACGAAGCATCCGATTATCATTATCAACAGTTAATTGCCAAGAAGTACTGTTAGAAGGAGCACCCTCATAATTGTCGTGCTTTATATCAGCACACCATTCCCAAACATTACCGTGCATATCAAACAATCCGAAGGCATTTGCTACTTGAAAGCTGCCAATAGGCGTTGTTTGTTTGCGATATTTACCTTTTGGGGCAGAGCCGTAAGAATAGTTGCCGTCATAGTTCGCTAACTCAGGCGTAATCGTTTCGCCAAAGTGGAACGGTGTCGTCGTACCTGCACGGCAAGCATACTCCCACTCTGCCTCACTTGGCAGTTGGTAGTTACGTTTAGTATGTATAGATAGTCTATCACAAAACTCAACTGCATCATACCAACTTACATTTTCTACTGGTCGATCGCCTCCTTTGAATCCAGAAGGATCGGGATCGAGTTCTCGATTCACTTGCGGTAACGCTGCGATCGCTCGCCATTGTGCTTGGGTAATGGGATATTTGCCCATAAAAAACGGTTGAAGGGTAACCTCGTGTTGGGGTCCTTCTCTTTCAGAACGTTCCTCTTCCGTTTCCGGTGAACCCATGAGAAAAGAACCGCCGGGAATTGACACCATTTCTAAAGTAACGCTGTCAGGGAGATATTCTGTAAAGAATTGAGCTTGACCGGGGTGGCGAGCGATCTTTATTTGAGGTTTCTTACGCCGTCCTGACGGTTTTACCACCTCTACTGTCGCTACATCAAATACAAAAGGTTGAAGTGGTGGTAGTAGAAACCCGGTTTCTTGAGGTTGGGTTTCTTGAGATTGACTTATCTCCTGCAAAGCTATTTTAATAACTTCAAATTCACAAAATATATCCAGAGAATCTTTGACAGCTTCAATTTGATTGTAACCAGAAACACCACCATAATTGATTCTGCTTAAATATTTACCATTTTCTGTCTTCAAGCAAATTTTTCCGTTATCTAAAAATGTTACTATGAACAGAGAAGTACTTTCAATAGAGTTGTGTGTAGCGATAATGGGATTTTCAAGATTACTCCAATACTTGTCATTGTTTGCCATCAAGGCAATTCTTTTATTCTGTAAAAATATTAATTTGAAATAACATTCTCTATCAAGGACATCTTTTTCCACTTCAATAGTATTGAGATTTTGATAGCTATTACTAGTAGCTAGATTTAAATATTTGCCATTATCTGCTTTTAAAGCAATAATATCTCCAGTTTGTAGCTGGGTAATAGAGTTTAAAGCTATGAGATGTTGTTCTAATTCTTGAGAGGCTACAGTTGCTGATTTCGCTATAATACCACTGATAATGCTTGCATAATCTATAAGGTTAGGATAAGCGCTTAACTGGGGTGATAATTCTTGTGTAATCTGTAATATGCGTGCCAATTCTGATCCATTTACCAGTCGCAGGCTCGCTCCAGAATGATCCATTTCCAGAACATTTTGAAACTCCTGAAAAATCTCACTCACTACCTCTTGTCGTTTGTCATCCAGATACGCCATTGCAGCCCAACGCTGTACCTGCAACTCTTGCGAACTGATAAATGGGTTGGTTTTATTCAGATGACGTACATAACTAATCAACACGCGAGCCACATCTTGCATCGGCTTTTCACCCAATTCCTGTTTCATTTCCTTTAGCAAGTAAGCCCGAACCGCCGTATCCATTGCGTATAGTTCATACCCTACCTGAGAGCATAAATCGGAAAGTAACAGGTCTACTTCAGCTACCCAAGGCACATTGTCGCTACGGAGAAACTGAATCCGGAGAAAGTTCAGTAGTTCTGGTGTTAATAGCAAAGGTAGTGCAGCATAATACGCTAATCGCTTATAGGACGGTTGAAAACGACTCACGAATCGCTCTACCATCTGTTGTGCTCGTTGTTGTTCCCAAGTATCATCTAAACTCACTTTCTTTCTCCCTATAAATAAGATTGAAGTGGTTGACCCCGTACAATGTCTATAGCATTGCTAAGTCCTTCACGATCCATTGGGAACATGGGAACCAGCAGAGCAATCATCTTAGCCGAAGTGTCCTCCCAGCGATCTTTAGGCATGGGGTTTAACCAAGCAATCAGATTCGTCCACTGTCTAATTTTGAACAAAACATCTGTTGTAGGACGGATGCGTTCCCAGCGACTATAGCCTCGTGCTGCGCCTGCATCGCTAACAATCAGCACGCTAGTATCACTGTCACATTCTGCTAGCACATCTTTTAAAAAGATAGGCAAAGTCATGTGTGCATCCCGATAAACAACAGAAGCCGGAACATTCCGAAAATAGAACACGCCAACGTTTTGGATAGTGCTTTCATACAAAGCTGTTTCCACCAAATCACGGGTAAAACGGTGGAAGGGAACCATCGAGCCATTTTGATCGACGAGCAGTAGCAGGTGGGCATGGTTACACTCACGGCGTTGGTAAACCGGAGCCAAAAAAAATCCCTGTTGTGCTGTTTGTTCCACTGTCGTTTCTATATCCAGCACATCTTGAGGACCATCGGGTTCGGGGCGGCGCAGATACCGCCAAGTGTAAATCATTGAGCGTCGGGATACAGGCCAGTAATTTTGAATTTCAGTTATTTCTTCTGCCTGTTGTTGTGCTGCGGTTGTCATTGGTGCTTGTACTGGCAGTGGAGACAATTTTGATGGTGCAGGTTGCAACGGTACAGGGTTAGGTGTTTGGGGGGAAGCCAGAGGCGATGATTCTTTTTTGAAGTCTGAAGGTTTTTTTGGAGACGGGTTGTTTAAAGTTTCTGATTTAGGAAGAGGTTTGTTTGACTGTGGAGTCAAAGATTCCCAAATCGTCTCGAATTGAACCTGCTGTTCACGAGTCTTACACCATAATAGCTTGAGGGTGTCCCCTAGTTCTGAACCACCCCATCCCCCTCTCAAGGCTTCTTTAGCAGCTAAGTATTCACCTATACCCAAGTTAAACCCTTCGTTGTGCAGGTGGATAAATAACTGACTCAGTTTAATTTCGGGGTCAAGTTCATTCATAGGAATCGGCAATGGCGAGGAGAAACATCATGCATGATAACTTATGCAGCTGGTTCTTGGGCTGGCTGATATTTCTGCCAATCAGCCCTCAGTTTAAATAACAGTTCTCGGTAAGGAGTGCGGTTGTCTTGATACTCTTTTTTAAGAAGTTCTACCGGGTATGGGTTCTCAAACTTTGCCAAAGCTTGCAACCAGTCCAAAAATTCGCTAGTTCCGGGGTTTTTTAATAATCCTCCTGTCTCACGCAATTTTAAAAACTGTTTCGCGGCGGTTTCAACCAAATTTTCAGGCGGAGTTTCCACTTCTGGCGACATCTGATAGTGAGCCTTAACGATTGTCTGTAAACTTTCTACATCTTTGGGAAACTCTATAAAGTAGTAGATACAGCGCCGTAAGAAAGGAGCAGGAAGATTACCTTTTTCTTTATTGCTGGTAACAATAATAATTGGTGTATGCTCGGCTTCGATCGTTTCCTGGGTTTGGGGAATTTCAAACTCCCACGGGTCATCTAAAACTGTCAACAAATCGTTAGGAAAGTCTAAGTCGGCTTTATCAATTTCGTCAATCAACACGATTGCTGGTTGAGGACTTTGGAACGCTTTACCTAAGGGTCCAAATTTTCGGTAGCATTTGGGATCGCTGGGATCGCGTTTAGAACTTTGCGCTTTACCTGTCGAATTGTTCTCCACATCCTTTATCTGTACATCTTGCAACCTCAAGATGGCATCATATTCATATAATCCCTCACTAGCTTTAGTTGTAGAGCGTATATTCCAACGGTAAAAAGGCAATCCTAGTTCATATGCTACTGCACGAGCCAACTTGGTTTTGCCACATCCTGCTTCCCCCTCTAATAATAAAGGTCGCCTGAGATAAATAGCTAAATTGACTGCTTTTTTTAGCTTTGCATCAGCAACATATGGTTCAGCCGTCTGGGGAGATTCTTTATGGGCATTTTTAGGTCTGTTCTCTGGAGTTCCTTGAAATATGAGTTTGCTGTCTTGTGTCATATATTTAAGATTTTTTTAAGTTTAATAGAGCCGCCAGTGAGAAACCCGGTTTCTATATTTTACATTTTTGTCGATCCCCCTAAGGCTCTTGTCAGTTGTCCCATAAGTGCAACAGACGCTTCTGAAGGTTTGCCTTTACTATGTTTATATACAAATTTAGCAATCTGCTCTATATCTTGCTTTATATCTTCAGATCTTATAAAAGCGGTTAACCTAGAATGGTCAAGTAACCAGTTTTCAATTTCCTCTTGTTTCCATTTTTTTAACTTTAATTCAAAAATTTTCTCACAACTAAATTTTTGTTTTGTCGTCTTATATTCTAGTAAAATTTCTTTTGATACTTGATCGTCTAAAGTCATAACAATGACTACCCTTAAATTAATGAATTTTTGATTCTTGATTTTTGAAATTTCGCCAAGTAATAAAGACCAAAAATCCTTAATAAGCCAATTAAAGAAGTCCGGCAATTTATTATCTGTTTGACTTATATTTAATTCTAGAAAAATAATACTTGACTCAATATATGAATTACAAATTGTTTCGATAACTAGTTGAGAATATTTTTCTATGTCAGCTAAAGGTTTTATCTTTAGTTGTTCACCTAATCGGCTTAAAAAAAGATTTGGATTTACATCTTGAGGTTTTAAAAAGCCAATAGGCTCATAACGTTTCAGTGGAATATTGGTCATATTTAACTCTTCTAAAATACATCTAACACATAGCCTTCCTTGCATTGCAAAACTATCTTGTAACAAAAAAAAGGCTGCTTTTTCTATATTTCTTAACTTATCTATAATATCTTTAAAATCTTTTCTTGCCTCAGAAAAGTCAATACAATGTAGTTTGTCTTGCCAATGTTTATCATATTGGTTGTAGTCAGGTTGAGAAGGCTCTAATTGCTTGATTTCATCATTGATTTTTTGAATACGCTGATAGACATCCTCAAGTTGCATATCTAATTGAACGCGATCGCCTGCATTAATTGTAAAACTTAACTGCTGACTTAATTCTTGGTATTGCTTTTCCAATGCTTGATATTGTTTTTCAAGTTCTTCTCGCTTTAACTCATCAGGAGAACGAAGTGTTTGCATTTGTCTAATATAAAGTAAAATGATTGGCTAGTGCAGTGAAAATTGGGAAATTGACCCTAGTTACTAGAGCAGTAATCACAAAAACCCGGTTTCGTCGAGTTGAGCATACGAGATATCAAGCTTTCCGATAGAGAGAACCCGAGTTTTTTGCCTCCTTTTTGAATACTGTACTGGCTCTCTAGATATCATTGTTGATTCGCTAACTCGGTGTTTAGAAACCCGGTTTCTCAAAGAAACCGGGTTTCTTAGAAATCTGACAAGCTACCCAACTCATCGCTGAGTTTCTTCAGACGCTGATAGACATCCTCAAGTTGCATATCTAATTGAACGCGATCGCCTGCATTAATTGTAAAACTTAACTGCTGACTTAATTCTTGGTATTGCTTTTCCAATGCTTGATATTGCTTCTCAAGCATTTGTCTTCTTATCTTTTCAGGACTTTCTGGAGGTTTTGGAGATAGTCTTATCTCTGAATGTGTTGTCGTGTCCAAATTATCCGCAGAACTCAAACTAAAATTTTGTAATTGGGGATTTCCCGGATTAGCTTTTTTTGCTGTTTGTAACAGTTCTTTTATTTTTCCTCGAGCTTCAGCCCATTGAATAAGTTCAAACACAATTTCTTTATAGTTACTACCACAAACTATTTGGTTTAAATTCCAATCCAACTCATAGCTTAGCATCATCTCTAAATCATTCTTTCTAGGGAAAGCATCAATTAAAGCCTCACCAAACTGTTTCTTTTGTGTACCTACTAAATTCATAATTTTTACCTTTACAGGGTCAGGGATAGGTATCGGAGGTTGTGTCTTCTCTTCTGCTTGAAATAATTGACCATTAGGTACGCGCATGAAGATAACAGGTGTAGCAAAATCATGTGTCCGATATTGTGTTGCACTCAAAGCGATCGCTAAAGTAGTCCGCATCTACCCACATCGCTTCATCCAAATCGTCTAAAAAAGCAATTTGCCCAACTTCTTGGTTGTTTTGATTTTCTAAACGACCATGACCAATGAAGTGAAAAATGAGGGGTTTTTGAGCTAACACAGCATCCATAGCTTCAGGGTAAGCTTGTTGAACAATTGGGAGTAACTCAATCCTTTGCGATAAGTGTAGTAAGTTAGGTTCATAATAAATATTTGATAAAACTAAATAAACCGCACAAGCTGAAAAAGCGAGACTTTAGAAACCCGGTTTCTCAGTTTTGATGCACGGACTGCGATAGAAGCTTTTTTGGCTCCAAGTCTTTTCTACACAATTGCCATTGCCCATTCCGAACAGATAAGAAGTTTTTGTGTCATGTGTCATATTTTATGACGTTGCGTGTACCTTGTTCACTTTTTTTTCTGTGCTCTCCCAATTTCTTGAGCCAATACGAATTTAGGTTAACATCAAAAAACGTAAAATCAAGAACCCCGGTTTCTCGAAGAAACCGGGTTTCTCAGGCTACGCAGCAGCCTAGAAACTCTTATTTTTAAATAGGTTCAACCATTTATCAAAAATCGTAGTTATTCAACCAGTCTGTTTAAAATAACTTGGGCGCGATCGCGAACATTTTCTACACCATTAGCTAACCGATAAAATACTTCCCATTCATCAGCACTCACTTTTAAGTACAATTTATAACTATTAACAGATAATCTTAATTGCTGACTATTGAAATGTGAAACTTTTAAGTAGCATCCCCATGTTTCAGGAGAGCAAATTTTGACTTTCCAAGCAACATGACTAAAGTCGTATACAATGACTTCACCTACATACTGCTTGATTTTGTACCGACTATCATTAAACAATTTCTCGGCATCTTGACTTATTTCTCGACTCAGCTTACACGCATCTATAATATTCATAATTTCCTCGTTGTAGTTGATTCAAAAACAAATTTATAATCTCAAAAACCCGCTTAACTACTTTATCGGCGAGCTAGACTTCACATACAATTGATTGATTACCATCTTCACTTATTGAAAAAGAAACTTTAGCATTGATAGGACAAGTCTCAACCTCACCTGTTCTTCGGATTTCTATTGACTCAGAAAGAACGCAACCGTTAAAAATACCCTTCTCTGTAAAATCAATAGGCTGTCCTTCTTTGCAAAAGAAGTAGCTATTATTGACCCGTATTTCTGTATTTCTGCTTAAAATACATTCCGCAAGTGAGTTATTAGAATGATAACTGGCTGTACCTGATTGGCAAGCAACTGATGCTAAGGCTGGAAGTGAGTAATTTATACATATATAAAATAGTCCTGTAGTTGTTAGAAATATTATTAATAAAAACTTTTGCATAAACTCGTTCAGTAAATTTTAAATAAAATATGGCACATTATTTAAGTAATTAATAGAGTATAATTACATAAAATTTGAAACCTGGAGTCAGAGGAAAACCCGGTTTCTGTCTGCGATCGAGCTTGATATCTCGTATGCGTACAGACTAAGCATGGCTAGTCTTTACAAAGAAACCAGGGTTTTTGCCTTCTTTTTGACTACTGTAGTGACGCTCTAGAACTGCTCTTGACATTTACCTTGTGCGATCGGATGGAAAGGAAAGCCATTCAATTGCCTTAGGGTCACAATTTGGGTCACCAATATAACATTTGGTCTGTTTGTGAATTTGGCTGAATATTGCTGCGACCAGTACGAGAGTTACCAACAATAGCAACATATTTTCAACAGACTTATTTTTTCCTGCAGCCATAGCTTCTACGTTCTATCGGTGAAGCGATGATAAACGAAGTTAAGACTGCATTCTGTTATTTACTGACTATGCGGGCTGGTACGCGTGGTTGGCTCAAGGGTAATTACAAGTGGAGTGCTGGTGGAACTATTTGTTAAAATACTTACAGAACTCAATACCAATTTGGGATGCAATGGATTTGGCAACGTTTGGTGCTGGTTGTTTTTGGGGTGTAGAAGCGGCATTTCGTAAGGTAAAAGGTGTTGTCTCAACCTCAGTTGGCTACATGGGGGGTCATTTTCCCAACCCTTTGTATCTGGACGTGTTATCAAGAATAACAGGTCACGCTGAGGTCGTACAGGTAGAGTATGACCCGCAACAGGTGAGTTACGACGAGCTGCTAGAGATATTTTGGAATATTCACGACCCTACAACACTTAACCGTCAAGGACCAGATCGAGGTGAACAGTACAGGTCTGTTATCTTTTTTTACAATGCTCAACAAGAAGAAACTGCGAAACACTCAAAGGCAAAGCAACAGCAGTCAAGCAGATTTGATAAGGATATAGTAACGGAGATTGTTCCTGCAGGTGAATATTACTTAGCGACTCCAGAGCATCAGCAGTATCTTGAGAAAAAGGGACGCGCTGAATGAAAGCGTCTTTACATGACTGGAAATTTGACTGACAGACCAAAAAACCCGCAGCATTGTACATACTGCCACAGCAAGGTATTCAATAAGTTGATGGTAAAACCTCAGAAAATCCTTATTTTTTTTTGCTACTTTTCAAAGTGTGATTTTCTTAAGATATCCCGCCCACAAAGCGGGCTTTTTTTTGTATTTTACACGACTTAGCCTGAATTCACTATGTATTTTTACTAAGTTGGTCAGATCCCCGACTTCTTCGAGGATACTGTTGGCGAATGGGGGGTCAGACCCCCTATGTGGAATCAGAATCTAGAATCAGAATGGGAGCAACTGCTATAAAGTGCGGGCGTGCCCTCTTGACAAAAACATCTTTTATCTGACTGATGCGATGGTGGTATGGGGGATGTGCGCTCAACCCCATGCGGTAAACAGGCGATCGAACATCACCTCACCCGGTAAACAGGCGATCGAACATCACCTCACCCGGTAAACAGGCGATCGAACATCACCTAACCTGGTAAACAGGCGATGCCCTTTGAAAAAGGCAGCCCACAAAGGGTGGGCTGCTGTGGAAACTACATTGGTGAAGAAATATGGGGTTATGGACTTTGATGAGAGAATCAGGGGGTTTTGACTTCCATTCGTGTCCTTTGAAAAGTCAGAATGAAAAGATGACAACAGAAGTCAGTGGTGAGGTCTGAGTATGGTACTGCATCCAAAAAATCAATGGGAGATACCACAACAAACAGTGCAAGTAGCACGTGCATCGTTCCCCAAGGGTAATATGTATATGCATATGTATGATGAGATCGGAAGTATCTACTCTGATAGAGAGTTTCAAGAGCTATTTCCGGCGGTGTGTGGTCAATCAGCAATATCACCAGGAAAGTTAGCCTTGGTGACGGTGATGCAATTTACAGAGGGATTAACAGATCGTCAAGCCGCAGATGCAGTCAGAAGTCGGATAGATTGGAAATATGTGTTGGGGTTAGAGTTAACAGATTCGGGATTTGATTGTAGCGTTTTGAGCGAGTTTCGCCGCCGATTATGTGAGCATGGATTATCGAACAAACTGTTGGATTTAATGTTGGTGAGGTTTCAAGAAAAAAAACTCATCAAGCAGCGTGGTAAGCAACGAACAGACTCAACTCAAGTGTTAGCAACAATACGTCAAGTTAATAGGTTAGAGTTAGTGGGAGAAGCATTGAGAGCCGCGCTCAACGAAATTGCGGCGGTAGAGCCAGAATGGTTAACTCTGATTATTAGTGAGAGATGGTTTGAGCATTATAGCTGGAGATTTGATAATTATCGATTACCAAAAAGTCAAAGTGAGCGGGAGGAGTTAGCGCTAAAAATAGGATTTGATGGGCATTATTTACTGCAAAAAATTTGGTTTGGCTCAAGCGAAAAAAGAGAATTGCAGCAACTCGAAAGTGTAGAAATCTTAAGACAGATATGGATTCAGCAGTATACATTTAATACCAGTGGATTAGTCTGGCGAAATCCTGACAAAATCGGATTGCCACCGAATTCGATTTGTATAGAATCCCCCTATGATATAGACGCACGTAATAGTAGCAAGCGAGATATCAATTGGACAGGATATAAAGTTCATTTCACAGAAACTTGTGATGAGGAGACCCCAAATTTCATCACTAATGTAGTGACGACAACTGCTACCACTCCAGATGGGGAAGTAACTTCGGTAGTTCATGAGCAACTGGCTGCCAAAGATTTGCTCCCACAAGAGCATTATGTGGACGCGGCTTATGTGGATGCTTACCAATTAGTAGAAAGCCATGAAAATTATCAAATTTCTGTTGTTGGTCCTGTGGCTATGAATAGGTCGTGGCAAGCCAAATTAAACACGGGTTTTGATGTGAGTGCCTTTATCATTGATTGGGACAAACAAGTTGTTCAATGTCCAATGGGTTCAAGCAGTCGCATTTGGCGTCCAACTCGTGATTGCAATCACAATCCCTTAATTGAAGTTGTCTTTGACCGTAAGACTTGTGAGAAATGCCCAATGAGAAGTGATTGTACCAATGCTAAAACTGCGCCGCGAAAAATTAAGTTGCGACCGCGTGCGGAATTTGATGCACGTTGCGGAGCGTCGCCAACAACAACAAACTCCAGAGTTTCAGCGCCGCTACGCACGTCGCGCTGGTGTTGAGGGTACGATCTCTCAAGGCATTGTTCGATTTGATTTGCGTCGGACTCGATATTATGGACTAGTGAAAACACATCTACAGCATATCGCCACTGCTTGTGCAATTAATTTAGCTCGTTTTTTTGCTTGGTCAATTCGTCCAACTAAAGCTTTGACTCGCAAAAGTTCATTTGCGGCCCTGCGTGCTGAACTGGCTTAATTTATCACTGACCAGAAATTCCATCAGCACCAAAAAATTAGCTGATTACATAAATCAAACTATTGAAAAAATCACGCCAAACCCAATTTTTTCTCATTTAATTCAGCAATGAAAACATTCAGACATTCATACCTGTTTGGTCTAATTTCAATTGCCTAGTTGGTAATGCCGACGTTTTGTGGGCTGCCCAATGATATCATGTCCGGTTGCATACCCATAGTTGGGACTGACGCGGAGACACGGAGACACGGGGACAAGGGAGAAATTTTTATTATGGGCAATTAGCCGAACTTGATATGAAAAGTAATACCCCCTCCTCAACGGTAGCCACCTACCTTCACATGAGTTGGGGGTCTTAAACCCAACGAACCCGGTACAGGGCAGAGGACAGGAGCCAGAATTCCCGAATACACTCCCCAGTATGCAGAGCCACACCGTGCGCTCGCTCCGGTCGGCACTAAAACTTGTATCTCTTGCTAAACAAGGGTTTCCCGATTTGAAACCATTTCATTCATGGCTATTGCTTTTCAAATGGCATCGCCTGTTTACCGGATTGGGTGATATCCGATCGCCTGTTTACCGGATTGGGTGATGTCCGATCGCCTGTTTACCGGATTGGGTGATGTCCGATCGCCTGTTTACCGCATGGGGTTGAGCGCACATCCCCCATACCACCATCGCATCAGTCAGATAAAAGATGTTTTTGTCAAGAGGGCACGCCCGCACTTTATAGCAGTTGCTCCCATTCTGATTCTAGATTCTGATTCCACATAGGGGGTCTGACCCCCCATTCGCCAACAGTATCCTTCGAGAAGTCGGGGATCTTGTTACCGCTTCTAAAAGTTTGGACAAAGCTACCCACAAGTAGATAAATCTGTACAAACCCAACTCTACGGTATAAGTTCGCTCAACTAGAAGTGCCATTTGGCTTGGTTCCCTTGCCCCATGGCTTAGGTTCCTTGACCACTAATCCCCAGTTAGAGATACTGAAATTAATTCAGTACGAGACTTAAAAATGTATTCAGTTTTTAACAATTAGTTTGTGCTAAGTGTTTCAAGGTTTTCACACCAAGTAAGCTTTTGCATCCCGCACTAATCAAGCGTCTGAACATAATACCTCAATATCCCTAAAAAGTCAAGCTTTGGGTAAAGGTGTATCGGTTTCAATTTACAGTTTATAACCCCTCAATAAAAAATAAAGAAAACTCTTTACAAAGTCCATCTAGTTGTTTAAACTGAATTTATAAAGAAAAATCTTTAGAAAAGAACTACCAGTAGGATAGTTCTGTTTCCTGGACTGGCTGGTCACGCGATCGCCATGAAATTTCCCATATCCCTATCCAGTGCTATGAATGATAGAAGTCTTTACTTAGCAGCAGCACTTATTGGTGGCGCTGTGTTACCTGTTCAGGTTGCTCTTAACACTCTTCTGAGACGTTATGTTGGTCAACCAATGCAAGTCACTTTTATTTCATATCTTGCTGGCACTCTTGCATCGCTTGCTATTTGTTTCTTTGCCCGCTATCCAAGTCCTAGTTGGGCTTTACTATCTCAAACCTCTTGGTGGATGTGGGTAGGGGGTTGTTTGGGAACTCTCTATGTCTGGTCAACTATTTTTGCCACACCTAAAATTGGAGCAGCACTGACATTGGCACTAACAATTGCCGGACAGATGATTGCAGCGCTTTTTCTGGATCATTATGGTGCGATTGGGTTGACTAGATATCCAGCTAGCCCATTACGTATTGCAGGCATCATGTTCGTGATTATTGGGGTTTCTTTGGTTGCTGCTGCTAAAAAGTAGTACGATTTTGGATTTTGGAAGCTTAGTTATTATTACCATAAAACGGCTATGACACAAACATTTGACACCACAACAAGTAAAGATCGTTACGTTCGAGCTGCTTCTGTTGCAGATGTTCAAGCAACAGGTAGCGTGCTGATTCATATAGAAAAGCACGCGATCGCACTTTTCTACTCAGACAACAAGATTTATGCGATCGATAACCGCTGTCCCCACATGGGTTTTCCCCTTCATGGGAGTACTTGCAAAGATGGAATCGTGACTTGTCCTTGGCACTATGCTCGCTTTGATTTGGCAAGCGGTGGAACATTTGATTCTTGGGCAGATGATGTCCGTGCCTTTCCTGTAGAAATTCGGGATGGTGAAGTGTGGGTCAATTTGTCTCCCCAAGTCGATCCTACAGTTCATCAACGCCAACGGCTTCAAGATGGATTGGAACAAGGCATTTCCCTTGTCATTGCCAAATCTGTGATAGCTTTGTTAGATATGGGGGCAAATTCTACTGAACCCTTCCGACTTGGATTGGAATTTGGCACTCGTTACAACAAAGAAGGTTGGAGTACGGGCTTAACCATGCACACCTGCATGATAAACTTATTACCCTACTTAGACGCAGAAGATCGACCCCTCGCCCTTTATCAAGGACTTTCAGCAGTAGCCCGTGATAGTGGAGGTGCGCCGCCTCACTTTGTGGTTCATCCATTACCCAATTCCAGTGTTGACCTGACTACCCTCAAAAACTGGTTCCGCCAATTCATTGAACGGCGGGATAGTGAAGCAGCAGAACGTTGTGTCATATCTGCAATCCGTATGGGTGCAGAGAAAAAGCAGATAGCAGATATGTTATTTGCGGCAGCAACTGACCATCGTTATATTGATGTCGGTCACACGCTTGACTTTATAAATAAAGCATTAGAAGCGCTGGATGCTGTAAATTGGCATGGAGCGGAGAAAGTTTTAGCGAGTTTGATTTCCGGCTTAGCAAACGCGACTCGCATGGAAGAGTCAAATTCCTGGCGTTATCCAGTGGATTTGGTAGCCATTTTGGAATCTGCATTTGACCAGTTGCCTGCTGCTTTAAAGGAAGGACAACTCCAACAGGGAAGTTGGTCAAATCAAGAACAGTTGATTCCTATTCTTTTGGGTGAAAATGCCCAAGCAATAGCCGATGCATTGTTAACAGCTTTGCGAGAAGGTTGCACTGAGGAGCAATTAGCAAGTGTTGTCACTTATGCTGCAGCCCTGCGTGTTGCCCGATTTAATACCAATAACGATTTTGGAGACTGGGACACAGCCCACCATCCCTTTACCTTTGCCAATGCCGTTCATCAAGGATTGCGGCGTGTGTCTTCATTTGAGTTACTTCGAGGCGTGTTTGATGCAGCAATGAGCGTATATCTCAACCGTTTTTTGAACGTCCCACCAGCCCGACTCCCAGAGCCTAAAGACTCAGTAGAAAATCCAGAGGAATTGCTCAAACAACTACCGGAGTTGTTAGATCGGCAACAGCAAGTCAACGAAGTTGGTCGGTTAGTTGCTCATTACCTGTATAGTAGCGGCAAACCAGAACGGTTGATGGCAGTGCTTGGTAAATTAATGCTGCGAGAAAATCGAGATTTCCACGTGATTCAGGAAATAGAAGCGGCTTTCCGACAGTATTCTTTATTGGGGCAAACTCCTGCTGGTATTCACGTACTTATAGCCGCCTCTAGGTATTTAGCAGCACACTCACCGACAATGCGATCGCAAGCCCAAACCTATCAAATGGCGCATCGGTTGCACAAAGGCGATCGTTTGTTTGAAGATAAGGAGTAGGATTTAATAAAAAAGTCTCCAAAAATCTCTTGTGGTACGGGCGTCCTCGCCCGTCAGCAAGCAGGGGCGGGTGGGGTAAATTTGGGAATTATAAGTAATTAAGCGGACATAATATAACTCACCTTTTTACTCCCTTCTTTTATCGTAAGCGATTATCTGGACATGATATCAATTGCTGATATGACATTTTCTACGGATTGTAAAGATTGTTCGATTTTTAACCTTGTATGTTAATATACTTGTTTTTGGAGTGTGTGTGCTTGGGCATATTCTTTGATATTTGGGAACCCTAAACATTAACAGGTTGGGTTACGGATGATGGTAAGGTTTAAAAGTCAATTGGTCAAAGAGCTGTTCTGCCACTCACTGACTCGTGACATACTCCTCAGTATGGGGCTAAGAATTTTAGCTGTCGTGATTGTCTCGGCGGGCCTCAGCTACTTCCATTTGATGTCAACACTGCAATCCCAAACCCGCGAACAACTACAAAAGTATGTTCTGGAACGAGGCAAGCGAGAAGAAAGCCTGTTTAAACTAGCAGAAGATAATCATAAAATACTGAAACAAGCATTATTAAAACGACTAGAAAACTTGGGGAATCAAGACCCACGCGATCGATTTAACCAGTTATTCTACTTATGGTCTGATGGTACAAGACGTAACTTTCTAGAGAACCAGCCTGTCAAACAGTTCGATAGCGAGCAGTATCCCTCTGTCTTCATCGGAAAACAAGTCCCGAACACGGCGGACATTCGTCGCCGGATGCTGGTTTTTTATGAATTGACAAAAAGTTATGGGCCAGCCTGGAGGAATCGTTTTGTCGATACCTATATTATGGGACCCGAAAACTTTGTGGCCAATTACTGGCCGACTGTGCCTTGGGGAATAGAGGCGAAGGCGGATATATTCATGCCCAATGAGGAGTATTTTTACGTTTCTGACAAAAAACACAATACTGTCAGAGAAACCGTATGGACAGGTCTTTATTTTGATACTGTGCCAAAACTTTGGATGGTTTCTGTCGAAACACCAGTAGACGATCGCCTTGGCAATCACATTGCCACCATCGGGCATGATATTATTCTCAATGAGTTAATGGAACGCACCGTCAACGAGCATCTACATGGAACGTATAACCTGATTTTTCGCAGCGATGGGCGTTTGATTGTTCATCCCGATTATATGCCTCAGATTCAGAAAAAGCTGGGACAGTTCAACATCCTGGAGTCAGGTGACGCACATTTGCAGCGGATTTTTCATGCGGTCAAAACTCTGCGATCGCAGACACTGGTGATTGATAATTCCAATGACAATGAATATCTGGCTGTAACCAGACTGGATGGTCCTAATTGGTATTTTGTGACTGTCTACCCCAAATCGCTGTTAACAGAAATTGCAGCTAGTAACGCCCGTTTTGTTCTCAATGTAGGATTAATTGCCCTGCTACTGGAAATCTTGTTGTTGTTTTCTGTCCTGTACAAGCAAGTTACAATTCCCTTAAATAAACTACTTATTGCCACTGATCGGGTTTCGGAAGGAAATTTTGAGATCGATCTAAATACTAAGCTACCTAACGAATTGGGTCACTTGGCAACTTCTTTTACCAGCATGGCTAGTCAACTGCATGAGTCTTTTATGCTATTGGAGAAAAGCAATGAAGAACTGGAAGTTCGAGTTCAACATCGAACAGCCGAATTATCTCAAGTCCTTCAGGATTTGCAACAAACTCAGTCTCAATTAATCCAAACTGAAAAAATGTCAAGCTTAGGACAGCTAGTCGCAGGTGTTGCTCACGAAATTAATAATCCAGTCAACTTTATTTACGGCAATCTGACTCATGTTAACAGCTACACTCACGATTTACTGCAATTAATCGACCTTTACCAACAACAATATCCCTATTCGACAGCAACAATCCAAACTGCAGTGAAAGCCATTGACTTGGAATTTCTCAAACAAGACTTTCCCAAACTGCTCAGTTCCATGAAAGTAGGAACAGAACGCATCCAGAGAATCGTACAATCGCTACGCAACTTCTCACGTTTGGATGAAGCTGAGTTTAAAGCAGTAGACGTGCATGAGGGGATCGAAAGTACGCTGCTTATCCTGCAAAACCGCCTTAAAGCACAACCAAACTTGGATGGAATCGAAGTCATTAAAGATTACGGTCAGTTACCCCTGGTTGAGTGTTACCCAGGCCAGCTGAATCAGGTTTTCATGAATCTTTTGTTAAATGCGATCGATGCATTAGAAGCGTCAACATTCAACCAACAACCTTCAATTAATCACAAATTACAACAAAAAACCAATCCCGCAATTTGTATTGTTACGCAAGTCTTGGCAGACAATACCATCTCAATTCACATTATTGATAACGGCTCAGGAATGGATGAAAAAGTACAAGCGAAGTTATTTGACCCCTTCTTTACCACCAAACCAGTCGGCAAAGGAACTGGCTTAGGCTTATCCATTAGTTATCAAATTGTAGTGGGCAATCACAATGGCAAGCTGTACTTTCATTCTGCACTAAGACAGGGAACTGAGTTTGTCATAGAAATTCCAGTTCATCAGCCCGGTCATAACCATCCGTGAGAGAATTTATCAGCGAAAAGGTACTAGACTGGCGCTCTAGTCACTGGTCACTGGTCACTGGTCACTGGTCACTGGTGACTGACTTCGATTCCTACCTCTCCTGCTGTACATTCACCAATAACCGCAGAAAACCCATATCCCTCAGCTACGAGTTGTTCTAAAATACCAGGAGCGCTTTCTGGTGCTACAGAAAGCAACAAACCGCCACTAGTTTGAGGATCTGCTAGCAGTAAAGTTTCCCATTGAGCCAAGGAATCACTTAACCCCACTTGCTTAATTTCAGACTGATAGCTGTCCCAGTTGCGTTGTGCAGCACCTGGAAAAATACCTTGCGATGCTAAAGCTTTAGCTTCTGGTAAAATTGGAATCTGAGAAAATGAGATTTTTGCTCCTATTTCACTACCTCGGCAAATCTCTAGTAAATGACCCAGCAGCCCAAATCCCGTAATATCAGTCATGGCGTGAACATCAGGATGAGTTGCTAAAGTTGCTCCCACTTTATTTAACTGTGTCATTACCTTGAGAACTGATTCGTAAGCATCTGGTGTCAATTGACCTTTTTTCAGCGCTGTCGTCATGACTCCAATCCCCAAAGGCTTCGTCAAAATGAGCTTGTCTTTTGGTTTTGCAGTTGCATTTCGTCGCACAGACATTGGATGAACTAATCCAGCAGCAACCAAACCGAAAATTGGTTCCGGGGAATCAATAGAATGCCCGCCTGCAAGAGGAATCCCCGCTTCCTGACAAACAGCTGCCCCACCCAACATAATACCTCGAATTGCTTCCATCGGTAGAGTGTTGATTGGCATGCCTAACACTGCTAAGGCTAAAATTGGCTTTCCACCCATGGCGTAGACATCAGACAAAGCGTTTGTCGCTGCAATTCGTCCAAAATCTACTGGCTCATCAACAATGGGCATGAAAAAATCTGTTGTCAATACTAGGGCTTGGTTATCATTTAGTTGATAAACTGCTGCATCATCACTCGTTTGAGTCCCTACTAGCAGTTGCTCCAACCCTTGATTTAAGGGAACTTGGCGTAAGATTTCCTGCAATTGGGCAGGAGCAATCTTGCAGCCACAGCCACCACCATGAGAGTACTGAGTGAGGCGAATCATAACTAAACACTTTATGTTTTTTTAGGTTGAACCACTTATTAATATAATGCTAACTTAGCTTGAGAAACCCGGTATCTTCCAGATACCGGGTTTCTTTCTCTCACGATGGATTGAAATGCGATCGCAAATTTTACTTATCGCACTGGTCATCTCAAATCATATTAAGACCTGTAATAGCACTGCTCAATCCACATCCGCATTTCTTCTTCAGAACCAAAACAAGCCGAACGTCCTGTTACTGGGTCATAAGCATGCCAAGAAAAAACTTGTCCTTTGCGGTCTAACTCCTGCCAGACTTGTAATTCAGTAGCTCGAACCAGCCACGTTACTATTTGTTGCCAAGTTTTCTCGATCGCTGGCAATATTTGTTTAGAAAAATTAATACTTTTCATATCTATACCCTGAGAGAAGTAAGAACCATTACTTCTACTTTCTCGCGGGAATTTTTAGTAGAGAAGGTACAGTTTTACCGATTTGGACTAGAACAGTTGTCAAGATGTAGAACTGTTCTAGTAAAAATTGATGAAACTGTACTAGAACGAGAAAGAAAAAATCACTTATATTACAAGTAATAGTAATGTTGTAGTCTTTCAACAATGCACCATTATGAAGATTTGGTTGGAACGGGAATCAGCTAAACCCATTTATTTGCAAATACGCGATCGCATCAGTCGTCTGATCAAATCTGGTGTACTTCAACCAGGCGATCGTCTTCCTTCCATCCGCTCGCTAGCGGAAAGTTTGCAAGTCAATAAACTCACGATTATTGAGGCTTATAACGTTTTAGAGGCAGATGGAATTATTTCCGCCCGTCAGGGTTCGGGGTACTTTGTGAATTGTGTCAATCGTTCCTCTGCCAACTTAAAATCAACATTTGCGCCCGTGCAAAATGTCATCATTCCAGAGCAGGGCAGAAGCAGTTTTTTTGATATGTATACGGCTACAGTAGAAGCCCAGGCGCAGCCAGGAATAGTTAACTTTGGTTGTGGTTTTCCTCATCCACCAAAAGATATAGATTTAATTGCAAGACGAGCATTAAGACAAACTCCTGATGGCTTATTCAAATATGACTTGCCTCAAGGACAGCTTACCCTTCGCAGGCAAATTGCTCAGATGCTAATACAGCAAGGAATGGAGGTGACAGCAGAAGATTTAATCGTTACCAATGGTTCAGAGCAAGGGCTATCATTAGCGTTGCACTATTATTTACAGCCAGGAGATTGGGTAATTGTAGAAACTCCCACTTATTTTGGCGCTCTTGCGAGTTTGGAAAACTTGGGAGCTAAAATCATCGGTATTCCCATGACTGCTCAAGGAATGAATTTAGATTTACTGGAGAAATATCTCAAGAGCCATCGTCCAAAACTCATATATACAATTAGTGCTCTGCACAATCCCACAGGAATTACAACAACACAAGCACACCGACAAGAATTGCTAGCGTTAGCAGAGAAATATGAGTGTCCAATTTTAGAAGATAACGCTTATGAAGGATTGACTTTTGAATCGGCTCCTGCACCAATCAAAGCTTTTGATAAACAGGATTTAGTTATATATTTAGGAACATTTTCTAAAACTTTAATGCCTGGATTAAGAGTCGGTTACATGGTTGTGACAGGCAAGCATTTTCATAATATTCTGGAACGAAAGTTACTTCATGACCTTCATACGTCCACTATTTCTCAAGCAATTGTTAGCGAATATTTGGCTTCAGGACATCTCCGCCGTCACCTCAATCGACTGCGGACAGAAAACCTCCACACTCGCGATGCTATGCTAGCAGCATTAGAGCGTTATTTTCCCCAAGAAGCCAGGTGGACAGTACCCAAGGGAGGGTTATTTCTCTGGGTACAATTGCCAGAACATACTCCCATTCAAACAATACGCATTGAAGCTTTATCTCAAAACGTCCTAGTTCCCTGTCATTCGGTGTTTTTTCCAGATAGGAAAGGGTATCCAGCTATGCGGTTAACTTTTACTCCTTCTCCAGAAGAAATTGAGCAAGGTATCTCTGTTTTGGGTAAATTATTGAAGAAATATCTTTGTGCAAAAATTGCCAGTTGATTTAAGGGCATCTCTAAAACCAAAGGATAGTTAAATTGAATGCTTTGGGTTGACGCTTTCGGAAGTATAACAGCAGCACTCACCCGATCGCACAGTATGTTTACACAGCTTTGCCTAGTTCAATTAGCGCTCAGAGTCTTCTCAATACGACGGTCTGGAATGAGCCACAAGACCGCAACCAGAACGTACAACCCACAAGCCAACCAAGAGTTGACAAAGGAAAGTAGAATTGCTAGTGCATAGAGTACTACTGATACTTTTCCCTTAAAGTCTTCACCGACTGCAGTGGCTAGAGCAGAATCTTTTCCGTGGTGAGCAATAAGAGATCGGGTCAGGACGAAGTAGGCGACGGCAGCAAGCAGTAAGACAACTCCATAAAGAGCAACAGGCAAGGCAGCAAAATGGTTTTCGCCCATCCATCCAGTGACAAAAGGAATGAGCGATAACCAGAACAGCAAATGTAGGTTAGCCCATAGAATACGACCATTAACGTGACGGACTGCCTGTAACAGATGGTGGTGATTGTTCCAATAGATGCCGAGATAAATAAAACTCAGCACGTAGCTCAGAAATATTGGAATCAGAGGACGCAACGCTGCCCAACTTTCTCCGTGCGGAATCTTCAATTCCAGCACCATAATGGTGATGATAATAGCAATCACTCCATCGCTGAATGCTTCTAATCTCCCTTTCCCCATTGATGTACCCCCTCTTTTTCAGCTAACTTTACAATAAATTATGTCACTGCTTGGAATAAGCAGTTTGATCTCTTTTGGAAATTTGGGTACGTAGTTTGTAGGGTGCGATGGGATGGGATTGACGAGGTGCGATCGCGCTACCTGCTACTAGGCACTACTTTATACTTGACTTTTAAAAAAACATTAATTTTTATTTAATTTTGTAAAAGCTATTTTTTATACACTATTTTTACTAGAAGAGCAGAGCCTCAGCCAGTAGATTTGGTTTGCGCTTGCTAACAAAAAGTTCAATATTCCATAAAACAAGGGAATTCAATGACAACTCCAATCAAACTCACACCAATTGGTACGTATGCTACGGGGATTTTTGACGAAGGAGCTGCTGAGATTCCAGCTTACGATCCCAGTTCGCAACGCCTTTTTGTGGTTAATGCTGATAGTGTCACAGTGGATGTCTTGGATTTGAGCAATCCGAGCAATCCGACTAAACTCTTTTCAATTGATGCGAAGGCTTTTGGTGGCTCTGCTAATAGTGTTGCTGTAAAGAATGGTATTGTCGCAATTGCTATTGAGAGCGACAATACGCAAGAACCTGGAAAAGCCGTTTTTGTAGATGTTAATGGTAACTTTTTGAATGCCGTCACTGTCGGGGCTTTACCTGATATGTTGACTTTTACTCCTGACGGTAAAAAGGTGTTGGTTGCTAATGAAGGCGAACCTAATGATGACTACACTGTTGACCCAGAAGGTTCTGTCAGTATTATCGATATTTCTTGTGGAGTCGAAAATCTCACTCAAGATAATGTGACAACGGCTGACTTTCAAGCATTCAACAGCAAAGTCCATGAGTTGAGAAGTGCAGGTGTTCGCATCTTCGGACCTAATGCTTCAGTGGCTCAAGATTTAGAGCCAGAATATATTGCTATTTCTCCAGATTCCACAACGGCTTGGGTTACGCTGCAAGAAAATAATGCCATAGCCGTTGTAGATGTAGAAAGTGGTGCTGTCACTGACATTGTGCCTCTTGGCTTTAAAGACCATAATACTTTTTCCTCGCTCCAAACCTTCTTTTTTGATGAAGCTAGCTTACCTGTTACAGATGTCCCCATTGGCTTGGGACTGGTTAGTGTGAACAACGCTCTTGATGCTAGCGATCGCGATGGAGCTATTAACATCCGCAACTGGCCGATCAATGGTATGTATCAACCTGATGGTATAACCTCATTTGAAATTCACGGTCAGACCTATCTCATCACTGCCAATGAAGGAGATGCGCGTGATTATGATGGTTTTAGCGAACAAAAGCGGGTAAAAGACCTCAAACTTGACCCAACAGCCTTCCCCAACGCAAAAGCCCTACAAGAAGATAAAGCTTTGGGACGCTTGTACGTTACCAGTACTTTGGGAGATACTGATGGCGATGGCGATTATGATGAGCTTTACAGCTTTGGAGGTCGGTCTTTCTCCATTTGGGATACTCAGGGAAAACTTGTTTACGACAGTGGAGATGAATTTGAGCGCATCACAGCGCAACTCTTTCCCGAAGAGTTTAACTCTAATAATACTAGCAATGACACCTTTGATAACCGCAGTGATGACAAAGGACCGGAACCAGAGGGAGTTGTTACAGGAGTTGTAGGGGATAATACTTACGCTTTCATAGGTTTAGAGCGGATTGGTGGTGTTATGGTTTACGACATCTCCAAGCCAACCAGTCCCAGCTTTGTACAGTACATCAACACCCGTGACTTCAGCGTTCAGTTTGACGTTGATGAAGATGGAGATCCCGATCCAACGACAGAACAAGTCATAGCAGCTGGTGATTTGGGACCAGAAGGATTAGCTTTTGTCTCTGCTAACAACAGCCCTAATGGGAAGCCTTTGTTAGTCGTAGCAAATGAGGTGAGTGGTTCTACAACTATCTTTGAAATTGATCCTCTGCATTCACAAGCAGTTTTCTCAAACTCTGTTTTCCCATGTCACACAGGGTATGTTGTGAACCAAGATGGTGTTTCACCTTCAGTGGATCGTTTTTCTTTTGGGCAGTTATATCCCAATCCATTACAGTTAAATACAGGCATTGGTTCTGAGAGCGAGTTGGCGATCGCAAGTGGAATTTATAACGAAATCCCACTTACTTAGGTAACGGTGGTGCGATCGTATTTTCTTCTAGGTGCGATCGTGCCACTTATTGTAACAACAGCATCCATTCCACAAGCACTGATACCATTATTGCTCAATCCGACATCGCGTGTATAACTCTATATGTCCTCTAATAGCAGCTTAACTTTACCTGAGGCTTGCCCATTTACCGCTACTTAAATCTTGTAATGGAGGTAAATCTATTACAGCTTGTTCAAACTTGGGAGTTTCTGCAAAAATATCTTCTAAAGTCAATAAGTGAATTTTCAATTTATCGATATTTGGGAATTGTTCCAACCGTGATTGAAAACCAGATGTGTAGCCAGCGCCTGCTAACATCACACCAATATCAGCTTCATATTTTGTCAAGTACCTCCAAAACTCTGCTACTAATGAAGCATCTAGCAAATTTTTAGACAATTTCGATTGAAAATAAACCCTTTGCCCGTTAATTTCTCCTTCTCCATCTATTCCTCCATCTGCTCCTGCTTTACCTGGCTTTAATCCAAGATAAGCAGCAAACCGACGCCCAAGATCTTGTTTAACAGCTGGCTCGCAGTATACGATTCCCTGCACTAAGGCATCAATTTCTAAGTAATCCATTATTTTTTTCTTTTTCTATTTATTTTTAGTTAATTGGTCATATCGTCGCGCCTCTGCCCATAACTCAGCTGCTAAAAGCATCACTTGTGTTGTTATGGGAAGATATGCAAGAGTAACTTTGAGTTCGTCAAGTCGTCGGATACCAGCTACTTTGTTAACCCGGAGCAATTCGCGTCTAACTTCGTAGTCAGCAATTTCAGGCAACATTACTATGTATCCTCTCGAGTCAAGAGAATTAAACCAAAGTTTGCACTCCTGATATACAGGAGATATAGCTTTAGGAGTTGTCACCATTCCTAAAAGACCAGAATCTAGCAATACTATTCTGCTCATGGAATGGTTTATATTGATACAGGATCTTCTTCTAGTGCTTTACGGAGGAATTCTGCCGTTTCGGTTTGTTCCTGTTCGTCTCCTTCTTCTTGCCATTTTCTCAGCAGTTCGCTTAAAGCTTTCTGTCGTGCCGCTTTCAGTACTGGATCGGGGTTTTTTATTTCATCCATAGCTTTAGCCCAAGCATCTGATGATGCTGGCTTTTTAGCCAGACTCTCACCATATAGACGAATTATCTGAAGTAAGTTTGTCCAGTATTCTTTAGGAATTTTTTCAATTTCAAGTACTAGCGAATCTATTGATTGTTGGCTATAGTTACTACCTAAATTATGCTCAGACATAATTACCTCTTTTCTCTAAATTTTACTCTAATCTAACAATTTACAGATTCCAAGGGATTGGTCACCTGAGTGCTTCCAACAAACACAGTCGCACCACTGCTGAGACTGAAATTTACACAGGTATTAACAATCGCCCTTGCAAATTCTTCAATGGTTGGGAATTTTCAACAAAAGTTTTGACGGAAAGACTAAGGATGTTGGAATCAATGGGGATTCTCTATCGCCACTATGAGCCAACTATTCCCCCACAAGTTACCTATGGTCTTACCGAACGAGGAAAAGAACTAACCAAAGCCCTGGCTCCTTTATATAAACATACCTTACAAGCACCGGGTTATACCTCTGGTACACAGCCATGAATCTTACAGCATTGGCACAAAAAAAGAAGTTTCTGACATTGTTATTGAAATTATTGTTACCAGTGGCACTATTGACAGAAGACAATTATACAAACCCAAGCAAGTAAGAGAAGTTTGGTTCTGGAAATCTGACACCATTAGAATATTTCGTTTAAATTCCTCTGGGGAATATGAGTCCGTCGAGCGTAGCAGTTTCTTCCCAGATTTAGACCCAAATATATTACTGCCATATATCGCTATACCTGACCAGTATGATGCTGTTCAGGCATTTGAGCAATTTTTGCGATCTCAACGTCCTTGAGTTGATTTACTCCCCTAAAATTTCGGATTTTTGCGATCGTAAAGTTTTTAAACGATTGCACTTTGTACCAGCTCGATGGTTTATTTATCATAGGGACATCCCCTCTTAAAGGCACCCACCAACTATATTAGGAGGCATCCGTGTCCCAAACACCTGTAAAAATGACGGTTGAGGAGTATCTAACCTACGATGACGGTACAGACAAGCGTTACGAACTGGAAAACGGGGTATTAATAGAAATGCCTCCTGGTACTGGTAAACATGAAGCAATTATCACTTTTCTCGTCGTTCGCTTCTTTTTGGAAAAGGAACGTTTGGGATTAACATTAGAACCGCGTTCCAATGGTGTCGAGGTCATGACTAATTCACAAATTAGGCGTCCTGATGTATTAGTCATGACTCAACAACAAGCTATTTCCATTGAAAATAAATCGGCTGTTCTGAAAACTGCACCCCCACTCATTGTTGAAGTTGTCTCTCCTGAATCTATTGACCGGGATTACAATACTAAAAAATTAGAGTACGCAACCTTTGGTGTTAATGAATATTGGATTGTCGATCCATTAGAAGACAAAGTAACAGTCTGTTTACTAGCTGGTTCGGCTTACAAGCAAACAGTATTTACTGGCGAGCAAACAATTGTATCGCTGACGCTCCCGCAACTTAATGTAACTGCTCAAAAAATCTTAGCACCATCACTTTAATATACAAAAATTGAAATCAATCTTGCAATATTTGCATGAATGATGCGATAAGCCCGATACTGAACGGAAGACAGCCCTAGTTTCCGAGCAACTCGTTGTAATTCGCTGGCTTTATCTGGCATTGGCAATTACTAGACCGACATCATTGGGTAGAGAACGCCCTTGTTCTTCGTATTCTTCCTCGATCGTGTCAAAAACAAAAACAAGCTCAGCACGAGCTTCATCTAAAGTTTATCCCTAAGCATGACAGTTAGGAATTGCTGGGAGATAGGAGCATCTTCAGCTTGGAGGAAGGCAATCGCTTTTTCAGAGTTTCCTGCTAGAAAGTCAATCATTGCTTTGGGATAGAACTTCTTTTCGTTCTCAAAGGCTGTTAATTACTCCCTGAAAGTTTGGCGATCGCATCCCTAGACCGTTGCTGAAACTCATCTGACATCTGTGGTGTCCATTGTGACTGAGAAATTGACTGCGTGTTGCCAAAGAGCAGGCTCAGCAAGCAAACAATTGTGGCGCGATTGAGGTACTTAAGGTACGATTTTTTCACGAGGGAGAGACATTCCTTTGAAACTGAGCGACCACCAAACCAGATGGGTGAACTGAGCGCACTCGAACCAAGTGAAGGTGAAGGCGAGGTAGGCAATTGCTACTGCCTCTATGCCACGATAGGGCGATTTAACGATCTGCCACAGACAAAATCCTAACAGGGCAAGATAGGGTAGCATTCCCAGTAAGCCTACAGATAGATTTGTATCTAAAATCAGATTGTGTGCTTTCACTGTAGGTAGTGGTGCTGTCATGAGTTGTCCGTCCTTGTCTTGGTACTCGAAGGTAAAGTCTCCCAAACGAGTTACTTTTACTAGCTTTTTGCGGTACTGTACCTCCGGGTAAGCGACACCAAAACCATCCATACCCCATCCGAGTAAGGGACGCTTATTGATACCATGCTGTGATACCTCCCATAGGTGAACTCGGTCGGATGTGATTTGTTTGATAACTGGTAGTTTGTCAAGATGTCTGGTAGTCGTGGTGATGCCAACTACCACCAGACATGCCAGTACCGATGGGACTAATAGCTTGTAATGCGATCGTCCTAAAAGATAAGCAGTTGCTACCATCAAGGCTAATAATCCTGCCCGAGTTTGGGTCAGCAGTAGGGCAGGGATAATGAGGACACTGGCTATAGCAGCACACCGAGTGCTTATCCACTGCCACTGCCAACCCACAAGTGTCATGACTGCCGTTACTGATAGGACAAATGACGCATGACCCCTATGAGAGTACAAACCGATTGGCTGTTGGTTTTGGAAAATGCTACTGGCTAAGATATTCTCCTTGAGAAGTTGTCCTGATGTGGCAGTGTAGTCGATTTTCCAGTTAATGGCTTGGGGGAAAATACTGATGGCAAGGACGACGCCACCAATGATTAGCCCTTGGAGTTGCGATCGCCCTAGTTCTGGATGCAGTCTGAGTAGTAGAGTATTGCTGAGGGTGAAGATGGCAATCAGTACCCAGTAGAGCAACCCATCACCCATCTGTTCTTGACCGAGTAGCGATCGTAAAGGGAAGGGACTCGTAAGAGTTGAGATGAGTCCAACACCGAGAAATATCTCCCACAAGAGTTTGCTGAATTTCCAAGTTCGGGGAATCTTGAGTTGAAACCTTTCTTCCCATAGGATTAAGAAGTTGAATATGCACGTGAGAAGGATGACGAGTACTTTTGGTTGAGTCCAAATTTCCCCTCGCATCGTACCCCACGGATTTATCAGAATGATGCTGAAGGAAAACAGCAAAGTGTAAAGGTGGTTCACGACTGCTTGTCTTTACGAATTTTCATGGCTTTGACTACACCCCATGCTGCAATTGCCAGCAGCCCCAGTGCAGATGTGGATTCAGGGACAGAGATCGGAGATTCAGAATCGTCATAGCTGATATTTGCCACGTCCAAATTGCTGCTGTCGAAAAGTGACAACTTTTGGTCTTCATTCTCGTTATCAACAACTCTGTAACTGCATCCACCGCCACCGCTACTGGGGTTACAAGAAGGTGGTGGTGGGGGAGGTGGCAGTGGACATTCGCTATCAACACTTGTATTTGGGCACGAACGACGACGAACTGTATTTTTCCACCCCCACCTGATTCCATTGTAAATTGTAACAGTCCTTTTATTGCTTCCTGGAGGCGTAGTTTCTTGAACTAAGTAGAGTTGTGCATTGAAGTAAGTGTTTCTACGAGCATTGCTAATACCACCAGCATATGGTCGATCCATAAAAAAGTCTTCGCCTGCAAAACGGTAGCCTGAATAGTCATAATAAGGAGTGCTTTTTCTTCCACTATTATCGACAAAAGGAATACCAGATATGATAGGCACGCCAGGATTAGCTTTGCCGTAGTTAGCTTGCACCACCTGAATCCAGTGGAGTTTGCCCTGTCCTGGTTGGGGATCGTTAGGCTCTGGATTGTACTTTAAGTGAAAAAGAGAGCCAACTCCACGGTAAATACCTGTAGGAATGTCACTTATGGGCGTACTAGCTCCACCACACGCATCTCCAAGATTGCAAGCCTGATAAGTGACAATCTCAAAACTACCTTTTAAATCGTTTTTTGCAGGCTGAAAGTTCCATCCAAAAAAGCCTAGTTCAGACGTAAGAGACCAGAGACGAAGTGTTGTATTAAACGAAAACGTCCCACCTCGTGGAAGAAGTCCATACCATAAACTCTTATCTATTACCGTTGTGGCATCTTGACTGGGACTTACTTGAGCAAAAGACTGTTCTCTATAAAACTCAACATCAGAAGGATTTGAGGGTGTAATGGTAAACGCTACACCCGTTCCATCTGTTAATGCAATCATTAATGTGGATGCAAAAAAAACTAAAGAATATTGTCGCAGTAACATTTTCAGTGGCTCCTTATATGTTTTAGCTCTCAATGTGAGATTAGTCTTTTGGAAAATCAAAATCTAGCTTCACTTTACAGATGGACTAAATGTAAATCCACAAATGGAGTTGTTACTTGACCCGTCCAGAGTCCTTCTATTAACTTTGTATCTGTACTCACAGAACCGTACATTGTTACCATTGCCTTTAGATTGTTATACGTAAACCGGAACTGATAATTACCAAGCTTAAAAGGTTGAAAAATCCATTTACCACCTTCTCCGCTATCCATGCTAAGTCCAAGCCTTTCGCCCCAAATCCAAAAGATTTCTGCATTAGGAAAGAAGGTCACACTTTCTCCAGGTATGACAAAAGGAAAATCAGATTCTAAGGGCGCTGTGGGGCTAATACAGCCCCCTTCCAAGGAAATTGGATTATCTGGACTATTTACACTCACAATTTCTGGAAACAAGGTGAAATACAAGCTAAATCGAAGAGGAGTTGGGGTGTTATTAGTAATACGAATACCAATCTTTACAGAATATCTAGGGGAAAAATATCCAGGTGGTATTGGTAATAAAGGTTGTAATACGCACAGCAGTTTCTGCACCAAGGTTCTTTTTGGTACGTTCAACACTGGCTCCAGCACTATAGTTTCAAAACGGACGCCATCTACTTCAACAGCATTGTTATCATTCGATATACTTGATGTCATATTAACTACCCTCTCAATAACTATTACTTTTGGTTGAGTCCAGATTTCCCCGCGCATCGTACCTCAAGGGTTGATGAGAATTATGCTGAGGGAAAACAATAGGGTGTAAAGGTGGTTCACGACTGCTTGTCTTTACGAATTTTTAGGGCTTTCATTACACCCCATGCTGCAAGTGCTAGCAGTCCCATTACGGATGTGGATTCAGGGACCGAGAGGTGAGATGCGGACTTGTTATCTTTATCTGATAGAAGTTTTTGGTCTTTAGTTGAGTTAACAGCAGAGGTTCTTAAGCAACCGCCGCCACCGCTACCACCGTTGCAAGGAGGTGGCGGTGGGTCTTGCTCTTTATAACCCTTAATATTTTTCCATCCCCATTGGATGCCGTCGTAAATGACCACTTTTTTCTGACGACTCGAAGGTGGTGTTGTTTCCTTAACGAAGTAAAGCTGCGCCTCAAAGTAATTGTTATTTGCCAAGACACCTGGATATTCATCTCCATCGACATAAGGCATATCTCTAAAAAGTGTTGGAGTGACTGCTAATGACACCTCGTCAGCGTAAGGAGTATCTCTTTGGAGAAAATTGTCAACAAACCAAATATTAGGTATGAAAAAAGGATTCCCGAACACACCCGCATAACTAGCTCTTGCTACTTGAATCCAGTGAGTCTTTTCTCCTGGAGGAGGGACTGTAGGCGCTGGATCGTACCTCAAACGAAAATTAGCTCCTATTCCATTTGTACTAGGCTCAAAATTCCGATCATATGGACGTTCACCACCACAAACGTCTTCGTAACCACAAGCGAGATAATCCTCAACAATAAAACTACCTGTTAATGCTTGTTGGGATGGCTGAAAATCCCAACCAAAAAGACCACGCTCAGAAAAGAGTGACCAGATGGTAAGCGTAGTCGAAAATGATCGTGAGCCACCTAATGGAAGAGGTTGTGTCCATAACCTTGTATCTACTTCTACTGTATTACGAAATGGAGGAGAAATGCTAGGAGGTGTTGGATAATCTGAGCTTTGCCTCCAGTATTGTGTAGCACCAGGTTGGCTAGGTATAATTTTCATGGCAAAACTTTCTTGAATCGTTGCAATAATTGTTAAAGACCATACAAGCAAAGTTATGGAGTATTTCAAAGATTTCATTGTTGGTGTCCTATATATTTCTCAGTTTAAAAAACAGATATTTGACAAATTTAGAAACAAATAGCGAAGAAAATCATGTCGCTTTATTTTCATTTTATGGTTCGACAAGAGTCAATTGGACAGAAGGTAGAGTTACCCAACCTGTCCAAACTTTTTCTAATACTTCCTTCTCTAAATGAGTTGCACTTTCAGGTATTTTATATGTAACTTGAAGATGATAAAATTGGTTTGCTGTGAGTTCGCCAAAATTAAAGTAAGAATCGTTTCCAGTAAATTGTTGACGAGTTTTCCTTGGAAATGCTATTTGAAGAACATTTTTGTTCCTCCATGAAATTACCCCATTTAGACTAAAAAATGCACTTTTTCCTGATTGAACCGAATAATCAGTTAGTAGTTTTGGCTTTCCAGGGCTTATTTTTTCAGGAAGAATTTGTATTGCTCTGTTCTCATCATCTGTTAGATACATATCTATAGAACTTGGTTGATAAAAACGAAGTGAGTTGGAAGTATTGTTGATAACTTGGATACCTAGCTTGACATCAGTTTTATTTCCTGTTTGTCTATTTGGGATGGTTAAAACCGATTCAGGCATCTCTATTTTGAATCTGACTCCATCGACTTCGATAGCGCGATTGTCAGTGGATAAGGGTTGAACCAGACGAAGATTGAGCCAGGGGGTTGCTAGCATTCTTGAACTGATATCCCCCACGGTTATCGAGCGATTAATATTAGATTCATCAGACAATGTATTTTCATCGTAGGTATTCAAAATCCATCGAAGTTGGTAATTTTCTGCTTCTAGCCCATCAAAACACCAGAAAGATGTGGGGTGAAAAGAATTGGGTGAGAACATTGGAATAGTAGGAATTTTTAGCCGGAGAATATTGTGCTCCCAAAGAAACTTTGCCGGGAAATCAAAGCCGGAAGAGCAATTAGGTGGAATTTGAAAAAAAACGGCTTCCCGACCCTGATTTCGCTGAAGCAAAGTGTTTTGCTGGTTATTCGTAAAATCCGCATCAGTCACTAAACGTCTTTGTATGATTTGTCCATCTAGTGTCAAGAGTTCTGGAAGAATCGGTTGCAAAGGATGCAAACGAAAGCGAGTTGAAGTCTTGTTAAAGATACTCACACTCAATCGAATCGGCGTATTTATCCCCATCTCATTTTGTGGGATGGGATAAGCAACCTTATTAGGAAAAAGTACTCTGGGAGGTCTGTGAATGTCTAAACTGATACTATTTGATTCAGAAGATGTCATATTGGTCACCCTATTAATTGCTGTATCTTCACACATTAGCTAATTTTTTGAAGCTGAAGCTAGTACAGCTTGGCACAAGCAAACATACCCATTAAAGGTTACGAAAATTAGATGGTTTGCTTGTGTCCTTAACGGTTGGCATATTTCCGCCAATCTGTACTAGTACTTTATTACCCAAGCATCAACCTTACCTGCATTACTACCTCCCAATGCACCCCTAGTAATTCCTGTAATGTAGACATTGCCAGCAGTATCGATCGCAATATCCCTAGAAATATCATCATCAGAAGAGCCTACTTGATCGATAGATAGCTGATTACCATTAAAATCGTATTTTGCTATCCAAGCATCAATGTTTCCGCTATTACTTTTACCTAAAACAGCATCAGTGTAACCTGTAATATAGACGTAGCCAGCATTATCTACGGCGATATCATTGGAGACATCTAAGCCAGAAGTACCCAATTTTCTACTCCAAGTTAAGTTCCCGTTACTGCTGTACTTAGCTATCCAAGCATCTACAATCTCAGCACTATTTCCTCCTAAGCCACCTTCAGAACCTCCAGTGATATAAACATTTCCATTGTTATCTACAGAAACACCAAATGAGTAATCTCTGGCACTTGTACCCAATTGTTTCGCCCAACTCAGAGAACCATTGGTGTCATACTTTGCTACCCAGCTATCAAAATTTCCGAAATTATTTCCTCCTAATGCGCCCTGAGTTCCTCCGGTAATGTATACGTTACCAGCGTTATCTACTGTGATGCTATCGGAAATATCGAAGCTAGTAGTACCTAATTTTTTGTTCCAAAACAGATTTCCGTTACTGTCATATTTTGTTAGTAAAATATCAACATCATCAGCACTACTTCCTTCTGTTCCTCCAGTCACATAGACATTGCCTACTTTGTCTACGGTCAGACCAAAAGAAACAAAATAGCCGTTCATGCCCAATTCTTGTGTCCAAGTGAAATTTCCGTTGGTGTCATATCTAGTTAACCAAACATTATTTGTAGGATTACTGCTTCCAGAAGGATTACCTCCTTCAACAACAATGTAAATATTTCCGTAACTATCGACACTTATGTTACGAGAGTTGTCATTACTACTAGTACCGATCTGTTTTTTCCACGACAATGTTCCGTTAGGAGTGTATTTAGCTAACCAACTATCTAGACCTCCAGCATTTGTTCCTCCCAATGAACCTTCAGTATATCCCGTAATATAGACATTGCCAGCACTATCAACGGCAACACTATAGGAGGAGTCATCACCCGTAGTACCTAACTGTCGAATCCACTTTGAATTTAAAGTATGAGATTCTACTGGCGCAGTCGTGCTCTCAATGCTGAGATTGTAGAAGGTGCTTGCCCCACTCTCGCCAGGATAGACACGGATGTAGTAAGTGCCTGCACCTAGAGTTCTGCTGATAGATTCAGCCGCCGTGTCACCGTTAGTTGAACTAGCGATCGCATTCCCATTGCTATCAAGCAATTGTACATCAGCATTCCCACTTAAACCGTTCATGGCAAGATTTAAGTTCCTAGTAGTGTCGAGGCTGAAACGGTAGTAATCGTTGGTATCAGCACTACCCACCCAATCAGTATAAGTGCTAGTAGTAGAATTTACGGCGATTTGACGTGCATTATTGAGGGTATTTCCAGCGTAGTCATTGGGTGTAATAGACGCGCTTAAATTGTAGTTAGTGTTAGCACTACTATAGGGATAGACTTGGATGTAGTAAGTACCCGCACTTAAAGTTCTACTAATAGCTTCAGCAGTGGTACCACCCGCAGCAGAACTAGCAATGACTTCGCCGCTATCGATGACCCCATTGCTATTGCTATCCCAAATTAATTGCACATCAGCATCAGCTACCAGACCATTGAGGGTAAGATTAAAACTGCTAGTTTGACTGAGGTTGAAACGGTAAAAATCGTTAGTGTCAGTGCTACCCACCCAATCACTGTAGGTGCTAGCTGTGGAATTTAGGGTGATTTGACGTGCATTGTTGAGGGTATTCCCAGCATAATCGTTAATTGTTGCTGACATGCTCAAGTTGTAGTTGGTGTTAGCACCACCATAGGGATAGACTCGAACGTAGTAGATGCCTGTGTCTAGACTGTAGCTGATAAATTCAGTCGCAGTGCCACTACTAGTTGAACTAGTCAGCACGTTACCACTGCTGTTGAGCAATTGCACATCAGCATTTTCAGTTAAACCGTTTAATACCAGATTGACACTGCTATTAGCGCTAAGGCTGAAACGGTAGTAGTCATCAGTATCAGATGAACCCACCCAATCACTGTAAGTGCTGGCTGTGGAATTTAGGGTGATTTGACGTGCATTGTTGAGGGTATTCCCAGCATAATCGTTAATTGTTGCTGACACGCTCAAGTTGTAGTTGGTGTTAGCACCGTTGTATGGATAGACTTGGATATAGTAAGTGCCTGCATCTAGAGTACGGCTGATAGATTCAGCAGTGATGCCACCCGCAGCAGAACTAGCAAGTGTGTTGCCACTACTGTCAAGCAACTGCACGTCTGCATCAGCGACTAGACCGTTGAGGGCAAGATTGAAACTGCTACTATTGCTGAGACTGAAGCGGTAGAAATCGTTGAGATCGGACGAACCTACCCAATCTGTGAACGTTTGTGTAGTAGGAGTGATATTGAACTCCCTAGCTGACATTAATGTGTTACCAGCTCCATCAATAGTCATAAATATTCCTTTTTCTAAATATTCGGTGTATTTTCCTCTCAAGGAATTGAAAGTAACTTTCTTGAGTTGGATTTTTACAACTCTCTCAAATCAATGAAATATTCTAAGTTCGACTGATATTAGAAAGTAGTGTCTTTTCAAGGGACAACTCTTCAGGCAAAACAAAATTGGCGATTTAATAAGATTAGAACCGCTACTCAACAACCTATAAGATGATTTGTTGCAGTCGGAAGGACACTCCAGGTTCAGGAGGTACAAACCTTTGCCTCATATTACCAAGGCAGCAACAACGATATTTTCTCAAATGTCAGGCAGTCTCGCTCAAGAGAAGCTTGTTTAGTAGCTATCAGAAATCTTCCAAGAAATAGCAGAATGGGTAGATGCATAAGTATTTAATGCTATGTGAAACTATGTGCGATTCCGAGAGAAGTCAAAGAATGTTTTTGACTTGATAATCAATTCTTTGCTATTTTTCTATTTTTAGTAAATCCCAAAATTTACTGAATTGATAAAATCAGTAGAAGAGGGAATTCTTGATGAAGATTTCTTGAAACTTTATAAAGTTAATTTAAAGGAGTTGGTGGAGGCGGTTTGCTTACGAAATCAGGAGAGAAATTTATAGAGAGCATAATTCTACTTCATTTTTACTTTTATGACTTAATAAGATGAAATTCTACAAAAGGCATAGCTATCCACCCAGTCCAAACTTTTTCTAATACCTGTGACTCTAAGTTTCTTGCTTGATCGGGAACGCAGTATATGATTTGAAGTTGATATGTTGCACCTACTTTGAGGTCAGAAAAATAATCAAAGCCATTACCTCCACTAAATCGGTGGCGAGTTTTATTAGGAATTGCAAGTTGAATCTGAACTTCAGGACTTAAGTGGAAACCGCGTTGATTATCAGAAGACTGTCGTCTGAGAGTCAAGTTTTTGTCAAAAAACCATGTTTCTTGTATATTTGTGCCTAGGTCTTCTTTATAACCCCAAAGAAGCATTGATTCTAAATTCAAAAATGCACTTTTTCCTGGTTTAATTGAATAATATTCAGGTTCCTTACTTCTCCATCTTCCTGGTGGATCGCTTTGAGAATTTATTTCTTTACTGTCGTCTCCTATTAAAATTGCTTCTATTGAAGCTTTTTGATAAAAGCGAAAAGTCATGGATGTCTTATTCGTAATATAAATACCCAGATTTACAAGCGTTTCTGATTTAGTGATTTGAAAAGTAGAACTTGGCATTTCTATCTTGAATGTGATTCCATTCACCTCAATTGTATGCTCGTCAGTAGATAATGGCTGAACTAAACGAATATTTAGCCACTGTGTTGATAAGATTCCTGAATGATTTTCCTGTAGAGTTCCTTCTTGTATGATATTATATTTACCAGATAATGTAGTTTCAGAGTCGATATCCAAGATAAATCTCATCTGATAGTTTTTGGCTTCAAGTGCATCAAAACACCAGAACGACTCGAAGTTAACAGGACTAACAAGCTTGTTGTCAGGAACAGTAGGAATTTTTAGCTTTAGGGAGTTATTTTGCCAAAAAAGCTTTGCAGTCCAAGAAAAAATTGTAGATCCGTTAGGTCTGATTCTCCACAATTCAAAGTCTTTCTTCTGATTACCTTTAATTGGTATGTTTGGCGGAGTATTAGTAATAAGTTCTTCAGTAACTAAATGTCCTTGTATTATTTGTCCATTTAATGTCAAAAGCTCTGGAATAAAAGGTTGGTCGGGGTTAAGATAAAGGAAATTTGAAGTGTTGTGGGCGATACGCATATGCAATTTAATGGGAGTATTGACCCCAGGCTGATTTTTTGGAATGGGATAAACCCTGCAAGGAAAGAGTGTTTGGGAGGGTGTCGTAATTTCTATGTGTATATTGTTCGGTTGAGAAGATGTCATGTCAGTAACTCTGTTAGCAGCAACAACAATATTTTCTCAAATATCAGGTAGTCTCGCTCAAGAGAAGCTTGTTCAGTAGCTATCAGAAATCTTTCAAAAAATAGTTGCCGTTCTCGCAACTTAATGTAACTCCTCAAAAACTTATGGCATCATCATTTTAATATAAAAAAATGAAATCAATCTTGCAATCTTTGCATGAATAATGTGATAATCTGAGGACTGAAGATAGCCGTATTACTTATTCTTCTTGAAGCGATCGCGCCAATTAGCGTAACTGGTTAAATTCTTCCTCTGTAATACCTAATTGTTTAAGCTTGTTCTTCGTATTCTTCCTTAATCATGTCAAAAACAAAAACAAGTTCAGCACGAGCTGCATCCGGAGTTTCTCCCCAAGCATGACAGCCAGAAATTGCTAGCAGATAGGCGACAAAAGTACCATTATCATCAGGACGTATAACAATAGTATAGTTTTGTAGAGATTTCATAATACCTAAGCTATAAAAAAGCAGATTATCTTAATTTATCAAATAACTAAATTTATCTGCGTCCATCTGCGTTCATCTGCGGTTAATTATTCTTTCTTCGTGTTTTCATGGTGGGCAATGCCCACCCAAAATAAACTACTTTTTCCCTGCAGTCGGCATACCCAAAATATCCTCAATCCTTGGCATCTGTTCCAACGCAATTACCCTTCCTTCATCCTCAAAACCAGCAATTTGGTCGAAATTCAAATACCGATACAAATCATCAGCAAAAGGATGAATCTTACTCGCCACAATATCCAAATATTCCTGCACAGTAGGAATCCTTCCCAACAGCGCACAAACTGCAGCCAATTCCGCAGAACCGAGATAAACTCGTGCATCTTTACCCATGCGGTTATTGAAGTTGCGGGTAGAAGTAGAAAACACTGTCACGCCATCAGCAACTCGCGCCTGATTACCCATGCACAAACTGCAACCGGGTATTTCTGTCCGCGCACCTGCAGCACCAAAAATACCATAAACACCTTCTTCTTTCAGTTGGTGTTCGTCCATGCGAGTTGGTGGAGAAACCCACAAACGAGTTTTCACTGCACCTGCACCATCCAACACCTTAGCCATTGCGCGATAATGACCGATATTCGTCATACAAGAACCAAGGAACACTTCTTGTATTGGGTCATTAGCCACTTCCGATAATAATTTCACATTATCGGGGTCATTGGGCGCAGCCACAATAGGTTCTTTGATTTCGTTCAGATCGATTTCGATAATTTCCGCGTATTCTGCATCAGCATCCGCTTCTAACAATACCGGATTTGCCAACCACTCCTCCATCTTAGCAACACGCCGCATAATGGTACGGGCATCTTGATAACCTCGTGCTACCATGTTCTTCAACAGCGCTACGTTGGAACGCAGATATTCTGAAATTGTCTCAACACTCAACTTGATAGTACAACCCCCACAAGAACGTTCGGCACTTGCATCAGTCAGTTCAAACGCTTGCTCAACTTTCAAATCTGGCAAACCTTCCATCTCCAGAATCCGCCCAGCAAAGACATTTTTCTTGTTCTTCTTCTCTACTGTGAGCAAACCTTTCTGAATCGCTACGTAGGGAATGGCATTCACTATATCCCTCAAAGTAATACCAGGTTGCAACTCTCCTTTAAACCTTACCAACACAGATTCTGGCATATCCAAAGGCATGACACCCAAAGCCGCTGCAAACGCCACCAATCCAGAACCACCAGGGAAGGAAATACCTAGGGGGAATCGCGTATGGGAGTCTCCACCAGTTCCGACAGTATCTGGTAACAGCATCCGATTTAACCAGGAATGGATGATACCATCACCGGGACGTAAAGCGACACCAGCACGAGAGGCGAAAAAGTCAGGCAATTCCTTATGAGTTTTGATATCAACTGGTTTGGGATACGCTGCTGTATGACAGAAACTCTGGATTGTCAAGTCAGCAGAAAAACCCAGACAAGCGAGTTCTTTCAATTCATCGCGAGTCATCGGTCCTGTAGTATCCTGAGAACCAACAGTTGTCATGATGGGTTCGCAGGATGTACCGGGACGAACTCCAGGTAAACCGCAAGCTTTACCTACCATTTTCTGTGCCAACGTATAACCTTTACCCGTGTCAGTCGGTTGCTGGGGACGGGTAAAGACTGTGCTGGGTTCTAAACCAAGAGCAAGTCTGGTTTTGTCCGTGAGGGTACGTCCGATGAGTAAGGGAATGCGTCCACCAGCACGGACTTCATCAAGAATTGTGTCGGGTTTGAGGGTGAAGGTGGAAATAACTTCGCCGTCTTCGTTGGTGATTTCTCCTCTATGGGGATAGATTGTAATTACCATCCCGGTTTCCATCTTGGTGACATCACACTGGATGGGTAAAGCACCAGCGTCTTCTGCAGTGTTAAAGAAAATGGGTGCGATCGTACTACCTAAAATATACCCACCCGATCGCTTGTTGGGTATGTAAGGAATATCATGCCCAATGTGCCATAACACAGAGTTAATTGCCGATTTGCGGGAGGAACCAGTCCCTACCACATCCCCGACATAAGCTACGGGAAAACCTTTTGTCTTTAACTCAGCAATGGTTTGCAGTGAACCAGGCATTCTACTTTCCAGCATTGCCAAAGCGTGTAGGGGAATATCGGGACGTGTGGTAGCCTGGGTTGCAGGAGACAAGTCGTCAGTATTTGTCTCGCCTGGTACTTTGAAGACAGTCACGTTGATGAATTCTGGTACTATCGGACGAGAAGTAAACCATTCAGCTTCTACCCAAGAGTCAATAACCTGTTTGGCGAAAGGATTGGTTTTGGATAATTCTAGAATATCGTGGAAGGCATCATACACCAAAAGGGTTTTGCTCAATGCCTCTGCTGCATAGGCGGCTATCGGTTCCTTTCCTTGCCCTTTCATCATTAGGGGTGTTTCAGAAGAATCCGATAGGGATGTACTTGGAGTTTGCAGGAGTTCGATTAACGATTGGACGTTGTAACCACCCACCATTGTACCCAACCATTGCACTGCAGCAATCGGTGAAATCAAGGGGCTACTGACTTCCTTTTTGGCAATGGCAGTGAGAAACCCTGCTTTGACATAGGCTGCAGGATCGACCCCAGGAGAAATGCGATCGCTCAACAAGTGTAGTAATGTCTCTTCTTCACCCGCAGGAGGATTTTTTAGTAATTCACATAGTTCAGATGTTTGTTTTGCATCTAATGGTAAGGGGGGGATTCCGAGGGCGGCTCTTTCTGTAACGTGTCTGCGGTATGATTCTAACATTCTGCTCTCCAGATATTCAAATGAGGGGGGCGGGGGTCAGGGGTCAGGCGGAATTCTCTTGTCCCTAACTCCTAATCCCTAACCCCTCTTAACAATTATCGCGGAATTCCCCATTCTCTTATAATTATCACGCTCATAGTGCGTTTACGAGTCAAGCTGTTTTAAGATAAATCTTTTTTTTGCTTTTCTTAATTGGGTTTCTGCCTATTCATAGGATAAAATATTTAACTTGTCTATTGCCAGATCGCTGATAATTCTTTATGCCCAAAACACACACAGTTGAAATTATCTACCAAGGCAAAACTCATACTTTGCAAGTTCCCGAAAATGAAACCATCCTATCAGTCGCTGATGCTGCTAGTTTAGAGTTGCCAAGTTCCTGTCATGCAGGAGTTTGCACGACTTGTGCAGCCCAAATTATTTCCGGAACTGTGGATCAAACTGATGGCATGGGCGTTAGTCCAGACCTTCAAAAACAGGGCTATGTATTGCTTTGTGTTGCTTATCCTCGCTCTGATTTGAAAATTGAAACTGAGAAAGAGGATATAGTTTATCAGTTGCAATTTGGTAAATAATAAAAAATGTGGTACGACGCATCTGTAGGATTATACAGACGCCTATAGCCCCTCCGTACATAAGTTAGGAAGAACACGATGACTACTCATTTTATTACTGCAGAAATTGATTTACAAGAAACTCCCACCGAACTGCAAAAAGCGATTGAAGCAGAACTAAAAAAACAGGGAGAACCCCTCCGTTGGGCTATCACCTCAGTAGACGTTAAAAAGCAAACCTGCTCTGTTGAAGCTGTTGTAACTAATGGATAGTGGTTAGTAGTTAGGGACTTCCAAATAAAGAAATATCCCAGAATTTCTTGTGGTGCGGGCGTCCCCGCCCGCCACTCATACACCCCCCCCCCCCCCCCCCGCCACTCATACAGGACGGGGGGGGGACATCCATCTCACAATATAGGATAAATTATTTCCTAGCAATCCCTTAGTAGTTAATAGTTAACCACTAACAACTCACGATGACAGGCGAGACGCTCGTCCTACACCACTAACAACTAACAACTTTCGTGAATTTATATACATCCATTTTAATTGTACCAACTGGCATTGGGGCATCCATTGGGGGTTATGCAGGAGATGCATTGCCAGTTGCAAAAGCTGTCGCTAGGGTTTGCGATCGCTTGATTACTCACCCAAATGTTCTCAATGGAGCCAACCTGTACTGGAATTTACCCAACGCTCTTTACGTAGAAGGTTACGGGCTTGACAAATTTGCTGCTGGCGAGTGGGGACTACGCCCAGTCTATCAAAATCGAATAGGTTTGATTTTAGACCAAGGCATTGAACCAGAGTTACAGTTGCGGCACTTGCAAGCAGCAGATGCAGCTAGAGCTACACTAGGATTATCTTTGACAGACTATGTTATAACTGATGCACACTTAGAAGTACAATTACAGATATCGGCATCGGGGGCAAGTTGGGGAACAATCGGTAACCCAGATAGCCTGTTACGAGCAGCAGAAATATTAATTGAAAAAGCAGGGGCGGAAGCGATCGCAGTGGTTGCGCGTTTTCCCGATAACATAGATGAGGAAATAGAACAAAAGTACCGCCAAGGGCAAGGAATTGATCCCATCGCAGGTGCAGAAGCAGTCATTAGTCATTTAATCGTCAGAACTTTTCAGATCCCTTGTGCCCATTCCCCCGCTTTTTTGCCTCCTCCCCTCGATCCCAATTTATCTCCCCGTTCTGCGGCTGAAGAATTGGGTTATACTTTTTTAACAAGCGTGCTTGTTGGTTTGAGTCGCGCACCCCAATTTCTGATTGGGGGAAGTCATCAATTGACCGAATCTAAGACCAAAATAAAAACAGGAGACATCTGGGTTAATCAAGTCGATGCGGCAATTGTACCCGCAACTGCTTGTGGTAGTAGCGCTTTACTGAGTTTAAGCCGCAGTCGGCGATGCCAAATCGTGACGGTGGAGGACAATCAAACTCAGATACAAGTACCACCCCAACCTTTGGGGATAAAATCAATACAGGTAAATTCATATCTAGAGGCAATAGGTGTATTGGTCGCGCACCAAGCGGGGATCGATCCATCTACCCTCAGTTCAGAAATATCCCAATTACGATTATTAAAATATGAAAGTTAAATCATGAATTGTTAAGCATTCAGGACTAACATCAAATTAGAATTCACAATTTTTTCCATTTCCCTCCTTGAGGAGACTCCCGTGGCACAACAGCACAAGCACGAGCCAGAAGTTCCATACCTGACACGCACCCAAGTGTTGGTGGCGATGGGAGTAACTGCAGTTATTTTGTGGATAGTCGCTAAACTGTGGTTGCGCTTTGGCAACATTTCTTTAATGTCCTGGCGTTGGCAACAAACAGAGTTAATGCTAGGAGTTTTTTTGGGTTTATGTATCACCATTTTAAGTGGTATAGTTTATCGCCTTTGGACTCCCTACCGCAGAAGCGCAAACTATTACTTAGAAATGGTTTTAAGACCCCTAGCTTTGCCAGACATCATTTGGCTGGGGCTACTACCTGGTTTGAGTGAAGAATTGTTATTTCGCGGTGTGATGGTACCAGCTTTAGGATTCAATCATTTAGCTGTTATTATATCTAGCCTTTGCTTTGGTGTCTTACACCTCAGCAGTCCTCAACAATGGCCTTACGTAGCTTGGGCAACTGTTGTCGGGTTGTTGCTAGGATACAGCGCCCTTTTTAGTGGCAATTTACTGGTGCCAATTATTGCTCATGTGATTACCAACATGATTTCCAGCTTTTTATGGAAGGTTGGACAATCCTCGCTCAGGATATAGTGCTGCAAGAGCGATCGCATCTGGTAAAATGCGATGCTCTTGCACTTGAATCCTAGCATGAAGTGTTTCTGGTGTATCACCGGGCAACACGGGTACAGCCGCTTGCATCACAATAGGACCGCTATCCATTTCCAAACAAATGAGATGCACTGTACAACCAGCAATCTTCACGCCTGCTGCAAGTGCGGCTTCTACAGCATGCGATCCCTTAAAACTGGGTAACAAGCTCGGATGAATATTAAGAATTCTGTTCGGGAAAGCGTCTATTAAAACAGACGTTACCAGTCGCATCCAACCTGCCATAACCACCCATTCCACACCATATTGCCGCAAAGTTTGCACAATTTGTCCGTCTAAATCTTGGCGGCGCTTGTAGTCGCGGTGATTGAGAAGTACTGCAGGTACGCCGCTTTTTGCCGCCCGTACCGCAGCATAAGCATCCGGGTTATTATAAATTAAGACTTGAATCTCAGCAGATAAGCGCCCATCGTCAATCGCTTGAGTAATAGCTTCAAAATTACTGCCATTTCCCGAAGCCATAATCCCCAGTTTGATAGTGCTATCTGTTGATTTGTAGCTAGAAATGCTTGGAGAAATCAAGCTAACATTGAGTGTATCGGTCAGAGAATTTTGATTCATAAAATCTACGGCTGTTTTACATTATGCTTTACCATCGCTCGCACAATCAGGAATTGTTAACATTCAAGACAGAATGCAAACTTTTCAGTAATGCTGGCATTGTATAAGGCTTTGGCAAAAATGCTTTAACACAAGTTATTTCCGGATTGTCTGCTATATTTTGGTTTGATTCCAATCCGCTAATTGCAATAATTTTGACAGATGGATTGATTGTTTGTAAAGCACGCATAGTGTCTATTCCACCTAGAGATGGCATCATTATATCCATCACGACAGCATTAATTTCTTGTTGATGCTGGACGTATAATGCGATCGCCTCAATCCCATCACAACCAGTTAACACCTTATAGTTATGGGCTTGGAGTAAAGATTTGCTAATTTCTCGAATAGCTTGTTCGTCGTCTACAAACAAAATCAACTCTCCATTGCCTGCAATCATCTCGCTATCTTCTGCTACATAAGAAATGCTTCCTTCTAGTGCGGGCAAATATACCTTAAATTGGGTTCCCCTTCCTACCTCGCTGTACACTTTAATAAAACCACCATGATTTTTAGTAATACCAAACACAGTTGCAAGACCCAGTCCCGTACCTTTGCCATGTTCTTTTGTTGTAAAAAATGGTTCAAAGATTCTATCCATTATCTCTGAAGGAATTCCAACTCCTGTATCGGTAACAGTCACAACAATATAGGAGCCTACTTTAGCTTCAGGATTCATTCTGACAAAGTTTTCATCAACAAAAATATTCTCTGCGGAAATACTTAAAACACCACCATTGACCATTGCGTCACGAGCGTTCACACAAAGGTTTAAAAAAACTTGTTGTAATTGAGTCACATCACCTAAGACAACCCCAAGGTTTGATGCCATCTTCACGCATATTTCAATAGATTTAGGAAATGTCTCAAAAGCGACTTGCTGAAACTCTTCCAGTAAATCTTTGATCTGTACCATTGTACTTTGGCTTTCAATTCCGCGTGCAAACTGTAAAACTTGTTTGACTAAGGCAGCTCCTCGTTTGGCACTTAATTCTACGGTTGTTAGTAATTTCTGTTTCTTTTCTTCTGGCAATTTTGTATGTAAGATAAGTTGAGCGGAAGCAATAATTGGGGTTAATACATTATTCAAATCGTGGGCAATTCCACTAGCAAGGGTGCCAATACTCTCCAAGCGTTGTGTCCGCAGAGACTGGGCTTCTAGTTTTTTTGCCTCAGTGATATCAGTATTAACTACCAGAATTGATACTGGTTGCTTAAACCAATCATTCATTAGAGTCCAGCGACTTGAAACAATAATTTCCCGCTTGTTCTGCGCTCTTTGATGTAACTCGCCTTGCCAACTACCTTTTAAAATTACCGTTTCCTTAGCACTTTCAAGATTGAGTACAGTTTTATCATCATATAATAATGTATTGGCATTCTTACTTAAAGCTTCTTCTGCTGTCCAACCGTAAAGATCCTCAGCACCTTTATTCCAAAAAAGAATTTTGTGCTCGTTGAGAGAACGAACTAAAATAGCGTCTTTTGTAATATTTAGTAAGGCAGCCTGTTCGCGAATTTTTTGCTCTGCTCGCTTGCGTTCTGTAATGTCCATGTTGACACCAATCATCCGCAAAGGCTTGTTGTTGCGATCGTGAAAGACTTGACCTTTCACTGCTATCCAATGTTCTTCGCCATCATGCCAACGTATGCGGTACTCCGTGTCTAAATCCAACCCTTCATTGATAGCACGTTGGATTTCTTGTTCTACTCTAGCAAGGTCATCAGGATAAACAGCTTGCGCCCAAAAGTTATATTTACCACTGAAAGCACCAGGTGCTTGCCCATACAGTACTTCAAGTTCTTCTGTCCATATTGTCTCATTTGTTTGAATATTCCACTCAAAAGTTCCAATCTTACCGATCTTTTGCGCTAGTTCCAATCGCTCTTGACTTTTCTGAAGTAATTCCTCATTTGCTTTTTGTAGGGCTGCTTCTGCTTGAAGGCGTTCTGTCATTTGTTGCTGTAATTCGCGGTTTACTGTCTCAAGTTGTGCAGGGCTTGGTAGAGCAAGTGCTTTTGGAACTAATGGTACTAGTGCCAACGCTGTATACAGCGAAACTACTGCAGTTATAGCTTTGATTAATCCCGATAACCAATACATTGGACGCCAAATTGTCCAAATTTCCATTATGTGGGTCGTGCCACAGGCGATAATAAAAGCTCCAAACAGAACAAATATCCAGTTAAAAGGCAAGTCTTGCCGCTTTCGTACAAAATAAACTAGCGCGATGGGAATTGAGTAATACGCAAGTGCAATCAGAGAATCAGATATGATATGCAGCCATACTAATGCTGGTTGCCACAGATAACAATGTCCGTGGGGAATAAACTGTCCGGAAGTTAAAAGATTCTTCAAAAATTCCAGCATAAAATGACGTGTTATATTATAGTTGCTTGTAAACATTGTGAATAACATGACCAACAACGCCTCAAAGCAGTTAACAAAAATTGCGTTGTAAAAAGTTTTTTAAATTTTAGTTATCATTTAATTACTTTGGCAGAGTAGCATAATTTATACATAATGGCAATACATATGCTTAATATAGTCCTCCAAATAATTGGCTTCTTAAAGAAAAAGCCCCTAGTTTAAGCTAGAGGCTGAGATTCTTATTGAGAAGAGAAATGCTGGAGAAGCTTTGCTGTTTCATTTTGACTTAAGGTGGGCTATGAACCCACAATCAAAAGAAGTAGATTATTTTTGCACCTGTCTGTATCTAGATAGAAGAAGACCCCGACAGAATCGGGGTTGTATTCTACGCAGATGATATTCCACAAATACCAATTTTTATTTTCCTTGAGAGGAAACAATTACACTACAGCCAAAAGGTACAAAGTTTAAATAGTTGTCGGTACCCAACTCCCCTGTTCGAGACAGCTAATCACAGGAAAATCCCTCTTCCCCTACTCCCTACTCCCCACTACCCACTCCCCACTTCCTATTTTCAAGCGGTCTGTAAGGATTCTTTGTAGAATATGACAGTTGTATGTACTCTGTGGCGGATCGTGATTGAACGTTATACCTTGCCTGAGATGGGCAATCTTTGGACGGAAGCTTATAAGTTTAAAACCTGGTTGCAAGTAGAAATCGCTGTTTGTGAAGCCCAAGCTGAGTTAGGTTACATCCCAACAGCCGCCGTTGAACAAATTAAGGCAAAGGCAAATTTTGACCCAAAGCGGGTACTGGAAATTGAGGCTGAAGTCCGCCACGATATAATTGCCTTTCTCACAAATGTCAATGAATATGTAGGTGAAGCAGGACGCTACATTCACTTGGGTTTAACGAGTTCTGATGTAGTGGATACGGCTTTGGCAGTGCAGTTAGTTGCAAGTTTAGACATTTTGTTGCGATCTTTAGAAGAGTTGATTGATGCTATTCGTCAAAAAGCCAAAGAGCATCGGAACACGGTTATGATTGGACGTTCCCATGGCGTTCACGCCGAACCTATGACTTTTGGTTTTAAATTGGCTGGATGGTTGGCAGAAGTTCTGCGTCACCAAGAACGTCTGAAAAATGTCTGCAAAACAATTGCAGTTGGTAAGATTTCTGGCGCAGTGGGGACTTACGCTAATGTTGAACCCCGTGTAGAAGCGATCGCTTGTCAAAAACTAGGGCTTCAACCAGATACAGCCTCAACTCAAGTGGTTTCACGCGATCGCCATGCTGATTTTGTGCAACAATTGGCTTTACTAGCTGCATCCATTGAACGATTTTCGGTGGAAATTCGCAATTTGCAAAGAACAGACGTTTTGGAAGTTGAAGAATTCTTTTCCAAAGGGCAAAAAGGTTCCTCAGCAATGCCCCACAAGCGCAACCCCATCCGTTCGGAACGACTGACAGGAATGGCTCGAATTGTCCGCAGCCATGCGGGAGCAGCATTAGAAAACGTTGCACTGTGGCACGAAAGAGATATTTCTCACAGTTCTGTCGAGCGCGTGATTTTACCAGATGCTTGCATTTTGACCCACTTTATGCTTCATGAGATAACCGACCTAGTCAAAAACCTGTTGGTTTATCCCGAAAACATGGAGCGGAATTTAAACTGCTACGGTGGTGTTGTCTTTAGCCAAAAGGTTCTGCTAGCTTTGGTAGACAAGGGATTGAGCCGTGAAGAAGCTTATGCGATCGTTCAACAAAACGCTCATACTGCATGGAATAAGCCCGAAGGTAATTTCCGCGAATTAATTGCCAACGACTCTCGCGTCACTCAACAGCTATCAGTTGCAGAAATTGAAACGTGTTTCGATCCTCAAAACCATCTCAGACATCTGGAGGAAGTTTACCAAAGATTAGGTATTTAGAGGGACTGGGGATTGGGAATTAGGGATTGGGGACTAGGGCGCAAGGCATTGCGCCCCTACAACCGAATGTATATGTATTGCCATATCTCTGGTAGAGAACTTTGCTGTACGGAGTTGATTCTACCTCAGTTCCATTTATGCCACCGTTATACATTCCTAAATTTCTTTGCCAAAGCATTGCTGAAAAGGTAGACAAAATCATACTACAGTTGTATTATTAAAATTAAGTCTCCATTACAAATAGTAAACAACTTCACATGATAGGTAGATTGTCTTCAACCATTAGTAGCGTAATGCATTGCCGACCCAGCCAGGGTTGGATAGATGCAATTGCGCTATTTGTGCTTGAGGGAACATATCTCTTATTAGGTGCAAAGAGTTCAAGTGTCGGTATTTTTGGAGCGATTCTCTCAGAAAGTTTTGCGATCGCCGAATGTCTGAATCAAGACCAATTCATCCAGAGTAGGAGGTGTAAGTGTTTTATAGCACTAGTATGAGTCAACAAGTATCAACTACCTGACCCCTGCTCCTGGATAACTTATCAGAAGCAGGGGTTATTTTTTTAAGGAGTGAATTCACTTATGGAAGCTCAACCACCAAGTCAGCCGTACATACTACAAAATTCAGTGGTAGTGTTCTCTAAAAACTACTTACCACTAGCACGCATCAATATCAAACGAGCAATCGTGCTTTTGGTGACGGGTCAGGCAGAATCTTTGAATTTTGGTACTACAAAACAGTGGGAAGTGCGATCGCCTAGTATCGTACTACAAGTCCCCGAACACATCCGCTTAACGGTTAGCAATCCCGAACGGCACTGGAAAGTACCTGGTGTCAATCGGCGTGAAGTTCTCAAGCGTGATGGTAATACCTGCCAATACTGCGGTAGCACAAAACGTTTAACCCTAGACCACGTGATTCCTCGTTCCAAAGGCGGACAGCATACTTGGAATAACGTTGTCACAGCGTGCGAACGTTGTAACCAAAATAAAGGCGATCGCTTACCCCATGAAGCAGGAATGGTACTGAAAAGTAAGCCCAAAGCGCCAATTCACCCAACCGTCACCTTTGCCGAACAATTTTGGAATACACAACGGCTGACTGAAAACGAGTAATTCACTCTTGTAAACTCTCTCAGAGAGGGCAACATAGTAATTTCCAAACATTGCCCTCTCACTTCAAAAAAAAATTTGTAGTATGCTCTTGACAAGCTTGTAGTACTTATGTAATATAAATGTAATGAAGTACAAAACCTCTGTAAAAGGCATAGCGTTAACACTTCTAAACTTTGAAAAGTTAATAATTGCAAAACCTCCCCCAGCGACTTCAATTCTTGCTTTGGACTTCTCATGGGTTGGTATCCAAGTCTGGTTGAAGGAAGCCGTCTGTAAAACGGATGCCCTTGTGCCTCGTAGGTTCAAATCCTACCCGACCCATCGTGGAGAGATTGCTATTGGCAGGGCAAGCTGTTTGCTAAACAGTCATGAGATTCATCATCTCATTGCGGGTTCAACTCCCTCTCTCTCCGCTTTCCCAGTTTACCGGGATGTAATTCAGCGGTCTAGAAGCCTTGTTTTGGGGACAAGGAGTCGTAGGTTCAAATCCTACCATCCCGACCATTTATTTGCCCCTGTGACGGAATTGGAAGACGTAGCCCGCTTAAACCGGGTTGATTGCTGGTTCAAATCCAGTCAGGGGTACTCGCACCAGATAGAGCAACGGTTAAGGCTCAACGGTTTCATAAGCCGAGGTTCAGTGGGTTCAACTCCCACCTCCGCTACCAAACGCACGACTTCACGGAAGATGCCGCTAAATGGTTGGCAACTGGTCTTGAAAACCAGGGTGGGATAAAACCCAGGAGTTCGATTCTTCCATCTTCCGTTTTCTTCCAGAAATAGAAAAGTCTAGTACTGCATTTGTTTAATTTGAAAGGACTGGCTGCCATACTTATGTGGAAAACTATTAATTTACTCAGAAACACTGATTTTTGTAGAAAATAGGTATACTTATAAACCTAAATAAATACTATGGTGTCAAATTTTAGTTTTTGTGCCAGACTCTAGCAAATGGGGGTAAGTCTAAGTGCCTGCCCTTTTATACATAGTTAAGCGCAATTCAAACATAACTCTATGATTGACATCCTAGCCGCACTATCTGCATCTGCGGCGGCAGGAATTAGAATAGCCCTGCCCCTGCTTTTTATTGGACTACTTCAAGGCAGTAGTCTTTGGTCAGATGTTCCTCTTTTATCCCAGGTTTCGACTCCTTTGTTGCTGTTCTTGCTGACAAGTTGGTCAGTGGTTGAGATATTTGCCTCTAAAAAACTCTTAGGGCAGCGAGTGTTACAAGTATTTCACTTATTACTTGCCCCACTTGTTGGAGCAATTATGGGGTTGGCTGTTGCAAATGCGACATCTACACCAAATTGGTTGATTGCGCTTATTGGCGGTTCATTAGCCTTCGTGCTTCAACTAGTCCAAATCGGTTGGTTTTACCGATTGCGAGGCATACCATTGTGGGCTGTCTTTATTCAAGATGCTTTGTGTGTTGCTTTGGTATTTTTTGCCTTGGATGCTCCCACACAAGGTGGATTAATTGCTTTAATTCTTTTATGGTTTGCTGTTCATAGTGCTAGGATTTGGTATCGCTGGTATCGCAAACGACTCATCAATGGCTCCTAGCGCTAATAAAGTTGCCCTTTGAGCTTCTGTTAAACCAGTGACTCCGGCGATCTTCATTCCTTCATAAGGTGGCGGACTTTTAAGGATTTTTAAGCATTCTCCTGTTTCTATATCCCACAATCGGATAGTTTGATCTTCACCAGAACTTGCCAGAATTGGATGTTTGACTGTGGTAACGTTTGAGTCATAATTAATGAAGGCAACTGCATAAACCCATCGCGTATGTCCTTTTAGAATTTGCAGGCACTGTCCGGTTTTAATATCCCAGATTCTGATAGTGCGATCGCTGCTTCCACTTGCTAACAGTTGACCATTTGGGCTGTAGGCTACGCTGATAACAGCACGAGAATGTCCTTTTAGCGTTAGCAAGCATTGGCAAGTTTCTATGTTCCAAATTTTTATCGTTGTATCTTCACTGCCACTTGCTATAGTTTTCCCGTCTGGACTAATGACAATTGACCAAATTCCATGAGCGTGTCCTACAAAGGTTTTAAGGCATTGCCCTGTGTGTACGTTCCAAGCTTTAATCAAAAAATCTGCGGAACCACTAAATAGGAAATTGCTATCGGGGCTGTATACAACTGATGAGATGACACTATTATGACCTTTTAAAACTTGCAAGCATTCTCCAGTATTGATATCCCAAACACGTATATCTTTATCAGTACAACCACTAGCTAAAGTTTTTCCATTAGGACTATAAGCAACTGAAAGTATCCAGTTAGTATGACCCCTCAAAATATGCAAGCACTCGCCAGTTTGTATATCCCAAATTCTCGCTGTTTCATCTGAACTACCGCTTGCTAAAGTTTTTCCATCAGGACTGAAAGCTAAGCTTCGTACCCAATTGGTATGCCCTTTTAAAGTTTTGATACAACTTCCAGTATTAATATCCCAAAGTTTAACGGTTTGGTCTTCACTATCACTTGCTAAAATTTGACCACCAGATGCATCCTTTGGTAGGATTGCGATCGCCCAAATACCACTACCATATCCTCGAAAAGTTCTGAAACATTGTCCCGTGTGAATATCCCAGAGTTTGATTGTTTGGTCATCATCACTGGCAATTATGGCTTTTCCATTTGGACTAGGAGTCAGCGAGCGAATTGAATTAGTATGCCCTTGTAACGTTTTTAAGCATTCTCCAGTGTGAATATCCCAGATTTTAATGGTTTTGTCACTGCTGCCACTGAACAATATTTTACTATCAATTGTACTAAATCTTACACACCAAATATGTGAAGCGTGACCTTGAAGCGCATGCAAACAATTGCCTGTATTCACATCCCAAACTTTGATAATACCATCAGAGCCACTACTCACTAGTCTTTTGCTATCGCAACTAAATGCAGTAGACCAAATAATCCCTTCATGTCCTTGTAGTGTTTTTAAACACTCACCAGTACTTGTATCCCATAGTTTGACAGTGTGATCGCTACCTCCACTTGCTAGAATTTTACCGTCTGAACTGACAGCGATTGACCAGATCCAATCTGTATGTCCTTGCAATGTTTTCAAACACTTTCCCGTCTGTATATTCCACAGTTTTATTGTTTGGTCCATACCAGTTGGTAATTTTCCACTTCCTGATTGGTGTCTTCTGTTACTTAGGTCGCGAGTGGGAATTGTCTTACCGCCTAGGAATGCGTCCTTGGATTTGCGTAGGATTCAGCGCACCAGTAGCAGCAGCAACAGCAGTGTTCTTAATTTATCCCATCGGACAAGGTTCTTTTTCTGATGGTATGCCTTTGGGAATCAGTGGAACCTTCAACTTCATGTTGGTGTTCCAAGCAGAACATAACATCCTCATGCATCCCTTCCATCAATTAGGAGTCGTAGGTGTTTTTGGAGGCGCTTTTGCTTCTGCTATGCACGGTTCTTTTGTAACCTCTGCTCTCATTCGGGAAACAACTGAAACTGAATCTGCCAACAACGGTTATAAGTTTGGACAAGAGCATGAAACTTACAATATTTTGGCAGTTCATGCTTACTATGGGCGCTTGATATTCCAATACGTTTCTTGGAGAAATAGCCGAGGTTTGCACTTCTTCTTAGGTGCTTTGCCTGTCATTGGTATCTGGTTTACTGCTTTAGGTATCAGCACGATGGCGTTTAACCTCAATGGTTTTAATTTCAACCAGTCCGTAATTGATTCTCAAGGTCGTGTAATTAGTACTTGGGCGGACATCCTGAACCGTGCCAACCTGGGTATGGAAGTGATGCACGAACGTAACGCTCACAACTTCCCCCTTGATTTGGCTTCCAGTGATGTTACTCCTGTAGCGTTACAAGCTCCAGTTATTGAGGGCTGATATTAATTGGATTTTATTGGTCTGCTGTTATGAGTGCTTAACTAAATGCGATGACTAATAAACGCCCCATTCCTGGGGCGCTTTTTTTATTAGCTATTAACCAGTGACCAGTGACCAGTGACCACTACAACAACCCAATCATATGTAGCAGACCGTGACCTGTAATTAACTCAATAATCAATGCAATAAAGCCCAGCATAGCAATACGACCATTCCAAACTTCTGCACTTGTGGTCATCCCCCATTCCCAGCGTTCTGGTGGGTAGATTCTCACCTTCTTCTTCATTTGGGCGGCTTGCGAAAGCTTAAAGCTGGGCGCTTTTAATGCATCAATCACTAAATCGGCGAGTGCTTTCACAAAAACGGGATGCGTATTCAGTGCTGGTACGCGTCGGAAGTTGTGAATCCCTACTTCTTCTGCAAGTTCTCGATACTCGATATCAATTTCTTGCAGTGTTTCAATATGTTCTGAAACAAAACTGATTGGCACAACGACTAAATCTTTGACGCCTTTTGTTCCTAGTTCCTGTATGGCGTCTTCCGTATATGGTTGGAGCCAATCTACCGGACCTACACGACTTTGGTAAGCCAAAATGTAAGGATTTGGTCGGTTGAGGGTTTGCATAACCAAGCGGGTGCATTCCTCAATTTCTTGCTCATAGGGATCGCCTGCTTCTTCAACGTAGCTTTTGGGAACGCCGTGAGCGCTAAAAAAGATATGAACTTCGTCACGATTGGGAAGTTGGTCTAGTTCTTGGGCTATCAGTTCTGCCATTGCTTGGAGATAACCCGGTTGTTTGTACCAGGAGGGAATAACGGTGTAATCGATCTGTTGCAACCCTGGGTCTTCTTTCCACAGCCTTTCTAAAAGTCGGAAACTCGAACCACTTGTACTAATGGAAAACTGGGGATACAGAGGTAGGATAACAAGGTGTTCTATCTTGTCTTGGGTAATTTTGGCGATCGCTTCTTCAGTATAGGGATGCCAGTAACGCATACCAACATAAATATTGGCTTCTTGTCCTTGGGAGGACAGTTGTTCTTTCAAGGCGTCCCCTTGCGCTTCAGTAATGCGCCGCAGTGGTGAACCGCCTCCAATTTGCTTGTAGTTTTCTTGAGATTTTTGAGTGCGTCGTGAGGCAATGAACCAGGCTAGAGGTTTTTGCAACCAGGGGAATGGCAGGCGAATAATTTCTGGATCTGAAAACAGGTTGTATAGAAATGGCCCAACATCCTCTAATTTATCTGGACCACCAAGGTTAAGAAGTAAGACGCCCACGCGACCCATAGCAATTATTATCCCCAATTTTTTCAGCTTTTTTACTAATGTTAACAATATATCTCGATTACATATATAATATGAACTATAATAGTGATGCCCGTGGCAAAAATTTTTAGAATTGCTGAAAAAGCCCTCACCCCCTACCCCTCTCCCATTGGGAGAGGGGGCTTGTTGGTCTGTAATCCCTAATTCCTAACTTCTAATCCCTAATTCCCAATCACTGTTCATTCGGTTTCTCAAGAGGTGTCACCGTTACAGCAGGCGAAGGGACTACTTCTACTGATGATGTTGTCGGTGCTACTTCGGGAGTTAGTATCGGAGAGAAAGTTGGTGTAGGTGTTGGTTCTTCTGTTGAAGAGTTAGATTCAAGGGATGGTGACGGGGGAAATGTAGGTGTCGGTTCTTCTGTTGGCGTTGGGGTCGGTGTTGGTTCTGGTTGTTCGGTGGCTGAAAATGTAGGTTCAGATACAGATGACGGTTCTGGTGCAGGTGCTGTATCAATTTCTGGTTTCTGGCGTTTGATAATAGTTGGTTTTGGCTGGTCAAACTTTGGTGTTAGTGGCGGAGTTATGACTGGTTTATGTTCGGGAAAGGTTAACTGCGTATTAGTTCTAGGTACTGACTCGACGGCTTCTGGTAAAGGAGTTTTAATGGTACTGGGTTGAGATTTGGGAGTATATGACGGAGTCGGTGTGGGTTCCTGCTGCGGAGAAGGTGTAAAGCGATGCCAGTTAGACCAAGCAAAAAATCCTACTGAAGCGAAAATTCCAGCAGTTATGACCCGTTTTGGCGAAAGTAAAGAAGTACTTAGGTATAAAGGTTTATACGAGGGGGAAGCATTGTCTGCAACAAGATTTAGTCGCGTGACTAAATGCTGTGAGGGTAATTGCAGACGGGTTTGCTCGCTCATTTCTGCTTCATCGGGCAAAGTTCTCTGTTGGTTTTCGTCTGGAGATGATGGGAATGAAGAGTTTTTTAGCCAATTCAAATTGTGGTAAGTTGCTGTCACTCCTTTAGTATCACCTAACGATTCTCGTAATTGCACTGCTTTTGTTAAATACTTTTTAGCCGTGCTATTTTCTTCCAAACAAAGAGCACGAATTCCTAATTGGTGCAAAGCCCAAGCTTCATCTGCTCGAGATTGTTCGGCTTGAGATGCTTGTAGTCCCCTGTTCAGTACTTGCTCCCACAAACTCCATCGTCTGCTTAAAGCCAGTGAACTTTCTATTGCTCTAACCAAGCGCAGTATATCTTGCCATCGACTGTTTCTTACAGCCACTTCTAAAATCTGTACAGTTGCATCAATTTCTTCTAACAAATAATTGGGTTGCTTCTGATATCTTTCTGCGAACTTAACAAAATATACTATGGCATTTTCTAATGTCGCTGTTAACTTCCACTCTGGCGGTAAAACTTCAACTATTGCCTGAGTTATTTTGTATCGAGAACTCTGCAACTGTACTAGATTTCTACGCTGAAGCGTTTCTAGTAGCTGGTCAGCATTGTAGATTTGCGCGATCGCGCTAACTTGCTCTTTCTTTAGCCCAACTCTTCCCATCACTAGCAATAATTCTAGAATTGTCTTGTGTGGTTTTGATAGTGATGCTACAGTTTGTTGAATTAAATAAGGAACAGGCTCAGTAGATGGCAGTTGGCTAACTATTTCAGCTAGCGATCGCCCTTCCTCTACTATATTGGCAACTGCCACCTGTATGTGTACGGGATGTCCGTTTAGGAGAGTACAAAGTGATTTTGCCGCCGGAAGTTCTTCCCTTGTTAGAGAACGTCCCAGTTCTTTTTCTACTAAAGAAATAGAATCAATAATTGACAGCGTAGAAAGGGGTAGAGAACGACCCTTTTTCGGAAGACGTTTTTTTGATGAAGCTATTAGAAAAGTCAAATGATTCTGAAAATTTATTAACTCCTGTAATTCTGCTTGTATGAGTTCATCATCATCATCTAAAACTATTAAAGCTTGTTTGTCCTGAATTTGTTCTTTGATTTGGTGATTAGTTGGTTTGTAAGGAATATGACTTTGATAGTATGCGTCCCAAATACACTGTAGTAAATCACCTACATATGGGTGAGCAAGGGATAGTTTAATAACACCATCCGGAAAAAGAGACATAGATTGAATGTCATGTGCTAAGCAACTCAAAAGAGCAGTTTTACCAAAACCAGCAGAACCGTACAGTTCTACTGATTGACCAACTCCAAGGGCTGCGATCGCTTCTGTCAGCAATTCTTGACAACCCAAGAGGTTATCAACAGAACCTTCTTGCACCAACACTGGGGCGGGGCGCGAGAGCTTTGTTGGTCGTTCTTCATCGGTTGCTATATTTGCCATAGCGCCGTGGCTCGAACCAATCTTGATAACGTAATCGCCAACAGCTAGTTGACCAATCGTTTCCCCCTGAAAGTTTGCTATGATACTTTTTTGAGGCATAAGGTTTTTTTCCAGCTTTCTTTAAGCTCTTTTCCCTATTTACACGGTAATGCTGCCGCAACCCATACGAGTTTGACAAATTTTTCTCGATTTGCCAAGTTTTAAGTATCTATACTATAATCACTAACCACTGTACGGGCGCAATGCCTTGCGCCCCTACCACCAACCACTAATCATTCAATTTCCGTTGTAACTGTTTTAAAGCTTGATACATATCTGGTAAGCGATTCAAAACAGCTGATACCTTCAAATATCTTTTATAAGGTATAGCAGGAGCGCCAGAAACAATTTCTCCAGGTCGAACATCATGATGGACTCCTGCTTGTGCAGATGCGATAGACCGATCGCCCATCTTCACTTGATTGCCAACTCCCGCTTGACCTGCTAAGATAACCCCTTTTCCCAGCTTAACACCCCCCGCCATTGCAGATTGACCTGCTAGAGCACAACCTGCACCTATTTGGCAACCGTGACCGACTTGTACTAAGTTATCAATCTTTGTGTTATAACCTACCCGTGTTTCTCCAACAGCAGGGCGATCGATAGCACTGTTGCATCCCACTTCTACACCATCTTCCAAAACCGTACAGCCAGATTGCTCCATTTTTACCCAACCCTTGGCACTGGGAACAAAACCAAAGCCCTCAGCACCAATGACAGCACCACTATGAATGACACAATCTGCACCAATACGGGTGCGTTCGTGAATAGTACAATTGGCGTGTAAAGTTGTGCGATCGCCTATCTTAGAATTTGGATAAATCACCACATTAGGATGGATGCAAACTTCATCACCAATTTCTACATCCGGCTGAATGACAACATGAGCACCAATGTAAACATTCTGACCAATTTTAGCAGTCGGGTGAATAATAGCAGTGGGGTGAATCTCTGAAGCCGGACGCCAAGGTTGGTAAAACAGTTTGATAACTTTAGCAAATGCCAGTCGTGATTCAGGCGCTGCTATCCAAACAATACCTCGCTCTTGTGCTTGTGCTTGCAACGCTTCATTCTTAGGCAAAATTAAAGCGCCAGCGTTTGTTTTCCCAACCCAAGAGGCAAATTTTTCTCCCTCTATGTAGCTAAGATGATGAGTTGTTGCTTCCTCAACAGATGCTAACCCTGTAATTTCCGGGTCAAGGTCTGTGTTGAAAATTAGGCTATTGGAAGCAGCCATCTCACCAAGTTTTTGTATAATTTCGCTAAATTTCATTGTAATAAATAGTTATCGTGAATTGCGTGTTTTGGATGAAAAAGGGCATTGGGTGTTGGACATAGGGCATTGAGTATTAGTATCACCTCTACTCCCTACTCCCTACTCCCTACTCCCTACTCCCTACTTCTTACTCTTTCAGCAATAAATAATATAATGTGCCATTCCCACCTGTGACACCAGCACGATCGCCTGCAATTTTACCAGTACCCATAAAATAATCCACCCGTCCCGGACCTTTGATCGCACTGCCTGTATCTTGGTCGAGCACGTAACGGTTTACAATCCGGTAAGTCAATCGCTCGTTTTCACTGAGGTAGGGAAAGCTAGCGTTAATGAGCGCTAAAGCTCCCGGTGGCATAAGAGATTTGTCAGTCGCGATCGAGCGTTCTGCTGTCACTGGTACGCGAATGCTCCCCCTCGCAGGTTCACCGTTAGTTTCTTTAAAGAAAACAAACCGTTCCCAGCGTGGCAGATAAACATTCATTTCCTTAGGATTTTGCTTGAAATATTTTATCATCACTGGCATCGTTAACCCCTTTGCAGGAAGTCTGCCATCTTTAATGAGTTGTCCTCCAATACTTGTCCAAGGATAATCTGTTGCGCCTGCATAACCAATAGATGTAACAGAGCCATCAGTTAAGTTGAGTTGGGCTGAACCTTGGATGTGTATTAAGTATGCATCCAAGCGATCGCGAAACCAAAATAATTCCAAACCACGCAACCGACTTTGATTACCTAGCAAACCATTTTTTCCTTCCAACTGAACTCGTTTTGGGTGTGGTTTTGCCCACTGCTTAAAATTAGATGGCAAAGCATAAACAGGATACTTATAGACTGATGTGCGAGTTCGACTAGCAGAATATACTGGTTGATAGTAGGCAGTAAACTTAACAGTTCCATTACCATCGTTCCCAACAGACTGGTAGAAAGTAAACTCCCGACTCACAGCAGCTTGCAGATCTGCAGGTGATTTAGCACTGACAACAAGCTCGCGGAAGCGCAGCAGACTTCTACGAACGCGGTCAAGAGTAAACTCTCTAACGGGATAGTTCTGATACGCTGCAATGGCTTCTTTAGTTGCTAGGTAACGCAAGCTGTTGTCTATTGATGTTAACAGCGCCTTCCAATCGCCCTGTCTACCGCCTCCACTCCAAATTTGTTCGTCATAACCCAAACATCTAGATGCTGAGGTACAGTCAACAACAGGATTGATAGGTACTAACGGTAGAAGCTCTTCGGGTTGGCTTGGTTCTGGTGACCAAGTCTCAGGTTGATTTTGTGTAGGATAGGGCGGGTAGCCAGGAACCTGAGCAAAAACTGATAATACCGGGTTGATAAGAGCAATTCCCAGACTTAAAGAAACTAAAGCAAGCGTTTTTTTCATGATTTACGCAAATCTTTCCACACTAGAACTAAAAACAGGTTCCACTCGGATAGCAAGGATCTGAGCTGGACGCACTACCATGTATTCACCTTGAATATTCTTAATCGGTACGCTGATAAAGTCATTAGACGCACTTTTAGGCATAAGCTCGCCACTATACCATTTTTGAAAGTCTTGAATAGTGGGAAAACGCACTTCTTCTCGGTGTCCACCTTCGATAAGTAGGTAGACTGCGTACTCATTCGCTGTTCTGGGCATAACTTTAAACCATATTGAAAAACATCCAACCCATTGTCAACTACGCATCCCCAGAATGGGAAGGGGAATTACCCTGACATAAAGACAAAAGAGATGAGGGAGTAGAGGAGTGGGGGAGAAATTTCCTCCTTCTGTTCCTTGTTCCCAGTTGTCGCCTATGACGGTCACTGACTTGTAAACAGTTCCCGGTGTTGGGGATTTTGGATTTTGGATTTTGGATTTTGGATTGGGCAAGAGTTATTCTCTCTTGTCTCCCCTTGTCCCCCCTTGTCCCCAGTCCCCAGTCCCCAATTCCTAACCCCTACCCGAATACCAAGTTGAAAAAAGAATGCGACAGATCCTAGTGTGAAATGTAGCCCAAGCAAAGCTTTCCCAATCCAAAATCCAAAATCTAAAATCCAAAATTGTACCACCCCTCATAAAGTAAAGTTTAGTTGCAAAAAAAACAACTCTAATTTTAAGGTGTTAATCTAATAATTGAAGCTACAAAGCTTCCCTGGCAGATCAAACAGCTAGTGTGTCAACGTAAACACGTTAAAAAAGAGGTAAAAACGCTGTTCACTTCACATCTGTCTCGTCAAAACACAACAACACCCAAACCGAAAGGTGATATTTCCTCAAGTGGTGAGCAACAGGGGGCACTGTAACTGTTGAATCCTCTCTTTTGTAAAGAGTTGATACACTCAGTACATCCCTAGCTAAAATGAACAAAGAGAGGAAGTCACTCATCTAGTAGAGGTTTGGGTGTTGTTGTTTTTCAAGTAACACTCAGTGTAAGCTTGTAAAAACTTACAAATCGCAAAGAGACAGTTGAAATAGCGCTTTATGTCAATTATTGCTCTAAGAGCATGGTACTTAGAAAATTATGAGCCGATTCACGAACTGGAAAAACGTCCACCAGATCTGCGGCTCAGTAAAAGAAGCCTTTTAAAAACAGGGTTAAGGGCAGACTTTTTAGAAGATATTGAGCGAGTGAAAATCTCAACTTGGTTTGGACGCTATTTGGAAGGAGAAAATATTGAATTTTACATTGAGGGTAGTGGTGGTTACTGCTTGGCTAATATTGACTTGATTAGCCATGAAATGTATTTTACCAAGCAGGTTTTACTAGCACAGTTAGATCCCATCATTTTTTTATGCCATCAAACTGAGTACCCCGTAGCAAGTGAAGCTTTACGAGAAGCAGTGCTTCAAAGTTTGGATATTTTGAATTTGCGATCGCGCATTCCATTATCATTTGTTGAGTCTTACCGACCAAAAGATGCTCCACTCCGACTGAATTCTACAATGATGCGGAAAATCCGCAAGAGTTTGTTATTTATTGCGGATGCTACACCTATTACAAGCATGGATGGGGAGCAAAGCCCTCAACTGCTACCCAGTCCAAACGTCTGTATTGAAATTGGCTATGCCCTTCAATGTAAGAGAACAGAGCAAATTTTACTAGCACAAATGCAGCGTCCTGAATTGCAAGGACAGTTTCCGTTTGATTTACAAAAGGGACAAATCTTGCAATTTCAAGACAACAAAGAAATTAGTAAAATTTTGCCTCAAACAATAGAAAATCAACTTGTTAGATTTAGATTGTTTGTTTAATAAACATATAGGCAAAGACAAAAGCAGCTATGTAAATAAATGTAAAAAATCCGAAAATTCTTACAAATGACAAATGACTCAGAGTTAGTAGAATAGAGTCAGAAGACAATAGTTTTCTTCCAAACCAACCCCAAATTTAGCTGCTTGATTCCAAAAGGCTATGGATTTTGAACCTCAATCTACTGCCCAAACTGCTTCAGAAAAAGTCCCATTTGCTGAACCATCAGTAACCCGCAAGCCGCTAGAATTGCTGCGGGACACAGAGGCTTTGTTGCGCCGCCCAGCTGTAGCGGCGCTCGTACCGATATTACCACCTAAGATAGCCAGGAATGTGGAAACAGCTTCATCTTTTGCAGAAGAGTCTTTAACAGAGGTGGCAAAAATTGACTTAGAGACCATAGGTGATGTTGAACTGCGATCGCCACGGATTAAAGTGGGGTTGAGTTTTGTTGGATTTGGGGCGTTGATGACAGTTGTGCTGCTGCTTTACTTAAACACACTGCATCCTGAATTGAACACCGTTCAGCAGATTGGAAGGTATTGGTATCAGTATGTTTGGTTTGTCTGCTTGGGTGTAGCAGGACTGTTCATTCTTGGTCGAGAAGCAATGCGGCCTACGAAATTATGAATTATGAATTATGAAAGATGATATGCTCTTTAAAGCATACTAATATTCTTAGTAAAATATCTTTCATTCTTCATAATTTCTACTTTAACCTTTATCCTCGATCTCTCCTTCAAATGGTTGAACTCCTATTTCTGGGTAATTGTCATCTCTAGGACCAAAGACTCTAACCGCTGCAGCGAAAATATATCGCGTCACTTGTTGAATGCCTTCTGCAATTGCTTGAATTATTGTGCGGACTTTGTTAGCGATTAGCATAGTTCTCTCCAGTACTGACAAGTTTTTTGTATGTGTAATTAACTAAGAAGGAAAATCAAAAAAGTAGATCAAAAAAGTGAAATATATTTGTCTGCTAATAATGATTGGTAGCCTCACTTGGACTACAATTTCAATATAAGAAAAAATCTTGAGGAAATTGTGAAGATAAAGGAGTAAGCTAGAAATTGACTGTAAAGAATCATGACGATGCCACTCTCAAGAACAAATGACAGTGCCATGCATAACCTGTTGACCCATGCAAACGACTTGATTGATGAAACTTCCTGATTCGCTGCCTGGTCGGTTTCAGCCACAGCCCAAGCTCTACCGCTCCGAATATCCCAATCAAATGATGCTTCTCCACAAAGGTTTTGCGGAGATTGGCGTTTTTGTAGCAGTAGAACAAAAAGCGACGCTAAGGGCAAGTTACTTCTATAAACCTGCTGATAAGTACTGTTATTGGAAGCTTTTACCCTGAAATACTTCTGATAATACGCTTTTAGAACTGGCTTAATAAAGCGAAATCACTTCTGATAATCAGGAAGTACTTCGATAATTGCTCAACTATGGGTCGGATAAAATTTAAACTGGGTAAGCATTACAGGCTTAGCGACGAAAATTGTTCCCTTACTACGAAAACCCCTATATGGAATCCTCAAATTTACGTACAAAACTTTTATCAGAAATCAATCTCATCCCCGAAGATAAGCTGGAAGACTTATATAATTTTATTCATTATTTTCGAGTTGGTGTAGAGGCATCTAAAGATACGCCCAATAAAATTATGCAGTTTGCTGGTTGCTGGAACGATATGTCAGATGAAACATTTGCTGACTTCAGTGAAGAAATAATTGCACGTCGCCAGCAGGCTTTTGTGGGGAGAAGAAGCGATGAAACCCGCTTTGGTTGATACCAACATTTTATCCTTATTTTTTCGCAATCACCCCTTGGTAGTTGAAAAGTTTGATGCATATATTAAAGAATATGGCAAAATCAACATCAGCATCATTACTTATTACGAAATAATTAGCGGATTGAAGCATCGTGACGCACAGAAACAACTAACATCTTTTTTAGAATTTGCCTCATATAATACAGTTGTGTCTCTAACTACAGACTCTGCAACGATTTCTGGTGATATTTATGCCAGTCTTAGAAAAAAGGGAACACCAGTAGATGATATCGATATTCTCATTGCAGGAATCGCTATGACTAACGATTTGATTCTTATAACTAATAATCGGAGAGATTTCGAGAAAATTGATGGCTTGGAAATCGAAGATTGGAGTCATGGATAGGCAGGGTGAACGCATCTAAAAATCAAAGCAGGGGAGGCAGGGGAGGCAGGGGAGGCAGAGGAAGTGGGAAAACAGAAGCACAGAATTTTAAGACATGGCAATGAAAGTTGATTGTGACTATCTGAATACTCATGTCATTACTTATGAGAGAGCACAGAGGGAGTGTTAGGACTGCCATACGATTTTATCACTATCTTTAGTTAGGAGAAATCGTAATTATTTTTCTTTAAGTTTTTTAGTCGAAGCAACTAATATTTTACCTATTTCATTGGTTTCTTGAAGTAAAGAATCAAATTTTTGTTTTTCAACTAGTTCAGATTCAATCAAGATTTCTAGCCAGTACTGAGTTTCTCTGGCTTCTTTCAAAGCGATTTCTAAATTACTTAGAAAATCTTTGTTAGATTGAGCAGACTGTGCTTCTCTCACATTTGCTCCAATTGCTGTTCCCGAACGGAGTAATTGCTTTGAAAGTGTTCCACAAACTCCAGACTTTTCCTCTAAAAAAGAACAAGCCTTAATAATTCTGACCGCAAAATTTTTTGTTTGTTCGGAAATACTAATATTAACTATCATAAATTTTTTCACTAATAATTATCTCATACTTAGACTTTTCATCCGTTCTGGTGTACACAGTTTGCCCAAGGCTACTTATAAAATAGGCGATAAATCTAAGACAAAACCGGGTAACACATCCTCACCAGATAGTGTTGTCGGCGATTGAACAACTTCCACTGTTTGATTGGGGCGATAAATCTCTACTACTTTTCGCTTTGGGTCGATTAACCAACCCAGCCTTGCACCGTTATCGATATATTCCTGCATTTTGGCTTGCAGTTTTTCCAATGAGTCGCTTGGCGATCGCAATTCTACAACAAAATCGGGGCATAAAGGCAAAAATTTCTCCCTTTCCTCTGGCGTCAAAGCTTCCCAACGTTCTATCTTAATCCAAGACGCATCGGGAGAGCGATCCGCGCCGTTGGGCAATTTAAAACCTCCAGAAGAATCAAAAGATTTGCCTAGATCGCTCTGACGGTTCCAACCTCGAAGTTGATAGGTTAAATCGGCATTGCGATAAGCCGGGTACGGCTTGCGCCAAGGGCGAACGCTTGTCTCTCCTCCTGTTGGCGACATAATGATTAATTCTCCCTTGGCAGTGCGCTCAAATCGCAAGTCTCGATTGTTCTGACAGAGTTGAAAGAACTGCTCGTCAGTCAGATTAATTTGCAACTCTAGGGTGGGTGGTAAACTAAGAATTGCCATGTCTTTTAGGTTTATCAATCTGTTAGTAATTTCTAGCTTAGCAAAGTAATTCTTTGACAAAGATTCAGAGCGACCAACCAAGGGCTGCAGCAACTTGCCCAGCTAATTCTAAAGGATTAAAAGGTTTAGCGATCGCAGTCTTTATACCCATTTGAGCATAGCGGCGGCGATCGGATGCCTGTATTTTTGCCGTTAGCAATATCACAGGAATGGTTTTTGTTGCAGGGTTTTCTTGTAGTTTCTCAAAAGTTGTTGGACCATCCATATCAGGCATCATCACATCTAGCAAGATAGCATCTGGTTGGAAATCTTCAGCTTTGCTAATGCCTTCTTTACCAGAACCAGCAGTCACGACTTCCCAACCAGCTACCGTCTCCAAACAAATTTTGGTAACTTCTTGAATGTACTCTTCATTATCAACCACCAAAATTCGCTTTGTTGCCATTATTTTCATCCTTTATAATTCATAATTCGTCATGCGCTGAAGTAAATCCATCACCCTTTGCTCAAACTCTAGTGCTGTCACCTGCCCTTTTTTCAGAATTTCCGTATGCCCTAAATTGAGACGTTGTTTTTCAGAATCATCCAGTTCTTTTGCAGAATATACCATTAAAGGAATTTTATAGAGATGTCTGTGCTGTTTCAACCACTCTACAACAGTAAAACCATCACCCTCAGGCAGAACGAGATCGAGAATCAGCAGATCGGGATTAATTTCTTGGCTCAGACGAATTGCTTCTCTCCCAGTTTTTGCCAGGAAGGCGTCAATATTATGCTGCTCTAACAAAGTAATAAGCACTTCTGCCAAATTGCTGTCATCCTCAACAAGCAAAACGCATACTCGTCTGGAAGTCTTCATCAGTGCTTGCTTGAGAGATTCAAAAAGCGATTTTTCCTCTAATGGTTTGCTCACCCAATCAACAAAATCCGTGCTTGATTTGCTTTTCTTTGTAGGCGTGCAGACACTGCAAATTACGATGGGAATGTTCTGAGTCTCGGGTTGTTCCTTTAATGCTGCTATCACCTCCCAACCATTCATCCCAGGCATAAGCAGATCTAGTAAAATGACATCAGGCCGTTCTGTAGACGCAGATGTGATCGCCTCTTCTCCAGAGCCTACAGTAATGACACGATAACGGCGATTTTCTAAAAGATTCTGGATTTGGGTGCGAGTTTCCGGCTCATCATCGCATACAAGCACCAAAGGAAGATGGGGAGATAAGGACACGGAGACAGGTGAACTTGAAGACAAAGGGAGAGTAAAATAGAAAGAAGCTCCTTCACTTAAGGTGCTTTCCACCCAAATATGTCCGCCATGCTGTTGTACTATGCTACGGCAAATTGCCAAACCCAAACCAGTTCCTTCATGATTGCGAGAATCTGAAGAATCAACTTGCTGGAAGCGCTCAAAAATACTGTCAAGTTTATCAGATGGAATACCCCGTCCTGTATCTTTAACCGTAAATAAAACCTGAGGAGATGAGGGGGATAAAATTTCTCCATTACCTATTGTCCCATGCCCATTCCTCATTTCCGCACCTACCCAAACTGTAGAACCAGGAGTAGAAAATTTAATGGCATTACTGAGCAAATTAGTTATGGTTTGAACAATCCGATCTAAATCTGCCCATACATTCAGGTTTATGCTGGAAACGGATAGGGTTACTTCGGCTTTGTCAGCGAGGGGCTGTATAACGTTCACTGCTTCTTTTATCAGTTCAGAAACGTTACAAGTTTGTTTTTCCATTTTGACTTTGCCAGATTCAATGCGCTCAATATCTAGAACATCATTGATTAACCTTACCAAGCGTTCGGTACTTTCAACGGCAATTTGTAGCAAGCGTTTTCCTTGTTCTGATTCTGGCTTAATCAGATTGCTTGCTAACATTCCTAAAGAGCCATGAATGGAAGTTAGGGGTGTGCGGAGTTCGTGACTGACTACAGAAACAAACTCATCTTTCATCTTTTCTACTTGCTTGCGATCGCTGACATCCTGCAAGTAAACTGTGTATATTGTTTCATCTTTGAGCATTAACTTAGAGATAGAAGCCTCAGCAGGAAACTCCGAACCATCTTTGCGACGACCATAAATTTCTCGCCGTTCGCCCATTCTGCGCGATACTTTCGCCGACCTGCCAAAATCAGAAACATACTGAGAGTGTACATTAGTATACCGCATTGGCAACAGTATATCTAAGGGCTGCCCCAAGGCTTCCTCAGCAGAATAACCAAAAATTTTCTCAGCGCTCAGGTTAAATAAAGTCATGCATTGATTGCCATCAATACAAATAATGGCATCATCTGCAATAGACACAATGCCAGCAAATCGAGCTTGAGAGTTTCGCAGTTCTTCCTGCGTCCGGTGACGTTCATTGAGTTCTGATTGGAGTTGTTCGTTGGCTCGAATCAGTTCAGCCGTGCGTTCTGCTACTCTCAATTCCAATTCATCCTTAGCTTTGCGTAAAACCTCTTCTGTATTTTGTCTTTCAATTGCTGCAGACAAAACATTAGCTACAGATTGAACAAAATGAATGTCATCTTGAGTAAAAGTTTGTGTTTTGCAAGCATATGCCGCTATAACACCATAAAAACTATTGCGTTTGGGTATTGGCACGCTCAAACCACTAATGATTCCATGCTCTTGCAATAGAAAAGAACTGTTAAAACGAGTTTCTGTTCGCAAATCCTCAACAATGACTGGTTGTTGAACGAGCAGGGTATAACCAGCGCCAGAATTTTCTGGGCTGATAATTGCCTTTCCTACAAGCTCTTGATTCCAACCAACTCCCGCACGCAAAACCATTGCATTTTCTTCTGGAAGGAGTTCTAATATTTTACAGTATTCAACTTCCAAATTTTCCACAACTAAAGCAACTGCTTCTTTCATTAAGCTAGAAAGGTCTGTACCAGAAAGAGCCGATTGACCTAACTTAGCAACTGTTGCTTGTTGTTGAACGCGAGTTTGCAAGCTCTTTTGAAACGCGCCATCCTTGATAACTGCAGCTTTGGTAGCTTGAGTTTCGGCAATCCTTTGTCGCAATTTTCTTTTTTCCAAGCGGTTGATAATCCTAGTCACAAGCTCTGGTCCAACAATCGGCTTGCTAACGAAATCATCTGCACCTACAGAAAAGACTTGATTCACAATATTGGCATCATTGTGAACTGTTAGGAACAATATTGGTAACTCACTCCAGTGCGGATCGTTACGTACTACTTTGCAAATTTCAATCCCATTTATTTCTGGAATTTCTACATCTAGTATGAGTAAATCTGGTTTGACCTTTTCTAAAGTTTTCCAAAAGCGCTGCGGGTCTTCTAAGTAAGTGACTTTAATTCCCCAGGGACTGAGCAAGTTTTGCAACACTGCTCCTATCTTGGGATCGTCATCAACAGCTAAAATATGTGCCTCTACATGGGAAGCATCTTGCAAAACTTGTTTGACCGCTTCTAAAATTTGTGCGATCGCCATGGGCTTCTGTAAAAAGAAGTATCCTCCACTACGAGCCACTTGCAATCGATTAGAAAAATCACTTTTTTCCGTGAAAACTATGGCTGGTACTGGCGGTTTGCGTTGGCTTAATTCTGCTAATAAACTAAAGCTATCTTCATGATTTGGAAAGACATCAAGGTCAATCAGCACAACATTGGGATGTTCCCGATCCAGCAAATTTCTTGCTGTCTCCATACTAGTAGCAATTTTTACTCTCAATTCGTAACGACTAGCTTCTTGTTCGATTTGTTCAGCTAATGTCGCCTGCTGTTTTGTTTGTTGGTCAGCATTGCGAGCGATCGCAAGCAGCAAAGGATGTTCATCTATTTGAGATTGTGATGATGAAGCCAACGTCTCATGATGATTTTGCTCTATTTCCTGACGCAATTGCTTAACTAAACTGGAAAATTCAGATGTTTCAGCCACAGTCAAGGCTTTATTTGCTTTCAGAAGATGCTCAATTTTTCTGGCGATTTGGGAACCCAAAGAAAAGCCAAAAGTCCCCAAGGAACCAGCAAGTGTATGAGCTTCTTTTTGGGCTTCTTTCCGTAGTTTTTGATTCAAAGTTTTCTGAGAGGAAGTAGCTGCAGCATGCTCTAGCACAGCGACTTGTTCATCAACCCGTCCTTTAAATCGATTCCAGATAGCAGCAACTCCCACAAAAGCACGCTGTTGAGTCGCTTGCTCTTTAGAAAAAGAGGGCAATAGAGAATCTTCTCCCTTGCGGTAGTGCTCCTCATCTTCCCCTTGTTTTACTTCCGCCTGCTGTCTGAGACGGTAGCCAATACCATAAACTGTTTCTATCAAATCCCCCGGTGCGCCTACACTCTTTAGTTTTTGTCGCAAACCTTTAATATGGGTGCGAACAGCTTCTTCACCTGGCGTATCTTCATAAGACCAGAGATGTTCCAAAATCATGCCACAGCTAAATACGCGACGGTTGTTACGCATAAAAAGCTCTAGCAGTCCATACTCCTTAGGAGTTAATGAAAGTTGTTCTTCCCCATAGGTGACTTCACAGCTTATAGGGTCTAGACGCAAATGACCGCTTGCTAACACGGGCTGTGATGCTACACTACCTCGACGCAAAAGCGCTCGTATCCTAGCAACTAATTCTTCTTTATCAAAGGGTTTGACAAGGTAATCATCTGCACCTGCATCTAACCCAATAGCTTTCTCATGACTGCTACCGCATCCAGTTAACAATAAAATAGGCATTCGCAAACCTTTAGACCGTATTTGACGGCAAAGGTCGATACCATCTATTTTGGGTAAAATAACGTCTAGAAGTATCAAATCATAATCAAAAGTCTCAATCAAATCCCAAGCTGCCTGTCCATCAGAAGCAACCTCAACCACATAGTTCTGATGAGTTAGAACGGCAGCTAGAGCCAGGGCAACAAGCTGGTCATCCTCTACTACTAAAATTTTCATTGGTGAATAAAAATTTGATATATAGTATCCGCTTAGTGGTGGCTAGTTTACAAAATTTAAATCAAGTCGGGAAATATTTTTCCGGCTTTTTATAAAGCGTAACACAATACATCAGTTTGCCTGCGTTGTTCGCAAAGTTTAAAGATAGTTCTTAGGGATTTCCAAGAACTAAATTATCTCCCCAATTGTGGGATAGGCGTCCTCGCTCTTCTTGTAGATTAGACGGGCGAGGACGCCCGTCCCACAAGACAAAGTTGGATATTTGCCTTTTGGGGAATGTTCGTGGCATAATTCATGAAAATACGGTAAATCGATAAACTTAATGTTATTAAAAAATCAACTCAAACAGTTGATGCGTTGACAGGCGTTCAACCATAGGAGTGATAAGGATTCACAATGCTAAAAGACGCTCAAGGACTTGAAGTGACAACAGATTCTCAAGAAACGATCGCAGCTATCAACCGTTTCATCGAACAAGCCCTGGGTTATGGTAAGGATGCGGAAGCTTTTGTTTTAGAGGGAATTGCAGCAGATCCAACTTGTGCAATGATTCATGCATACGCTGCTGCTCATTACCTCTCTCAGGAAAACGCTGCAGCAACTCAGCAAGCGATCTCCCACTTACTCTTAGCACAAAAGTATGTAGCAAAATTGACAAATAGAGAACAGTTATACATACAAGCTATTGCCGCTTGGGGATCGGGAGCCATTGATAAAGCGATCGCATTACATGAAGAAATTACTCAAGAGTTTCCTCGCGATTTGATTTCCGTTCAACAGGGACAGTATCACTATTTCTATTTAGGAGACAAAGAGAGACTGCTCAAAATTGCTCAAAAAGTTTTGTCAGCAAATCGAGACAATCATTACCTGTACGGTATGATGGCGTTTGGTCTGGAGCAGTGCTATCGGCTTGCAGAAGCAGAAACCTTTGGTCGTCTAGCAACTACAATAAATCGTTACGATCCTTGGGCGCATCACGCCATAGCCCATGTGATGGAAACTCAAGGACGAGTGAATCAGGGTATCGCTTGGATGGAAAGCCACGCAGACACTTGGGAAAACTGCAACTCCATGCTTTATACTCATAATTGGTGGCATATAGCGCTTTATTACCTCGAAAGAGGCGACATAGAAAAAGTCTTTTCACTGTACGATACTCGCGTTTGGGGTCGCGCTCAGAAAAACTCTCCCAAAGATCAAGTCGGGGCGATCGCAACCCTGTTAAGGTTAGAGTTGCGCGGAGTAGACGTTGGAGAACGCTGGCAAGAGTTAAGTGTTTATCTTTACCCTCGCATTCACGAACACGCATTACCTTTTCAAGACTTGCATTATCTCTACGCACTAGCAAAAGCAGGGCGTAGGGAATGGTTAACCCAAATGTTGCAAAGTATGGAAAAATACGCTACAACTGTCAATCCATACTTACGTCAAAACTGGTTTGAGATTGCTATTCCGGCTGCTAGAGGTTTGGTTGCTCATGCCATTGGTCATTGGTCAACTGCGATCGCGCAACTAAAACCCGTTTTACCACAACTCTATAAACTTGGTGGTAGCCATGCTCAACGAGTGTTGTTTGAGCAAGTTTATAGAAATTCTCTTGTACGAGATGAAAAGTTTTCTGCGAGTACTTTATATTCCTCTAACTCCACAACCGCAAAACGCTGAACTCCCACTTCTTCCATAACAGCTTGCAGTTCTGCATCTGGCTGAAGTAAAGCCAATTGAAGTTGCTCAATCAAAGATGCACCAAGGTGCTGAGCAACTACTAGAGGTGGTATGGGAGATGGCCCAAGCACCTGTACCACCCGCAATTGATGAGACAATTCTGGAAAGTGTCGAATTTCCTGCTCTAACACAACACTATCAATAGCCGCACAATCTACTCGCCGATTCACTACCCATTCAATGGAACGTTGGTGAGAACCAGATTGTATTGCTTGACTGAAAAAGTTTTTGGAATGCTCGCTTTGAATTAAGCGATCGCACACCAAATTGTAACCGCTATTAGAACCTAAATCGTTGTAGCAAAAACTTTTAAGAGCTAAATCTTCAAACTTTGTCAAACCACTAGCAGCATTGACAATAACATCTGAGAAGTAGATTGGTTGGTTTTGATAGCGCGTTGCTTTCATGACAGGAGCAACCAATACCTGCAACTGATTAGGTACAACCTGACAATACTGAATGAGAGGCAATCCACAGATAAATGCCAGGTCTAATTGGTTTTTTATCAGCAGGGGGTCTTGTAGTGGATCGCATTCACCTTGGTGAAGTTGAGTTTCAACACCTAAAATACGACCCACATAAGCCACAACTGCGTTATAAAAATGGAATAAGTTAGGAGCTAAATATGAGATGGCTCGTAACTTATTCAATTCTGCTATTTGCGAGTGACAGTCTTCCACTCATTGTCTCCAATTTCTTGATGTGCTACAAGTTGCAGCAAACTGCGGCAAGACCAATAAATTTGCAAGAAAATCACGCTGATCGAGGCAAGCAAGGCAATTATCAAAACCGTCCCGTATGCTTTGGTATGCCACCAAAAACGCATGACAAATGCTGTACTTAGCTGTATTACTGTCATTTTTACGACTCCTCTACCCTTAAATTGGTTTATTCTATTTTTAAAGTACGGTAAACCGATATAAATAGTGTTATTTGTTTAGTATTGCACAGTCTATCAAAAAAAGCAAAGATGGGGCTGGTAACCGTAACTTAATTACTCCCCAAAACTTTTCAAATTTACCCTTTTTGAGTAGGTTTACCCGTTTTTATGATTTATGTACTGGCGCTCTAGCTCTCGTGCGATCGCACAACATACTGAGGAAGAGTATTTCTAGACGAGCAATATCTACAAATGCTGCATTCTTATTTAGCCAAAATCTTCTATTTTGTAAAGAAGTTTGAACGAGAGAAGCGCTCTTTCGGCTTGCGCCACGGGCGATCGCTCTGGCTGATGAATCGCCATAGCGTGATTTACTGCTAGAGCGTTATACACTTCTCACCTTGCTACAAAGCTAGATCTTGGTTGAGCACGTCTTTTTATGTGTTTTTATGTGTTTTTGTGTTATCCTGAATTAGCCTATTCTTTATATAAAGATATGTTAAATTCTTTTGACTCTTTATGATAGTTGATTACCATGGTGAGCCAGGGAGCAGGGAAAGATGAAGTTTTGGAGACAGCGACTGAGGTTGTACAACTACGTAGTGGCGGCTGTGCGGGAATTGACGAGATTGGCTGGAGCCACACGTTAGGGAAATGTTAAACGATAACGAATTTCAAGAATTAGTGGAGGATTTGTCTAGTTCAGATGTATCCATACGTGTTGCTACATTAAAGACTTTATACCAAGATCCTTCACAAGATGAACGAGTGTTACCACATCTAGAGGCTTTGTTGAATGACACAACACCATGTATTGTCATGTTACCATATCGCTTTGGAGAAATTCGTTGGTTAGCTGCTAAAGCTTTAGTTGCAGAACGTGCGGCTCTTGGGCATGGTGAGCCAGTACGAATGCATAACGTTGTCCGACCTTTTGATACAGAAGAATTCGCGTTGTTGGCTGCCTCTGCTGGTGTAAAAAGTCGGGGTGGTGTCGAAGGTGTACTGGAAGCACTGGCTACTCTTCGTGAAATGGGAGAGTTGCCATTATTGGTAACATTGAATTTTCTGATACAACCCTGACGACAACCCACGCCAGTCAGAACGCTAAGAAAATTACACTTGGCATTGATAATTTACAGATTGGTCGCACTGGCATCGGAAACTCTGCTCATCCGTTTGATGAAATTTTCCAACACTTAGATCGAGCAAAAGGTTTACGCTATCCAATAGTGCTGACTGACGGCGTGTGGAGCGATCAAGTAAAAGCCATACGCGCTGCTAAGCGTTGCCATCAAGCTGGTATTGAGATTATTGCTGTCGGGTTTGGTGAAGCAGATAGCAATTTTTTGCGGCAGATTTCTTCTAGTGAAAACTTAAACTTCTTCACAAACCTCAGGGATTTAGGTGAAACTTTTAGTTGGATTGCTCAAGAACTAACAGAAGGCGATGGTCATATCGATCCTGCAACAGTGAAGCAACGCCAGAAACGATTGAAGCTATGGGGTTAGTGCATAGACCATTGCTTACTCAGGCATTAGGGGCTGGTAACTGTCACTTAATTACTACCCACATTTACCCAATACTACCCTTTTTGAAGAGGTTCGTTAACTTCAATTAACATGAGGGTCAAACCAGATTCTAAACAAACCGTAATATTTGTTAACGGGTGTCATGTTGACTTTCTGTCAGCGATTAATTTAGATATAGTTAGGACTTACGCATCCTCTACGAATTCTTGGCGCTCTTGGCGTCTTGGCGGTTCGATAAATTAAGGTTCCTAGCAATTTTTGCGTAAGTCCTGTACAAATTACGAATTATGAATTGGATTACCTACCACTCCAATGAATAAATCGTTTCTCAATTAGCAAGAACACTGCATTTAAGGCATACCCCAGAATGCCAGTAATCAAAATAGAAGCATACATATCCTTGACATTCAGGACTTGTTGAGCATCAATAATACGCTTACCCAGTCCCGTTTCGGTACCAATAAACATTTCTGCCACGATCGCAATCACCAAAGCGAGACTGATACCGCTGCGTAATCCAATAAACGTCTGAGGCAGACTTTCCCAAAACAAGACATCTTTAAAAATCTTAAATCGATTAGCACCCATCACCTTCGCAGCTAAAATCCTGTTCTTTGTAGCATGGATAACGCCATAGGCGCTGTTGAACACGATAATCAGTAGAGCACTAAACGCTGCGATCGCAACTTTATTAAATTCACCGATTCCGAAAAAAAGGATGAACATTGGAATCAAAGCACTCGCAGGCGTGGAACGAAAAAAGTCAATCAAAAACTCAAAGCTGCGATAGACAGGTTCTGAACTTCCCAACACGACCCCTAAAGGAACGCCTATGATAGCCGCAATGAGAAATGCTTGGAAGGTTCGCATCACGGTAGCGATGAAATCTTGCATCAGAGTACCGCTAAACGTTGCTTTAAACAGTTCACCCAAAGTATCAATCGGAGTGGGTAGCAAAACCGGATTAATCCATCCTGACTTAGCCACTAACCACCACAGCACAAACAGCAACAAAACACCAATCAGAGGCAACAGTTTGTTACCGATATTCTTCATATCATTTCCGCATTTCTTCACGAAACACGTCTAGACAATGGCTGCTAACACGAATAAACTCTGGTTCGGATAAAATTTCTGGCGATCGCGGACGTGAAGCTTTATAATGAACCATCTCAACCAAAGAGGTAGGGCGCTTACTTAATAGCAGAATCATATCTGCCAGATAGACTGCTTCTTCCAGATTGTGAACCACCATCACCATTGTAAGTGAAGATTCCATAAAAATTTCTTGTAACTTTTCCCGAACGTAGAGAGTTGTTTCAAAGTCCAGTGCGGAGAACGGTTCATCAAGAAACAAAACCTCTGGTTCGGCGACTAGTGCTCGTAAAATTGAGATGAGTTGTTGTTGTCCACCTGAAAAACTGTAGGGATAGCGTTTCAAATCTAATTTAATATCAAAAGCACTTATTAACTTTTCGACTCGCTGTTTACTCTCCCGTTCCGACATCCCTTTTACTTTGAGAGGATAAGCAATATTATCCAATGCACTTAACCAGGGAAATAGTGAATCTCGATAATTCTGAAATACATAACCAATTCGCGCCCGACGAATCGGTTTATCATTAATTAATATCTGACCTTTGTCAAATGGCACTAATCCACTCATCATATTAATTAGAGTAGATTTGCCACATCCGTTGGGACCAAAGATGGAGATGAAATATCCCTTTGGTAAATCTAAATTAAAATTTTCATACAGAACTTGACCTGCAAAAGACTTACACAAGCCTTTGATACTGATATTTGCCCCTGTATCCATAGGATTCACCTTTGGATTGTCAAGTATATCATTAGGCATCCTTATAGATTAAAGAGGTTATGTCTACTTTTTTAGAAAAGACTTGTTTTTCATACATATAATCGAAAAATTTTTGAAAGTACTTCAGGTCTGAATCTGTAAATTCATCATACATTTTGTAGGCGGGTATGGGAACTGCTTTAGCTAATTCTCCCTCAATGGGAGTGTAACCAGCCAAATATTTGCGTGCTTCATTTGGATTGTCACGAATATTTTGAATAGCGCGGCGATAAACTTGTATATATTTCTTCGTGGCTTCTGGATTTTCTTGAATAAATTGAGTACTCAGGGTCGATGAACCACCAAACCAAGGAACACTGGAGTTTCCCAGAATGTATTTAGCAATAACTCCTCTTTCGAGTATCCTTGTAACTTCTTTAAGTTGACCAATCGTTCCAGTAGGCTCTAAGGTAAAGACAGCATCAATTTGACCTGAAGCAATCGCTGGAATGTGTTGCTTTGTTTCCAATTGAATGACTTGAGGATTGTCAATACCGATTTTTTCTAAAATTCCTTTGGCTAACGCCTGATTTTGAGGACCGGGACCCGTACCGAATTTTTTTCCTTTTAAATCGTCAATTGTTTTAATACGACTATCCTTAGCCACAATAATTTCATCCACTACGCTCTGAATATTGCTGGGATTGGATGCAATGATTTTAAATAAACCAGGTTGTAAAATTTCTCCCAAAGCTAGATTACTCGATCCAATAGCCGCCGAACCTTGAACTCGTCCAGCAATTAGCCCTTCAACAACCTGCTGTGCTCCAGGGAATTTGTTGGCGTCTACATCTAATCCGGCTTGTTTAAAATATCCCTTTTCTAGAGCTAAATAGAACGCTAAACTTGCTGATACAGGCCAGTGACCAATAATAATTTTGGGAGCAATTCCTGTTTTTTCTGTTGAAGATGGCGACTTCGTAACTAGTTGGTTTGACGTTTTCTGATTGCATCCATGAATTACAGATGCAAGAACGGCACCTGCACCCATTTGAAGGATAATACGTCTATGAACTTTCATAATTAGATAACAAGATACGGTATTTTAGGGATTTTGTATTTATTAACTTATAATAACCGCACAGTCTATCTGCTGTTCTTGTGATAATTATTTGACTTTATATTCACAACAGCTTTTTGCACCTTTGTCAAGAAGTTTGCACGCGATAAGCCTGGTAAGGCTTGCGCTTCGCGATAAGCCGGGTACAGCTTGCGCCAAGGGCGAACGCCTTTGGGAAAAACTTTTTGGTTTTCTGAACCTAGCAGTTCGGGATGAAGCGGTACAGCAAAAAAGCCTTGGCAGGAAAATAATTAAGAAAATAAAAATTGTTTACATCTCATCATAAATTTCTTATATTTTTTCTTATAGTATAATTTTAGAAATTGGCAAATAAAAATTTCCAAAATTGTCTTGTGGTATGGACATCCTTGCCCGCTCTCATCTGGAATGGGCAAACATACCATTGGTATCAAGTTAAGGTTGGTGCCGTTATGGAAAATTGCCTTACCGACTTTTCCAACCACCAAGAAGTTGCGATGGCGATCGGATTGAAAATTCCCGACTATATAGTCCACACTTTGCACCCTAAACTATGGTAACTAACAAGTATCCAACAATTGGACTAATTGAACCTCCTGCTACGGGACTCTACGATGCAGAAGGCAAAAATTGGACTTCTTTATACAGACATCGTTCCCTAATCAGCAAGCAAGTTTTGATAGCCGATTTGCAAGCAGGAGGATTTGATGCCCAATTGGTCAACCTTAGAGACGATCATCATAGCGAAGAATTTGGAGAGATTGACTGGAAAGGGATAACTTTGCAGAAAACTTATGTTGGGGGCAAAATTTCTGCTCTCAATCCCCACGCATTTGATGCTTGGGGAATTACAGTGAATTTCTCTCAAGACCGTCAAGTCAGTTGTATGGTAATTGAGCATTTGGCTAAGGGGGGGCGTCCCATTGTCGTTGGCGGTTCGGATGCTCTGGCTGAACCACACCACTACTTCAAGGCTGGCGCAACAGCAGTCGTTCAGGATAAATCTGGGGCAGCGAATTGGGCTATTTTTGACTATGTACTGGGAAGACCCCTTCGAGAAGAACTTACGGGTGTTATGCTCGCAGATGGTAAACAGTATCCCAGGAAAACTAAAGCCAAAAGTCCAGATGAGTGGGCGCTACCCTCGTTAGAAGTAGCGCGGGAATGTTTAGGGACACTCCCCAATGTCCAGGGATTTGTGCCAGTCGGTTCGTTAGTCGCTGACATTGGTTGCGATCGCACCTGTGATTTTTGCATGACACCCACCTACGGCACTGGCTTTAGAAGAATGTCACCAGAAACAGCCCTCAAATGGTTGGCTATTCAGAAAGAGGCAGGGGCTGTTTCGATTAATATCGGTTCGGATCAATTCCTCGCTCGCGGACTCTTCCCTGAGGGGCGAGAAGAGATTTTCAAAATTACCAATGGTGCGCGGGAGATGGGAATAACTCTGATGTGGCCGAATGGTTTAGAACTGAGGAAAACAACTCTTGGGGCTGGGCGTAACTACGAAAATACAGACCTCAGACCTGATGAAGAACTCATTGAAGCACTTTTTGGCTGGGATGGCAAAGTAGGTTGTCCATTGGCTTACATTCCTGCCGAACGTCCCGTTTTTGGACGAGAAGCCTACAAGAAACTCCTGCCATGGCAAGAGCATTGTACGTTGATGAAATCTGTAGTCAGAACTGGTGTACCTGTCATCGCTTATGGCATCATTATCGGGCTACCTGATGATGACCATGATGACTTGTTACGTCTTGAGGAAGCGATTTCAGAACTGGTGGATGAACTAGTAGAAATTAACCCGAATCTGGAATTTCAGACTTCCTGCTACAGCATTATTCCCTTGCCTGGAACTCCGCAAGCCCACAATTTACGCAAGGCAGGACTGCTACAGTTTGAAGACACCTGTCTTTGGGGGGTATGGACAACTACTTCCAATACTCATCACCTGAGCTACGCAGAGGTTTCTGATTGGCAAATTCGTCTATCTAATATTCGGAGAGCACCGTCTGAATTTACCAACTATAACGGGGAATATTCAGGGATGGTTAGTGGAGCTTCTTCCACCGACTCAAAGATTGTGTTGGCGAATATGAACTAAACACCATAACTCTTTTGGGTTTCCAAGTAAAAAAAGGTTATTTAACCACCTTCATAACCCTTGCGATTTGCGAAACTCTCGTACCACTTCCTTGACATCGCGCAACTCACCCTCAACTAGACTATTTAATTTTTGTATTTCCTCAGCAGTAATTTTTCCTATAAGTTGAGAAATTGCTGCTTTTAATTCTGGATATTTTTGTAAAGTTTCTTGACGGACAATTGGTACAGCTTCATAGGGAGGAAAATAGCCCAAACTATCTTTCAATACAACTAAACCCAAACGAGCAATTTGCCCATCAGTTGAACTTCCTGCTACTATATCGACCAAACCTTGAGTTAAAGCCCGATAAATTAAATCCAAGCTCATTAACTTAGGCGGCTCTCGAAAACGTAAATTATAAGTTTTAACCAACCCTGCTAAACCATCTGGACGTTCGACAAATTCATAACCAAAACCACCCCGCCATTGAGGAGTATACTTAGCAGCATCCGAAAGATTTGTCAGATTATATTTTTTTGCATCTTCACCGCGAATAGTCATTGCAAAAGTACTTTCATAACCCAAAGGAGGCATAACTTCCAACTTAAATTGCTGCGCGTAAGCTGCTTTTAACTTATCAAAAACCTCTCTAGCACTACTAATAGACTTCTGCTTTAATATTGACGTATAGACAGTACCAGTATAATCAATATAAGCATCTACTTTACCCGCAACGATCGCATTGTGGCAAACAAACAAACCCCCCAACCGAGGTTTTCTTTCCACCTTTAACTTAGTCGTCGCTTCAATCTGCTGCGCTAACAATTCCCCCAAAATATCCTGCTCCGTAAAATCCTTAGATGCAACAACAATATCACCTCCACCTCCACCACTACTGGTCAAATTACAACTAGCAATAGCCAAAATCAAAACCAACCCTAAAACCAAAAATCCCAAAAATCTTTTCATTCGTAACTCCTAACTTCTAACTTCAAACCGCTTTTCCAACCACCCTATCCCAAAATCAGCTAGCAAAGCCATTGCTGCCGCAGGAACAGCACCAGCTAAAATTAATTGATTGTTTACCACCGCAATTCCCCGAAAAATAAACACACCCAATCCACCAGCACCAATTGCAGCACCAATAGTCGCAATCCCAATGGCAATTACCATTGCCACCCTTATCCCTGCTAAAATAACCCCCAATGCTAAAGGAATTTCTACTTGCAATAATAATTGTTTATCCGTCATTCCCATTCCCCTACCAGCTTCAATAATAGCTGCATCTACGCTAATAATACCTGTATAAGTATTACGAATTATAGGTAATAAAGAATATAAAGTTAAAGCCACAATCGTCGGAGTTGCACCAATACCACCAATAACTGGAATCGGAATTAATAAACCAAATAAAGCTAAACTAGGAATAGTTTGCAGGATATTGGCTATACCTAAAATAGGTTTTTGTAAGCTTTTAGTTCGAGTAATCAAAATCCCTAAAGGAAGACCAATAATTGTCGAGGTAGTAATAGAAATAATTACCAAAAATAAATGCTCGCCAGAATGTTGGAGAATTTCTGGAGCATATTTAATTAGAAAAAAATCATTTAAATTCATAATATTCGTCACTTTGCTACGAAGCTAGATCTTGGTCGAGTAGCTTTTTATGTGTTTTTGTGTGTTTTTATGTTATTTTGAGTTAGCTTCTTGAAGAAGACTGTGTTAAACATGGAAGCAAGCTAATCACAATATTATGTCAAATTCATTGCTTCCAAATGAGGGCGCTGTCGGTACTTATTGTGAATTGCTTAAAAAAGGACGTAGAGGCGATAATTTAACACCACATCACATCCCTTCCAATGCGTATATGCAAGTAAAAGTGCTTGGTTATACAAGAGACAAAGGAATCGCAATTATGATGGAGCATTTATCTGCTGGTATGGGTGGACGCCATCGGCAAACTCTATCCTATGGACAGTCCCCCAATTTGGGTTTATCTCCAAGACAAGCGCTGGCTCGTGAGGTATGGGATGTACGATCGATATATCGAAGTCAAAAACTTTATAATTTGGAGATTAAGCATAGCTTACAACAAGTCATTAGACAAAACAAATCGACATGGCAGGGGATTTTTGATAAATAGAGGATTAAACAATGGATGAAAATACATTACTTAGCATCTTGAAAGCTAATAAATTAATGCGATACCGTGAAGAAATTACTGCTTTTGAAAATGCTTTAATGGAACTTGCGGAGAATCCTAATAGTAAATATTTGAGAGAACTACATTTAGTCTTGGACGATAAATGTCAACATCAGGAAGTGATGTTTGGTCTCATTCACTTTTTAGAATCTTTTGATGTAAAAGAGCAACTCCAAGCATTTATTGATGTCATTCCTAGTTTGGCAACTTCAGCACCGGAATGGACAAAGTTACTTCATAACCGTATCTTGAATGATGAGCTGGCCTATCTTTTATATCAAGATATGTTAAATTCTATTGACTCCTTAAAGCGCGATACTGTTAACCGGTTACTAACAGGAATGGCACAGCAATGTCAGCCTGTTAATACATAGCTTGCTTGTCGTCAGAAACCCGGTTTCTTTGAGAAACCGGGTTTCTATGTCTCACGTTTCTTATGTTGACCTACTTAATAAAAGTCCTATTTGATTTTTTGAAATATACGTAGGGCTAGCATTGCTCACCATACAAAGAACCTACAAATCCGGAGTAAATTTCTACTTCAAAAGAAATAAACTGTCAGCTAGTTTCGATCAATTTTATCTGTCAAAAGGAAGAGGTATAAACTTGTGCTCTTCGCAACAATGAGACAGCATTAATACTTTTAGTCTATGTATAGTGACTGAGAGCTAAAACTGATGACAATATTTTGCAGACTAAAATTCATGCGCGAAAGGAGCAATTAATACTGTTAGAACTCCTATCTAAATTCTAAAAATTTGAATGAATCACTCCAGACGCTGAGAACGCAGAGGGAAGAAAGAGAGGATTTCAAGAAACACATACAAATATTAAAACACTCTTAAGTTTTTAGCTTATCTACCCAAAGTATGAAGTCATGCCTATAACTCAATCGTCAAGCTTCGAGCGAAGAATCGTGCAAATCTTCAAACACCTGATGTATTCAATGATATCACCCTGGCAATGTCCGCTACCAGTGGCAGAAAACACAACTGATAAAGTTGCTATCTATTTTTACAAAAATGACAGATGGGTTCCAATACTGCTCGGTTAAGGGAAAGTGAAGCCTAAAATTCCGAAGAAACTGTTCTCGTTTTATTTACGAGAACAAAAATGAGAGAAATTTGTATAAATGAACCCACAAGAGATGAGCAAGTATCTCTCAAGAATGTTTATATTTAATTGAAAAAATCTCTAAACCTTGTCCCTTTTAATTTTCTATCTAGTTCAACTATCTTCTACTACTAGATGATGTCAACTAGCGGTTGTAAAAATTGTAAAAGATAGTTGTTGCCGGGGAGTATAATTATTTCTATGACATCGTTTTTTAGTTTTAAATTTAGAACGAGTTTTCTTGATTACCCTCGGATTAGTTCTGCCTGAGGTTGGTGGTATTTGTAAGTCTAAGATTTCCCAGATTAACCAGCTAAAATATATATTCATATTCTCAAGAGAATGATTAACTTGCTGTTGAAACTGAGGAATAGCACGTCTGACAACTCTTAGAGAACTGGTAAAACTTAAACTTAGGGGAGATATTCCCTTGATTGCTGCACTTTGAAACATTAAATAACGTATACAATAGTGTCCTAGTAACCAACCATAAATTTCTTGGATAACTTCACGAGGATTCTTCGAGCGGATAGGAATTTTACGACCGTTCAGATGGACTTTTAACTCATCCAAGGTGTTCTCAGCTTCCCACCGTTGATGGTATTCTTGGGCTAAGAGCAATGCAGGAAAAGTTGAAATATCCATCAAATCAGTTACTAAACGATACACCTTTTCTACACCCTCAACTTCAATAATATATTCAATGACACGAACAGGTATTTTCGTCGCTCCCTTCTTTCTTGACTTTCCATCAGGAGCAAGCCAACTTAGATAGGAACCATCAGGAAAAGCTTTAACAAACTCAAATTTTACATGAGATGGCACGCGACCAAGAATATGACATTTTTGTTTGATTGCAGCATGAATCATTTTAAATGAGTGCAGTCCTCTGTCCCACATTAACAACATACTCTCCTCAACACTTCTTAATAGCTTTAAAGCTCCTTTTCTCTCTCCAATTCGATATGGACAACAAAATATGTCGATAATTAAATGAGTTCCTGCTTCGACTAAAAAAGTTAACCTAGCTTTGGGAAAAGCCGGATTTGTACCAGGACGAGAACCAGGGTAACCAAATACTTTAGCATTAGTTTCTGTATCAGGAACATCAAAAACTGTGCCATCCAAAGCCATTATTCTCAGTCCACCCAAAAAAGCACCTGGTGTTTTAATTGTTGCTAAAGGTTTTGCAACAATTTCAAATAAACGAGTCATAACAGCAGCACCAATTCGTTGTCTAGCTTCACTTATTGATGAAGATGTTGGTATCTTAAAACGTCTCTTAAAGGGGATTTGCAAAGAATTAAAACCCTGAATGAGATTTTTCAATACATCCACGATTGAATCGGAGGACCAAAAACTCATGGCGATTACTAGAGAGATTACTACGTGTGTAGGAAGTATTCTTTGACGCCGTGCGGTACTACTCGTTGTTGTAATCGCTGCCATAATCGACTCGGTAGGGATGATCTGGTTAAGAGCCAGCAGTAATTGTGCCCGATTTAGGATTTGATTGTTGAATTCAAAGTTAACTAGCATCATTAGCACTCAGTTTTGAAGTGAAATTTCGTATAAGATAATATTGATTAAAACACTTTTTGTTCTCGTAATCTATTCGAGAACTCTATCTTTCCCCAATTCCAATTGATGCCTACGAAAACTGACGATATTATTGCCAGAGCCGAACTCTTACAGCAAGCGATCGCTACTCTACAACTACAAATTCAACAAATTCAAGCTTCAGGAGAAGTTGCACCCGAAGGTTGTTGTGTCCTGCGCTACCAGGCACGCGGTCAAAAAGGAACTTACTGGTACTATAAGTTGCACGCTCAAATGCCGATTTTCCCTACGCAAACTCCTAATAAATTAAGTAAATATAAGCATTTGGGGAAAGCTGGAAGCCCCGCTCATATTGATGCTGTTATGCAAGTTACACGAAGAATGCAAATCGACACCTTAAAAAATACGATTCATTCTCTCAGACAAAACTGGATAGATTTGTACGAAAGTCTCAAAGACAAAAAATAACCTTGCCCATCCGCTTTCAGTTATCGTTTTTAATACGCGAACACATTTGACACTGTTTTACCCTTTATTTCCCTTAACCGAGCAGTATTGAGATGGGTTCCAATTATGTTTTACAAATTGGAAGAAGCGATCGCACTTTACTATCAGTCGCAAAGTTATGAAATGCAAATACAGATATTCCCACCTGAATTAAATCCCAATGATTTTGATTTATCCTCCTACCAGCAAGTTCCACCACACAACAAAATTCCATCACCTTCACTAAGGGTATAACTTATCACCAGTTGCAGAATCAAACACAAATAATCTATCCAAATTAAACTTCAAAGAAAGACGATCGCCCCTTTGGGGAAGTACATCAGCACCAATTTGAACATTCAAAATCACTGACGTACCAGGAAACCCAGTCCGCACCAAAGTCTCCCGTCCCAGAGGTTCCACCACCTTAACCTCCACTGTTAACTCACCAAACTCTTCCTCTGTGCGCCTAGAAGGTTCAACAATAGAAATATGTTCCGGACGAATTCCCAAATCAAAACCTTGTCCCACCCCAGGACGCAATTTTTCCTGAACAGAATTCGGACAGGGTAACGTCTGACCAACAACATCAAAGCCATCACCCGTATACTTTGCAGGTACGATATTCATTGGAGGACTTCCCAAGAAAGTAGCAACCATACGGTTTGTCGGTTGGGAATAGATAATATGTGGTTCGCCAATTTGTTGAATTCGTCCCCGATTGAGAACCACTATCTTGTCAGCCAAAGTCATCGCTTCAACCTGGTCATGAGTCACATAGATAGTCGTAATTCCCAGTTCTTGATGAAGTTGTTTCAACTCAGCCCGTGTATCGTCCCGCAATTGAGCATCCAAATTAGACAGTGGTTCATCCAGTAAAAAAACTTGTGGTTCGCGAGCAATTGCTCTTCCCAAGGCAACACGCTGCTGCTGTCCGCCTGAAAGTTGTTTGGGTTTGCGCTCTAAAAGATGTTCTAGAGAAAGCGATCGCGCCACTACTATGACTCGTTCTTGAATGATTTTCGGGTCAATTTTTCGCATTTGCAGCCCAAAAGCAATGTTTTGCCCCACTGTCATGTGGGGATAGAGGGCGTAGTTTTGAAATACCATTGCCACATCTCGCTGTCTTGCGGGAATATTGTTAACCAACCTCTCCCCGATATAGAGTTTGCCAGATGTCGCAGTTTCCAAACCAGCGATAGTTCGCAAAATGGTAGATTTTCCACAACCTGATGGTCCAACTAACACCCAAAACTCACCATTGGGTATGTCAAAAGTAATGTCATCAATAGCGGTGACATTATTAAATCTACGCTTAATGTTTTCTAGACGAACGGTTGCCATTTTAGATTCGTAGATAGTAGATAGTTGCTAGTTGTTAGTTGCTCTTTGTCAATTATTCTACTACTAACTACTAACCACTAACTACTAACCACTAACTACTAACTCCATGCTGAATGAGATAGTAAAGAAGCCATAACTCTGACGCCCCTGAGTTGGTTGGATAGGGGTAAGTGACCTTTAGGCGCACTGAGGTTCCAGGTAAACTCGTTGGGATATCGAGTCCAGTTATTGCCTTTTTTCCAACCAATTTTTTCCCAAAGATTATCCCAGTTTTTCCCCAAGCTCAACCAAATTTCTCTTTGAACGGAAAAGCCAAATTTGCCTTCTGAGTGAACTACCCATAAGGTGTTTAATGTTTGTAGATCGGTGGCTGGAAAATTCTCGACTTCGGTAAAATACAGCCATTTTCTTTGTATTGCTGTTGGTCCTGCTAATTCACACATTTTTTGTATAGTTATGCGATCGGCGGCTTGAAAATCTTGGGCTGCTAGAAGCTTCTGTATGGGGCTGTAATCTATATTGCAATCCGATTTTAAGGGAACTATTCCTGAAGGAAAATTATTTTGTAAAAATTCCTTGGCTTTGGGTGAATCAGAGGTATAAAGAACTTGATAAACTTTCCCGTCTACCCAAGTGGCTGGATTTTTCCGGCGTTCATATAAAAATTCCATCAGAACATCTAATCCCCCTTCTCCCAGGTTAGCAAGCTGTGGAATCACCTGCTGTTGGATTTGAAGAGACCCAGCGACTAAGGGTTGGCGGAGGGATTCGATGTTGCTAGTAGTGCCTGATACAATCATTGGGTCTGTCATGCAGTAATTACTCGTGAAATGCGATCGGTGAACAAGCTATAAAATTAGGGAGTGGGGAGTGGGGAGTGGGGAGTGGGGAGTGGGGGAAACAACATTTGCATTTGTTGTGGTGTATAAAAGTACATAATGGCGACTAAGAGCAAAGAATAGTTTACACGAAAATGGATTTGAGTTTCTTACTCCCTACTCCCTACTCCCTACTCCCTACTCCCTACTCCAAAGAACACTTCTCACACAGTAGACGAGAAAAGTGTATAAGCGGTAAAATAATAACGGTTTCATCGATCCCAGGCAAGGCACGCCACACACTCTGCGAATAGGGGAAAAAACTCTGCGCTTCATAAATCTACCAAATAAAGACATACAAAAATCTGCTAGCCTTCCAATCATCAGTTTCTCATTTTTGGGTTTAATATCCCAAGAGCGCAGATGTTGCAGCATAGCTAATCAGGAGTGAACTTAGGACATCATGGAACATCCTGACTCTTCTTAATTTTCTTTTTCAGAGAGCGAATTAGCTCTCGGATCACATCGGACTGAGTTCTTTCTGCTACATTGCAATAATCGTTAAGGATTTGCCTTTCTTCATCATTAATTCTGACGTTTAAAATATTTTTCGCCATGAAACCCCCTTGTCGTGTAATCAGTAACGCATTACAATAAAATCGTACAACATAAGGATAGAAATGTTTTTACCGTTAAGTTGACGGTTGGTATATCTCTTTCCTCTGTAGAAGTAGAAAAGATACTGAAATTGTCAAACCGCGTGTTTACTTACCCCAACAGCCACCACACCGAGGACAGGGATTTACACGCATCAATTAACCTCATAAATGCTCGCCTACGATAAATGTAGTAGGGTAGGCTCGATCCGAACAAACACGCTTGTGGACAGTTAGCAGTTGACTGCGCTGGTTGAAGCAAGAATTGTTGAACGATGTCCAATGATGTTTAGTAAATAAAGAGCAGTGCTGAATGTACGATAAAATTACTGCACCCACAACAGGAGCCAAAATCACCTTCAAAAACGGTGAGCCTGTTGTTCCTGACCATCCAATTATCCCTTTTATTCAAGGTGATGGTACGGGAATAGATATTTGGCCGGCTGCTCAAAAGGTTCTTGATGCTGCTGTGGCAAAAGCATACAAGGGCAAGCGCAAGATTAGTTGGTTTAAGGTTTTCGCTGGGGATGAGGCTTTCGAAGTTTACGGGACTTACCAGTATTTGCCTCAGGATACCCTTACGGCAATTAAGGAATACGGTGTCGCGATTAAGGGACCGCTGACAACTCCTATTGGTGGTGGCATTCGTTCCCTTAATGTGGCGTTGCGTCAAATTTTTGACTTATATGCCTGTGTACGCCCTTGCCGATACTACCCAGGTACTCCTTCTCCTCATAAAACTCCAGAAAAACTGGATGTGATTATTTACCGGGAAAATACGGAGGATATTTATTTAGGAATTGAGTGGCGTCAAGGAAGTGAAGTTGGCGATCGCTTAATCTCTATCCTAAACAAAGAACTTATTCCTGCAACTCCAGAACATGGGAACAAGCAAATTCCTTTGGATTCTGGAATAGGTATTAAACCTATTAGCAAAACTGGTTCCCAACGCCTGGTGAGACGTGCTATCAAACACGCTTTGTTACTTCCACTGAACAAGAAAATGGTGACTCTGGTGCATAAAGGCAACATCATGAAGTACACTGAAGGCGCTTTCCGGGATTGGGGCTACGAATTGGCAGTCAGCGAATTTCGCTCTGAGTGCGTTACCGAACGGGAATCTTGGATTTTGAGTAACAAAGAGAACAATCCCAATCTCTCTTTGGAAGATAATGCTCGAATGGTTGAACCTGGGTTTGATGCTTTGACTTCAGACAAGCAAGCCCAAATGGTTGAAGAAGTGAAAACTGTTCTGGACTCAATTTGGGAAAGCCACGGAAAGGGTAAGTGGAAAGTAATGGTAATGGTCAATGACCGCATTGCCGATAGTATTTTCCAACAAATCCAGACCAGACCCGATGAGTATTCCGTTTTGGCGACTATGAACCTGAATGGGGATTACTTGTCTGATGCGGCGGCGGCGATCGTTGGCGGACTAGGTATGGGACCGGGGGCAAATATTGGCGATGAATGTGCTGTTTTTGAAGCAACCCACGGAACCGCACCCAAACATGCTGGTTTGGATAGGATCAACCCTGGTTCCGTGATTTTATCCGGTGTGATGATGCTGGAGTATTTGGGTTGGCAAGAAGCAGCAGATTTGATCAAGAAAGGGTTGGGGGATGCGATCGCAAACCGTCAAGTTACTTATGATTTGGCACGTTTGTTAGAACCACCTGTAGAACCTTTAAAGTGTTCTGAATTTGCTGAGGCAATTATTAAGCATTTTGGTTAGTAGGGGCGCGGCGGCTTTGCGCCCGTATATGGTTAGTAGTAGGGTGGGCAATGCCCACCATTAAATCAATCACAATACCCTATCTACTCGCTAATTCACTCTAGCATAATGTAAAAATATAACTCTTGTGGTGCGGGAATCTTGCCCACCTGATACAAACGGGCGAGACGCCCGTCCCACAAGAACCAAGATTACCAGAAAATTAAGATATTGATTTATAGAATTGATAATTACAGTACGGAAAATAACCCATAAAAGCTACGGTTTTATACACTATCTGAAGTGAAATAGTGCATATATTAAAAGAGTCAGCTTTAGAGATAGAACTCTATACCGACTGTTAAACTTTGAATGAGAGCATCAAGAAGCTAATGACAAAAACCGTAGATGCCAATTGGGAAAGTGTAAATTCCACTGCTGCGATCGGTGGTAATGAAAATACTAAAATTTTAGAACAAGCCATTCTAGAAGCTATTGAGCAAGCCCGTACAGCTTGTGAATTGAAGGGAAATAGTTCAAGTGAATGTGCTGTAGCCTGGGATATTGTTGAAGAGTTGCAAGCAGAGAAATCTCATAAGTTAGCAGCACATCGCAAAACTGCTTTAGAGGAATATTGTGACGACAACCCAAATGCGCCTGAATGTTTAATTTATGATGTCTAAATTTACAGGTGGTTATGTTAATAGTCACTCCAATTAAAGGTTCTGCCTGAAGTGCTAAATCTTCAGGCGTTTTTTGTATAAGAGATGATTTATAAAGTAAAATTTTATTTTATTATTTTGAATATTTTACAAAAATTTACCCAGTAGTATCTATCTTTTGTTACTTAAATAGGTGTGACTCACCTTACCCATAGTTCATCAAATCTTTAGAATGATTTTCCGGCTATTTGCCAAGGTTAATTGAATATTTAATTGGTTTTTATACACGTTTTCTATGATAGAAGACCCTAGAATTCAACTATTAAAAATCAAATTAGGTATGATTGCTGAGGAGATTACAAACAAAGAACAAGAACTAGTGAACAAGGAAATGCAACTTTATACAATACAACAAGAACGTGAGAATTTACAAGCAGAAATTGAGAACTTGACTTATCAAGCTGAATCTCTTGAGAGACAAATTTATGAGTTAGGTGGTTAGAAAGCGCCTTTAAGAGAGTTTAGACATCAGAATTTCTAAACTCTCTTTTACTTGTTGACCATCTTCGCCTATTTCTTCATATGCCATTATTCCAACAATTTTAAGCACTTGTTGATATGCAGCTACAGGAAGACACACTGGAGAACCTGGTTGTTCGAGTAGATTCTTGTTGTCACTCAAAAGATAATAATAAATTTTTTTCAAGTAAATTTCTATCTCACGGCAAAACCCTTCAAAAGCCTTATCTGGTGGTAACCTTGTCTCTAAAATCATTTCTTGCAGTCTTGATGATTTATCATTAAAGACTTGCTGAACTGCTACCCTTGCGATATCTTTTCGTTTAGCTAACCAGTCCGAAGCTGCTATAGTGTGTTGCGGTGCAACACTTTTAAGTTGTTCTTCTAAAGGGACACTTTCTTTTTCTTGTTGTTGAATTTCTGAATACAGCTTTTCTATATCATTACGATACCTGTTTTCTTCTTTTTGAAGCCTGCTATCTTGCTCTCGAAGACTACGATCTTGCTCTCGAAGATTGCTTATTTCTTCTAGTAGTCTACTGTTTTCCTTTTGAAGCCCCCAATCTGAGTTGTGAGTTCCGTTGATTTTTGCCAGAATCTCAAATGCAAACGCACTTGCGTGACGTGCAGCAATTTCTTGCCAGCCAGCTTTATCTGTACCCTATTATCATCAAAAGGTGAACGGAGAACAACTGTTGAACGACCTGTATCAAGGTAAAGACCCCCGCAACATAGGGACTTATAGCGCAGCAGAGGCGGTACACTATTTACGGGTGCCGTATTCAACCGTGCGTTCTTGGGTTTTTGGCGCTCGATATAGGACTAAGCTGGGTTCTAAACGTTTTCAACCAGTTATTACTATTCCTGAAGCAGATAAACGATTATTGTCTTTTACTAATTTGGTAGAATTGCACGTTCTTAATGCGATTCGACGATATCATCAAGTACCTTTAGAAAAGGTTAGGCAAGGGGTTGCATAACTTCAAAAATCTTATGGAATGGAGCATCCGCTAGCTTATAAAAAGCTGTATACCGATGGGATAGATTTATTTATTGAACATTTAGGAAATTTGGTTAATGCTTCCAGAAATGGACAGTTAGCAATACCAGAAATTGTGCAAATATATTTAAAACGAATTGAGTGGGATGAAACGGATTTACCAGCAAAGCTTTATCCGTTTACTCGTACAAAAGAAAGTGAGTTACTACTAGTTGATTCTATTCAAATTCTCGACTACTCTCCAAACATCATCGATCTAACTCCAAAAATTAAAGAGAAATTGGTTGCGGTCAGAAGAGAACATCGAAATAGTGTTTACGAACGACTGGAGGGTTGGTGGTTTGGAAAAGTCGTGCAGCATCTTCGTGATAATTCTGTTAATTTCATCTCAGGTTTTGAAGTACGCGATAAAATTTGTGAAATTAATGACCAATTTAAACCGGATGCTTTGCCGATTGACTTTTTTGATTTAGAAATTCCCGAACAATTTGCAATGTCACAAGACAAGAGACGTTTTGTAGCTCAGTTGAAGGAAATCGCTGTTAATAACAAGCGAATTGAAAAAGCTATATTAGATTACTACAAAGCATTCGAGCAGGGTTCTAGGTGGGCGCGTGAAGAACTCCTGTTTGGAGGCGAAATCGAAAAATACGAGAAAAGATTAATAGATGAGTGGGAGCGTTATATGCTTGCGCTCCAAGATGAGATGCCAGATAGTAGTGAAAATGAGCTTGAGCATCAAAAATTTGGTAGAGAAGTATTTAAGTGGATGGAGCAAAAGGCTGACATTCGTATTCGGTCTCAAGTTACAGAACCATACGTAATGCGTGGGAGCTACCACATACTCGCCGATCAAAATCCACCTCGCGTACACTGGCATCCCAAATTTTTAGAGAGGCTAACCCAGTTATTAGCAACTACGTAGGAGACAAGTTTGTGCGGTCTTGGCAGGAGCGTCCAGTTGAATATGCTAACCTTCTAAATCCAGCTTTTTGTTCTATTCTGCTTCAAAATGCTGTTAAGGGTTATCAGAAAGAAAAGAAGCAGGGTATGCCATATCCTCTTCTTTTTTTCGTTTTACCACTTGTTCTTCATAGCTCAACGAGAAACGCTTTACCAAGAACAACAATAACTAAGTTACATATTTGGCTTCAAAAACAACCTGAAGTGCGTGTTGGATTTGGCGATCGCAAGGAATCATTTTACTTGGTGCTCAACAACAAGCCTCAAAAGTTTCTGAAAAAGTAATCGAGAACGCAAGTATCCGCGTAATTGGTCGTAGCGGAAGTCTCGAACTTTCCCAATCTATCTGGCGTTTTTTGAGTAAAAGCAACCAACGCAAAGCTGCTGAATTAACTGTCAGCGAAAAAATGGTAATTCAGGAGAATGAACCAATGCACATCCGAGTACCGCTTCCACCTTGGGCGATGAATCCTAGAGAAGCAACAGGTAATCCCATTGTTGATGCTAATGCAACAATTTTGGAAGAAGAAGACGACGATATTGCTACTTATTAATGAGGAAATAGAATGCGGATTTTACATACATCTGACTGGCATTTAAACGACAAATTAGGGAGAATACCTCGCCAAGGCGATATTGTAAAACGTTTAGAAGAAATCGCCAATTACTTAGACGAACATAGGGTAAATGTTATGGTTGTTGCTGGTGATTTATTTAGTCAGTATAACCGACTTGAAGAGCTAAAATCAGCAGTTGAGAATATGAATGAAGTATTCAAGCCATTTTTATTAGGAGGTGGCACAATTGTCACTATCAGTGGCAATCACGACAACGAAGCTTTCTTTAATTTAATGAGCCTTACTCTAGATCTTGCCGTTCCAATTGACCCCAACAAACCTGGTGCTAGACCACGCGGAAGGCTTTATTTAGCAGCACGACCAACTTATTTATTACTAGAAGATAATGCTGGTCAGCAAGTTCAATTTGTTTTGATGCCCTATCCAACTTCGTCTCGTTATTTAAAAGACGAAAAAACAAAATACAGCAGTATGGATGAGAAAAATAGTTTACTTCATCAAGCCATGCTTCAGAACTTTGTGATTTACTAGGTAATGGGACACAAGGTCTGCAATTGCATTTATTACGTCGTGCAGAACAAGCTATTGTGCAACTTGCCAATGAAATTTTAGACGGTTTATCACGCGGCAAAATGCGATTGGAATTACGTGGAGAAGCAGAAGAATCTAGCGGAGAGTCTAGCAAAGCTCTTGATTTAGTGGCGTATAACCAAGAAATTGGGTCTTATCCCACACCAATAGCTCAAATTAGTGGTAGCCAGCGATTTAGAGTTGCTGTTAGTTTAGCACTAGCTATTGGTCAATATGTGGGACAAGGCGCACGCCACATTGAGTCAGTCATCATTGATGAAGGCTTTGGTAGTTTGGACAAGAATGGGCGCGATGATATGATTCAAGAACTTAACGAATTACAACATCGGCTAGCACGCATTATTTTAGTTTCCCATCTCGAAGATTTTTCCTGTGCCTTTTCCAATGGTTATGCCATTGAATTAGTCAATCAAGCCTCAAAAGTCAGACTGTTAGAACCTGTCTAGTTTAAAAATACTAAATTGCTAGTAATTTATAAGTCTATGCAAAACTATATGTAGTTGCTCAGGTCGCCTGTTAATGCAAATTGTTGCTGGCATTAGTCTGAAAGGAATTAAACCTTGCGTGTGGGATAAGAATTCTCCGTATTATCTTCCACATTTGCAAGCAGTTATGGTTTCCTACGCCAAATTTTATCAAAGACCCGTACTTCGACGTAAAGTTATGGAGCAAAGTCTTAGAAAATATCTTGGCATCCCAGAGGAAGTAAAGCTTTACCTTGACAATGGCGCTTTCTACTTTATTAGTCGTGGTGGGGAAATATCAACAAACGATTATGAAGAATTTGTTCAAGGTGCTAAGCCTGATTGGTGTCCAATTCCTCAAGATTTTATTCCTACTCCAAAAATGTCATTATCCCAACAGAAACAATGCTTTAACCTGACAATGAAAATGAATATTGCTTATAAAGATAGTCAATTTATTCCTGTTATTCACATTAGTAATTTCTTAGAAGACTATGTTAGAAAAATTAATAAAAATAAAGCACTAAGACAAAAAAAAGGTATTGCATTGGGCGGTATTGTCCCTAACTTACTACGCGCACCAAAAGCTATACCTCACAAAAAAATTCTTGATAGCATTCGATATGTTAGAGAAAATTTTAAGGAACAAAAACTTCATATCTTTGGTATCGGCGGTACTTCTACTTTACATATAGCCGCTTTATTAGGTATTAATTCTGTAGATTCCAGTGGTTGGAGAAATCGTGCTGCTCGTGGGATCATACAGCTACCAGGAACTGGAGAACGTATTGTAGCAGAATTAGGAAAATGGCGAGGTCGTAAACTTAGTCAACAAGAGATCAAAAAGCTTGAAGAATGTCAATGCCCAGCATGTAAAAATTATGGAATAAAGGGTTTACAACAAAGTGGAAGCATAGGTTTTTGGAATCGAGCAACTCATAATTTATGGATACTTTTGGAAGAAGCCCGACTTATTGAAGAACATTTAGTAGCAGGTACTTATAAAGACTGGTATCTAACGCATTTGGATAATACTATTTATCGTCCATTAATCGAACAAATAGTTTTAATGTCTCTCTGAATGTGTACACGACTTCATGACGGATGCGACTACCTTCGATAACTTCTAAGCCTGCGGCTTTTATTGCGGGGTCAATTAGTTCAATGCGGGTTTCGGCTTCGTTCGTATTTCGCTCATCACAATTTGCATTAAAACACTTTTTTGTTGGTTCTGCAAGGGTTTCGGGATTTGAGAGCCACTCCGAAGCGATTTGCGCTAAAACACTTTTTTGTTGGTTCTACAAGGGTTTCGGGATTTGAGAGCCACTCCGAAGCGATTTGCGTTAAAACACTTTTTTGCTGGTGCTGCAAGAGTTTCGGGATTTAAGAGGGACTCCGAAGCGATTTGCGTTAAAACACTTTTTTGTTGGTTCTACAAGAGTTTCGGGATTTGAGAGCGGCTCATGGCGATTTGCGTTAAAACACTTTTATGCCCAAAAAGGGAGATAGCGGGCGTAGCGGCTAGAGGTTGATTCGGATTTGTCTGTCTCGATCCACCCAGCTTCTTTTGTAGCTCCTATAATCTGAGATAACGATTACAGCCTCTGACTTACCTTTTGCGATGATGGTAAGAAAGCAGAAGCAGGGTTAAGGAATGCGATCGCACACCATAAATCAGTCTAAACCCTTGCATAGCAAGAACTTTAAGATTTAGGCAAATGCTCTACCCCCGTGAACGGTTACCAGTTTATAGGTAATTTTTAGTATTAGTTTTGGTTATCTTCTCTTTGAATTTCTTTTTCATATTGTGCGATCGCCTCTTCAATAATTTCATTACTAACATCGGAAATATCGGATTTGGAATAAATAGTAGCAAGGATGATTGCTTGAGTAGTTTTCAGATAATAAATGATTCGATAGCCTCCACTTTTTCCTTTTTGAATGTTGCTATTTTTGAGACGAACTTTGAAAACCTGATATTTCACTCCAGCAATTCTGTCTCCAGGGATTTCACCTGCTTGCAGTTGCTCAATTAACGGTTGGAGATCGCTACGAATTGAACGATAACGTTTAGCCAGTTCTCGAAGATCCTTTTTAAACCGAGGAGTCAGAGCAATTTGGATCTGTGATAGTTCACTCTGCATCAATACCTTCCCACATTTCTGAAAGAGGTAGAGTTTGCCCGCTTAATGCTTCTCTGATGCCTTGATGAATACCTTCAATCACAATTTCAGTGGGTGTTTCTTCATCAGATAATTCTCGATCTAAGTCTAAGCGAAAGGAGTGAACTATATCATAAATTTCTGCTAGTTTGTCTTCGGGTATATTTTGCAGTTCTTGGATGATTTTATCAATTAGCATAAGTCAATCCCTCGGTTTGTTAGTGGTTAATCATCAATAAGAGGTCATTTATCAAGTCAATCTTAAATCGCCAACATCATATATTACGTAGGTTGGGTTGAGGAACGAAACCCAACATTGAATCGAATTGTTAGGTTTCGTTGTTCAATCCAACCCACGATGTCTTAATGTTTACTTTATAAATCATCAATAAGTTTAGCTGCATTCATTATGGATTGTCTTTAGAATATGATAGTCCGTTCATAATGGAATTTTGAAGGTCTCTGTAAACGTTCTCTTCCAAGAGATTTATAGTCAATAAACCACAAACTTTTGGTTCCGTAAAAATCAGGGTTTTCCCCTTCACCAACCAGGCGGTAAACAGTATTGGTTTCAAGGCGTTCTCGTAGGTCGGCTGACCCATCGCCAATATGTACTAGTGACATCCCCTCAAATCTTCAACCAACGATTGTTGTGTGCAATCCCTCAAGTTATGTGAAATGTCTGCACAAGGCTGCTAAAAAACTTTTGAGTTGACTGATATCAAGTTATTTTGCACCATTAGACCCATCCTAAAACTCGCAAGCCTTCATCGATCGGGTCTTGGTTAGCACTCAACACTTCTGCTTCTTGTCCGGTGGGGCACAACACGAGAGTTAATCGATAAACTGAGAGTGGCTCCGAAGCGATTTGCGTTTAAGCACTTTTTTGTTGGTTATGTAAGGGTTTCAGGCTTTGAGAGCGGTTCATCTCGATTTGCGTTTAAGCACTTTTTTGTTGGTTCTGCAAGGGTTTCGGGATTTGAGAAAGATTCCGAAGCGGTTTGCATTAAAACACTTTTATGCTCCTTTTATGGAGGGCTAGCATAAAAAGTTTGTTTACAATGTATTTAAAGTTCTTTGCTTTTTCTGATAAAAAGGTACATTTTTAGGATGATATGGATATATAGCATTGTAAAGTGGCTGGAAAGTAAATGGTTATTCATGTAGTGTATTACAGTTGCATGAGGAGGTTGTTGTACTCAGTCCCACGTAATATTAGCCGATAGCGAGGGTTAATTGTCTAATGCTCAATAAAAATGTGGAAATTCGGGATTTTTCGATTGTGGTGGTGGGGGATAAGCAAAACCCATCAATCTTGAATCCTGACTTTTTGAAGTACAAACAAATTGTACCGTCTGACTGGGAATTGGCAATGCCGTTTATTTGCACCCCTGCTCTGTCTCAAGTTGTTTTCAAAAATGGAGTTAATGTAGTAGTCCAATCCGATAGAGTTACCTTCTGGGAAGTATCAGATAGCGATAATCCTGTATTTCAAATACCCGAAATTTTTTGTAAATATATTGATATTGTTCCTGCTGTTGATTATCGAGCAGTGGGTATTAATATAAATGCCGATCTCCTTGTGGAAAATCAAGAAAATAATCAAGACACTGTTCTATCTAAATTAATTAGTGAAGGGAAATGGAAAAATTTTCAAGGTAAATCACCAAATACTGTTGTTCAATTTACATATCAACTGGATAATACTAATTTAGTGATTGCTATCCAAGAAGCAATTATTCAAAAAAACTCTAAGAACGAAATAGGAAATGTTCTTAACTTTTCAGCGAATTTTCATAGAGAATTAATTAACGGAACTTACCCTGAAAGAATATCTTATGTGAAAAATATTATACAATTATATAAGAGAGATTTAGATACATTGTTATCTTTTATAGAACAAGCTTTTTTAGAGTGATGTTAGGGGAAACGTATGAGCACAAAAACATGGGAAAATACAAGCCTCAATGGTATTCAAAGCACCAATATAACTTTAACTTATAAAATAGCGGAGCGAATTTATCCTGTTTCGACAACTTATACCTGTCACGATCCTGTTCAAGCAGTTTCCAAAACTGCTATTTTGAAGAAATTGTTATCTTTTAATCGTATTTATGATATAAGAGATTCTTCTTTGTTTATCGATCCGCGCAAGCAACAAGATTTTGACTGGCGGAAAAATACTAATGCCTATCAAAGAATTATTCACTTATCAGATTTAGAAGATAAGTGGGATGGTTACGATGCTCCTAAATTTTCTCAAGAACAAATTGATTTAGCTCTTACTCTCTACTCGCACTTGCGTACTTACTGCATTGAGAGAGGGTTTGATTCTTCAAAAGTTGAGCCATTTATTGCTCCATCCTCTGATGGTACGGTTTTGTTTGAGTGGGCTGGTAAGCGTTTTACTGCGAGACAGTTAGAAATCTATATTCCGGTGTCAGGAGAAGGTACACTTGAATACTTAAAGACTGATGGAAAAGATGAAGATGAAGGAGAATTTCATTTAGAACAGTTGTATTCTATACTAGACTGGCTATTTGAATTCAAATGTTGATAAATGGCTGAACCGTATCAAGTAAAGCCCTCTGATAAGTTGCTGAGGTGGCTGCACCCAGGTCAATTTAACTGGGAGGAAAAGAGACCAACCTCAGCAGCTTTTAAGGACGATGAAATGTCTATCGATATACTTTGTTTAACGACAGTAGAAGAAAGTTATAAAAGAGCTAAGAAGATAGGTAAAAATGCCGTAGTTTCTATCGCAGCTAGTTCAGTTATGGAGAAAGGGTTGGAAGTATGCCATTCTCCTGTTGATGGTAACTATGCTCATGGGCTTGTTTTAGGAAAAAAGACTAAATCGATTGCTAAGTTTTTAGCTAACAACTGCGAAATAGAAATTTATCCACAGAATGAATAGTAGAGGTAATTCATATAGCCGAAGGTTTTCGCAGGGTATTACCTCTACAATTCGCCTTTAAATGTCTTGTCCAAGATGGAAGGTAGCAGCACATCAAGTTTTGTCATTGCCTTCTTCAAGTGCTTTTGAATATGAGGTGAATTTAACCTTGAATCACATAAGCAATTGTGAAAGCTCCCACGACATTAATCTGTTAACGACGACAAATAATGTGTTAATCGACAATTAAAAATCGGGATGACTGGATTCGAACCAGCGACCCCTTCGTCCCGAACGAAGTGCGCTACCAAGCTGCGCTACATCCCGGCAATAAAATGCTAATATAAGCATATCACAGCAACTGAATAAATGACAAAACCAGATGGAAAATTCCGTGCATGGGGTCAGGAGGGGGCTTTATAGCGTGTATACAAGCTATAATAAGAGATAAACCGGGTACGGCTTGCGCTTGGCGATAAGCGAAGTTTAACGGCTGAAGCCGTATCGCATCTCATAAACCTTGCTACCATAAGTTGTGTATATCTAGAGTGGTAGAAACGAACTGTGACTGTAAAGCCAGACTGGTTGCGGGTAAAAGCGCCTCAATGGGAGCGCGTTGGCAACGTTAAAGAAATTTTGCGGGATTTAGCCCTCAATACAGTTTGTGAGGAAGCGTCCTGTCCGAACATTGGGGAATGCTTTAACGCTGGTACAGCCACATTTTTAATTATGGGACCAGCTTGCACCCGTGCCTGTCCCTATTGCGATATTGACTTTGAGAAAAAACCCAAGCCTCTAGACCCCACAGAACCAGACCGACTGGCGGAAGCAGTACGGCGGATGAAACTCAATCATGTGGTCATCACCTCTGTGAACAGAGACGATTTACCCGATGGTGGCGCTTCGCAGTTTGTCCGTTGTATTGAAGCCATCCGCACTGTTTCTCCCCACACCACCATTGAAGTCTTAATCCCGGACTTGTGCGGAAATTGGAAAGCACTAGAGTTAATTCTTCAAGCAAAATCGGAAGTTCTCAATCACAACACAGAAACAGTTCCTCGTTTGTATCGTCGCGTGCGTCCCCAAGGGAACTACGAACGGACAATGGAATTGCTGCAACGTTCTCGCGCCTATGCACCAGAAGTTTACACAAAATCCGGGATTATGGTGGGTTTAGGTGAAACGGATGAAGAGATTCGCCAAGTGATGCGGGATTTACGGGCTGTGGATTGCGATATTTTAACACTTGGGCAGTATCTCCAACCTACTCAAAAACACTTACAAGTCTCTCAATTTATCACCCCAGAGCAATTTGATGCTTGGAAAACTTTTGGTGAAGAACTGGGATTTTTACAAGTTGTTTCTTCACCATTGACAAGAAGTTCTTACCATGCAGAACAGGTAAGAGAACTCATGGAGAGGGAGTAGGGAGTAGGGAGTAGGGTGGGCTTTAGCCCTACCTACCAGCAATTAGCCATTAACCACTAACAACTAACAACTAACAACCAACAAATGACAAATGTTGCCATTTTAGGTGCGGGTGCTTGGGGGACAGTTCTAGCAAATTTGGTTAAAGCAAACGGTCATGAGGTACGCTTGTGGTCGCGACAGGGTGCTGAGACTTTAGCACAGGTTGTCCAAGGTGCCGATCTGATTGTTTCTGCTATTGCCATGAAGGGTGTCAGAGATGTTACCTCTTCACTCCAGTCTTCTCTTGTTTCACCAAAAACTATTTTTGTCACGGCGACGAAGGGCTTAGACCCAAAAACCACTTGCACACCTTCACAAATTTGGCAAGAAACTTTTCCTCAAAATCCTGTCGTTGTTCTCTCAGGTCCCAATTTATCTAAAGAAATCGAACAAGCATTACCAGCCGCAACTGTTGTCGCCAGTCAAAATATGGAGGCGGCGGAATTCGTGCAATCTATCTTCTCTTCTAACCGTTTCCGGGTTTATACCAATTCCGATCCTTTGGGTGTGGAATTGGGGGGAACATTGAAAAATGTGATTGCGATCGCAGCTGGTGTTTGTGATGGTTTACAATTAGGTACTAACGCCAAAGCTGCTTTAGTCACCCGTGGACTTACAGAAATGGTCCGTATTGGTAGCCATTGGGGTGCAAAAATGGAAACTTTTTATGGTTTGTCTGGGTTGGGAGATCTGCTAGCAACCTGTAACAGTCACTTAAGTAGAAACTATCAAGTAGGGTACAAATTAGCTTGCAATCAAACACTTGCAGAAATTCTTGCCCATTTAGAAGGAACCGCAGAAGGAATTAACACGACTAACGTTTTGGTGGAACGAGCCAAGCAGCGCAATATCCCTATCCCAATCACCGAACAAGTTTATCGTTTGCTTGCTCAAGAGGTCACACCCCGACAAGCATTATTCGAGTTAATGTTGCGCGATACCAAACCGGAATAGCTTAACTTCTTAACCACATAACTAATTATTTGTGAAGAGGAAATTAGCAAATCTTCAGGAAACTACTTAAGCACTCATGTAGATATGACTATGAAAACGACCCTTAGGACTTTATACCGATATATGGCTATACTTAGCACCCAAAGTAAAAAACCCAAATTATTAAGGTTGAAATCCTAAACAAGGAACTCGCTTTCTCTAGTCCTGTTCTAAATTTTCATAGCTATTGATAAAAGGGAGAAGCTCAGTAACCGAGCCTTCGGAGGCACTGTGTCAAAAAAAACCAGTACAGGTTTTTTGAAAAAAAACCTAAAGGTCACCCTCAACCGTGTTATTTCTTCAAAAATCACGGGAACAATAGCAACAGTTAATTAGCTGACCTAAATCTGTTGTTACCTGGAGCCATTGAGACGAACTTTATGCCAGCAACATTTTCTTACGCAGATGCCGCCTACAAGTCAACACAGTCTAGCCCGGAGTTTGACGCCGATCTCACGGTTGACGAGAGTGAATTGCCGATAGAGGAACTCGAAGAATTGGAAATGGCTGCTTCCGACCCTGCAAGTCTTGGTGCTATTCCGAACCGTCGCAGCACAGACCTAGTACGTCTGTACCTTCAAGAAATTGGTCGGGTTCGCTTGTTGGGGCGCGATGAAGAAGTTTCAGAAGCTCAAAAAGTCCAGCGCTACTTGCGGATGCGGATACTCCTTGCCAAAGTTGCGAAGGAAGGAGATGCGATTATTACTCCATATCTTCGGATTATTGAAGTTCAAGAGCGATTGGTATCAGCACTAGGACATCGTCCTTCTTTGGAACGATGGGCGCGTGAAGCTGGTGTAGATGTGTTTGAACTCAAGCAAGCATTAGGACAAGGAAAACGCCGTTGGGCTGAAGTTGCCAAAATCACAGTCGAAGAACTCGAGCAAATTCAGTTACAGGGTCTCCAAGCCAAAGAACACATGATCAAGGCGAACCTTCGCTTAGTGGTATCCGTTGCCAAAAAATATCAAAATCGCGGTTTGGAATTACTCGATTTAGTCCAAGAAGGAACTCTTGGCTTGGAAAGAGCCGTTGAGAAGTTCGACCCAACTAAGGGTTACCGCTTCAGCACCTATGCTTACTGGTGGATTCGTCAGGGTATTACTCGGGCGATCGCTACTTCTAGCCGTACTATCCGCCTACCAGTCCACATTACAGAAAAACTGAACAAAATCAAAAAAGCTCAGCGCAAAATTGCTCAAGAGAAAGGTCGTACCCCAACCTTAGAAGATTTGGCGCAAGAGTTAGAAATGACACCCACCCAAGTGAGAGAAGTCTTACTGCGAGTTCCTCGTTCTGTTTCTTTAGAAACCAAAGTTGGTAAGGACAAAGACACAGAGTTGGGAGAATTACTCGAAACCGACGGCGTGACTCCAGAACAAATGTTAATGCGAGAATCTTTACAAAAAGATTTGCAACACCTTCTGGCAGATTTAACCAGTCGCGAACGCGATGTCATTTTGATGCGTTTTGGTTTGTCAGACGGTCATCCCTACTCCCTTGCAGAAATTGGACGTGCGCTCGATCTATCACGCGAACGAGTTCGCCAAATTGAATCCAAAGCGTTGCAGAAACTGCGTCAACCCAAGAGACGTAACATGGTTCGCGACTACTTGGAATCCTTAACTTAGTCGTTTGTCATTAGTCCTGAGTCATTCGTCACATCAATTATTACAAAAGTATTACAAATGACAATGGACAAAGGACAAATGACTGTTTAGATCCCCGTTTCCACACTTCTTACTAGGTTGTAGCATATCATTCTCATTTAAGCCAATTTAAACTTTCCATAACTTTTTTAGATGTCTCTCCAACGGGGATCGGGAACCAGTTAAATGCTCATCAAAGTTTAATTACCTATATCCGAGCATTTAACAAATGTTCTCAATAAGCAAGTTTTATTGCAAATTACTCCGAACATTTGCTATATTCTCAATTAATGGGTTTTATTGAGAAAAATAGCTATGACTGTCTACTCAGCAACCTCACTCAAGGCAGAATTGAATGGACGCGGCTGGCGTTTGACACCCCAGCGCGAGACAATTCTACACATTTTTCAAGACCTTCCGCAAGGAGAACATCTCAGTGCAGAAGATCTCTATGAAAGATTGGAAATCAAAGGAGAAGGAATCAGCCTATCGACCATTTATCGCACTCTCAAATTAATGGCGCGAATGGGCATCCTGCGAGAGTTAGAACTTGGAGAAGGACACAAACATTACGAACTAAATCAACCTTATCCCCACCATCACCATCACCTTATCTGTGTGAGGTGTAACACTACTATTGAGTTCAAGAACGATACAATTTTAAAAGTTGGAGCAAAAACTGCCCAAAAAGAAGGTTATCACTTACTCGACTGTCAATTGACAATTCATGCGATTTGTCCCAAGTGCCAAAGGTCATTAATGCCCCTTTAACACTCAGGTAGATATGTTCTGGAATGTTAGGTAACAGGCGCAAGCATGAAGAACGGCAAACACCCGAAGCGGATGTCAAAATCGTCCGCTTCTCACATCCCTCAAGCTAATACCGTAGAATTCTTGGGCTTGTTTAATCGCTTGCTTTGTCTCATCCCCCATGACACCATTCAGATCGCCTTTGTAGAGACCCCGCGATTGCAATCGTCTCTGTATTTCCAAAGTATCAAAGTCACTTTTGGCACTAGGACTAACTAAATCGTGTAATTTAGAGCGAGTTGTGGGACCCGCAATACCACTGACTGCTAAGTAATTATTTGCTTGAAATCTCTTAACTGCATCTGCCGTGTAAGGTCCAAAGTAACCATTTGGTTCTCCCTGCAAATAGCCAGCCTTGATTAATTGTTCTTGCAGCACTCTTACAGCTTCTCCGCTATCGCCCAGGCGCAGTTTATCTTGACTTGTACCCCGTCTGGTAGTATCTTCGCCAGAACCAATATTCCGTGGAGGTAGTCTTCTTTGCGTAGCTGCTCCTACGATACCGTCAACAGTCAAGTTGTAATTTTCTTGGAAACGTTTCACCGCATCTTCGGTAATAGGACCGTAAATTCCCGTTGAGTTACCGTGGTAAAAACCAGCAACGCGCAATCTTTCTTGCAAGGTTTTCACATCTTCACCTTCATCACCCCGTTGCAAGAGGTTGGCATCACGACGCTTGTTAGCAACGACTGTCTCACCAGAAGTTTTTTCAGCTTGAGAGTTTTCAACACTAGTTTTTTTGGCTTGAGAATTCTGGCTGCTAGGTTTTTTTGCTTGAGCAGTCTCAGCATTGGGTTTTTTGGCTTGGGTATTTTGGCTGGTAGGTTTTTTGGCTGTAGAACTCTCAACGCTAGGTTTTTTATTTTGGGAACTCTCTTCAGTGGTTTCCCAACCATCTAGCTTTTGTATAGTCACCGGTCCAGCAACACCAGTCACCTCTAAACCAGCAGCTTTTTGGAAGCGCCGGACAGCTTGCTCTGTAGAAACATCATACACTTGCGTGATAGGAGCTTGATAAAAGCCTGTCCTTTTTAATTCGCGTTGTAAATTTCTTACAGAAGGACCCTTATCACCTTGTTCCAATGCTAGAGCACTACCGTAAACATTAAGTACAGACAAGATAAGGGCAAGAGGTAACATATACTTCCATGCCTTACCAGAAAGACGGTTCCAGTCAGGGGGTACTGCCTTGTCAAACAAACTGCTGACAGAGATAATTTCACTGTTCGTCAGATCTTCGTAGACAGAAGCTGCATGCAGATACGCAAGATTCTCCATAATTTCTTTCTAAACCACCTATTTTTCTTCTTCTATGGCTGCTTTGGCTTGATGGACTAAGTATGTTAAATTTTCCAGTGTTGATATACTTACATCTTGCCATAAATCGTGCCGTTCCGCTTGTCAAAAGGCGGTAATGCAATACGGATGGTGCCGTAATTGTTCGCTTATCGCACTCTTGTCTCCGATCAAGTTAAACTAAATTTTGTCCAAAAATCCGTTTCATGAAGGACTTGCGCGGCTAATGGATTTTGTTCTTCTGGTTCATCAAGTGCTGCAACAGCAGACATTGCCCAAAAATACGCCATCTATCTTGAATTTGAGCTTCTTTTAATTCACATAGATAACCATTTATTTTGCTAATAGCTAATAGCTCCTTAGCATTACCCATCAGGAATGAGCTATGAGCAAATCTTAAATCTAAATGAAGGTTTTCTGGAACAACCAATGTTGGGATGCGAGTTCCCAATCCCCATCTTTCACCAATACTCTGCCTAACTGTAAAGAAGCGGAGTACTCTTGATACTCCTGAGCGCCATACCTGATGAACAGTGTTTAGAGGTAGGGTAAATAGAGAAATTAGGTGGGAATCTGGAGCGTCATCTCCTGGCATTACAATTAGAGTAGTACTATTATTAGGTCGCACAATTTCCTGTACGACTTCTAAGCCATAAGCCCAACAGGAACATTCTCCTAGTAAGACTAATTACCGTTTTAAACTGTTGGTTAGGACACAGTAGCAAATTTTTGAGCAACCGCAAAAAACCCTTTCGCGCCAGATTGTAAACAATGTCTAGTTCTTCTGATTTGAGCTTCTCTCGAACCCTACGCAATAGTACATTTGATCGACTAGGAGAATTGCTGTTGCAAATGGCTCAATCAGTGGGAAAGCCATCTCTAGTTCTTACAGAATCCGTGCTAGTGATGGTTAATATACCCCTAGAATGGCAGGCGCAACGCTTTACGGTGTTGGTTTCCCAACAGTTTAGTGCGCTTTTAATTGGAACTTATTTACAGGACACGGGTGACACGGGTGACACGGGGGATACGGGAGATATAGCAACATCTTCACTTTCCGTGTCACAGCTTCTTTCTTTCACAGCGTCTTCCTTATCCTGTCCTAGTGATTTTCTACTCAATTGTTATTGGACTTTTGATTTAGAAGAAATCGTCTCTTTTCTTTCCAATTTGAAAGGTTTGTTTGACCAAAATTCTCAAACATATCAAACGCTGGAAAATTACTGTCAAATTCCCATCACCAATGATGCTACACTTCAAAGCAAATTCACGTTATTACTGTTGAAAGACCTTTTGCCAGAGCCAAATCAATCAGAAACAAAATCACCTATAAATTACACTTATGTTTCTGTCTGTCAACCTGTGGAAAAAGCCCTGCAAAAACAAATAGCTCAAGAGAAGCTATTAAATCAGGTAACAACTCAAATCCGTAAAAGTTTAGACTTACCAGTCATCATGTCTACGGCAGTTGCACAAGTCAGAGAATTTTTGGAATTAGACAGACTGGTGATCTATAAATTTGAGCATTCCATTGCTAATAGTCAAGAGTCTATTGTAAGTAATGAACAAGACTCCTATTCTTTGTCCCTCCCTTTCTATACCTCTTTTTCTAGTCCTCATTCCTTACAGCAAGACTTACGAGATAAAGCAGGCTGTATTGTATACGAAATTCGCGCTCATGATGCTATTCCATCCGTTTTACATTACACGGAAAACAATTGTTTGACTCAAACAAATCAGTGTTGGGAAAAGTACAAACAAGGTTATACTTTATCTGTAGATGATGTGGAAAAAACTTATGCTTTAGAAGCATGTTTGTTAGATTTTTTAAGAAATACTAAAGTACGGGCAAAATTAGCTTCACCGATTATTTTTGAAGACAAACTTTGGGGATTGCTTATTGCTCATCAATGCGATCGCCCCCGTTCTTGGACTGAAAGTGAAAAAATTTTGTTGACATCTGTAGCGGAACAATTAGCGATCGCAATCTATCAATCCGAGTTAATGCGTTCTCTAACAAAAGAAAAAAAGAATTTGGAAGAACGTGTTATTGAGCGCACAGTTGCTTTACATGATGCTCTAGTTGCTGCAGAAGCTGCTAGCCGTTTAAGAAGCGAATTCCTTGCCACCATCAGTCACGAATTACTGACACCTTTAACTTACGTGATTGGAATGTCTTCCACTTTGCTACGCTGGTCTTTTGGTGAGTTAACGAAGCGTCAACGGGATTATTTGCAGACGATCCATGATAGCGGCGAGCATTTATTAGAGATGATTAACGATATTCTTGAACTTTCTCAAATAGAAGCGGGCAAAGCAGTATTAAATATAACAAGCTTCTCCTTGAAAAATGCAGCCGAATCTACAGTTAACGGATTAAAAGAAAAAGCAACTCTCAAAAGAGTGAATCTTCAACTCGATTTGCAAATCAATGCAGAATGCGATCGCTTTACTGCTGATGCCAGGAGAGTACAACAAATTCTGTGGAATTTGCTGACTAATGCTGTAAAATTTACACCCGAAGGAGGCAACGTTACATTACGCCTTTGGGTAGAAGACCAAAATGCTGTGTTTCAAGTAGAAGATACGGGGATTGGTATTCCAGAAGATCAATTGTCACTCCTGTTTGAGAAATTCCACCAACTTGATACACCTTACCGTCGTCGTTATGGAGGAACTGGATTGGGCTTAGCATTGACCAAACAGCTTGTAGAACTTCATCGAGGTCGAATTGAAGTGGAATCCACCGTAGGCGTTGGTTCGATTTTTACTGTTTGGATACCTCCGGTCGCTAGTAGTTAGCGTTAAGTAAGTCGGCGTTAAAAAATCAACCTGTGTAACGAAGTGCTACCAAAAACTGCTGCGCTTTATTACCTTTTTTTCGTTGAAGATATGCCACCCTTGATTCCATAACATTTGCTAAAGCTGGCCGCAAATAAATTTGTGCCTGTTGGCGATATAATCGTAAAAATTCTACAACGGATTGTGGTTTATTCCCTTCTTTGATAAATTGCATGATAACTTTCTAAAAGACATTCGGCATTTTGAACTTCTAAATCCAACCAATTATAAAAGTCTTGAAGAACTTTTGTTAAAGATGGAAGTTTCGTATCATTGAAAATTGCCCAATCGCTAATCCTATAAACACCACACTCTAGCCTGAACAACGAACTGTTTTACGAGTCACTGCTTTGGATAATATAAGCAAACGCCGCGAAGAATTCGCACAGCTTGCTGGTGGTAAATCTGCTACTGATGCGATCGCTTTTGCCGACTCTTTGTTAACTCAAGCTGCAAATCATCGTCAAAGAAAACACTAAGTTAACACTCACTAAAAATATTTATTCATCAAAACTAGTGTAAAAGCAATTTAATATAAATTTGGGGACAATTGTGTCCCCATTTACCAGTAAAAAGGAGGTAATTTATTGAATCAAAACGGTAACAGTAACGGTCATCGAGATTTTTGGAATCCTGTTAAGATATTTATCCGTCTTTTCCAAGGAGTTTGGAAAAAGCGAGACGAAGTATCAGGGGAAACCTACCTCGTTGACTCAGAAGTTGTTGAGCAAGACCTGAAAGACATCACAGATGAACCAGGTGAGCCAAACAACTTTGACAGCTAACATATAGTTAGTAGCCCCTAGTTGCCGCTAGGGGCTTTACTCAAAATTAAAACCGATCTAATTATGGCAGATTTCAACACCACGGTAGTTTGTCCCGTCTACTATCAAATTATCCAGCGTAGAGGTAACGGTTGGGCTTTTAAACACGGTGAGCCATTTTTGAACTTATTCAACGCACCAAATTTGTCTCCTGAAGACGAATTTGCAGCCTTCGACACTTCAATGAAAAAAGTTGCGATTGCACTTTTCCGCATCAATGGTGGAAAGCAGGGTTACTATATCGCAAATATTTTGGATAAAAAATATTACTATTGCGGTGCTACATGGGAGGATGTTCAAATCAAGCTAAGAGAATTGGGGATTGGCAGAGATGACCCAATTCAAGATAAAGATTAAATAGTATTATGAAGGAGATCGCTCCTCTTCTTCTCACTTACAGCAACTAGCTAAGATTCTCAAACCAAGCTTCTAAATCGGCAACAGAAGAAAAATCCAGCAATGCCTCACCCAGATTCTCTAGCTCAGGGGTTGACAAATTTTCAATTCTACCCATTAGCTGTGGACTAATTTCTCCCAAGCGACGGTTAAGTAGGCGCATCAGCAATTTTAATTCTCCCTGCTTTTCCCCTTTTTGCATCCAACTAGTAACTATCTGCATAACTTTTTCCTGCTCTCTTGGTTCAAGAGTAGCAAATTTTATTGATTTAATTGAAAAGAAAACTATGAAACTAGAAACAATGACCAACCAAACAGCCAAGAGAATATTAGAACAGGATTTAGACAAAGAAATTCACGGATTTGTCGCAATGAAGGACAAGTTAGTCAGCAAATTTAAAAATATTGTTGATGAAGGAGTATAGCAAAATAATTCGTAATTCGTAGTTGTACCATTAATTACGAATTACGAATTATTCGGTCACTGGTCACTGGTCACTGATTTCCAGCGTCTCTAAGTTCGCCCGGACGCACGGTAATCTGCTGCGTTTGATCGCCCCGCAGTACCGTCAATTGCAAGGGCTGGTTCACGCGGCTTTTTTCTACCAAGTTTTGCAACTGTTCGGCAGAGATCACTTTTTGTTCGTCAATCTGAGTGATCGCATCACCCCGCCGCAAACCAGCAGATGCAGCTGGGCTATTGGGTATGACTTGCATGACTAACACACCAATGACTTCCGGTACAGTCATAGTAGAATTAGGGTCACTGTTAAATTGTTTTGCTTGTTCTGGTGTCAAACTCACCATGCGAACACCAATATAGGGATGGGAGATTTTTTCACCACGCGCTAACGCATCCTTAATGAACTTGGCTTTGTCAATTGGAATCGCAAACCCAATTCCTTGAGCATCAGCACGAATGGCAGTATTAATACCGATAACTTCTCCTTGCTCGTTAACTAAAGGACCGCCAGAGTTACCAGGATTGATAGCAGCATCTGTTTGTATAAAGTCTAACCTTTTATCAGGGATGCCAACCTGAGCGCTAGAACGGCTCAACGTGCTAATAATACCTAAGGTTACAGTATTATCTAAACCCAATGGGTTACCGACAGCTATTGCCCAATCTCCTACCTGCAAATCTTGAGAGTGGCCTAAAGTCGCTACAGGGAGATTGTTTCCTGGAATTTTTACAACAGCCAAATCTGAGGGTTCATCTATCCCACGTACTTCTCCCTTGAGTTTGCGCCCGTCTTTTAGGGTGACGGTGACAGAATCAGCACCACTCACAACGTGAGCATTGGTCAAAATTATACCATTGGAATCAATGATAAAACCAGAACCTTCTCCTCTTTGACGGTATTCTTGAGGCGCTCTAGAAAGATCGTCACCCAAAAAATCACGAAAGAAAGGGTCACTAAAAAAGGGGTCAGGAGCACGCATCGTGATAGTACGCTCTGTATCAATCCTTACAACTGCGGGTCCTACTTTATTCACAGCAGTACTCACAAAACTGCGAATAGCCGCTTTTTGGGAATCGACAGGAGGTGCAATCTCTGGTGCGATCGCCTCTACTTCAGTAGTACTTGGTGTGGTAATACTGGAAAGAGACGATCGCCCTGGAATTGGCAGGTTAGGAAATGCCCACAAAGTTGTCAAAGTCAAGCCAATACTCAAGACTGCTACTAGAACATGGCTAGTCACTTGACGCAGAAGCGGTGAAAAACGTTGTTCTTCAGAAGATGATATTGACATATTAATTTCTACTATCCTGCAAAACATGACTCATCGTCTCTAGAATCATTATTACCGGGAAAACGGCTGATTGGTATAAATCTGACTTCATCCCTGGTAAGTTTGAACCCAGATGTGCTTAGACAAAATGCAGGCTACTGGGTGGCTTTATGTCTAAAAAATGGACTTGTGGGACAGTTTTGTTGGATTTGCATAGTGTAGAAACATAAATTTAGATTGGCCTAATTAATGAAGTGAATTTATGGAAACAGAAATTGATAATTCTTTGTACTCATAATGATGGAGGGGTAGGTAAAACAACCTTAGCTGTCCATGCTGCAGGTGTACTATTATCCCCGTTATACACAACCCTATTAGTAGACTGTGATGACCAAGCAGACTTTTGGCAATTTTATACTGGTCGAGAGCCTAATAAGGCGCAAGACATAGATACTCAGGGTTACAGAACAATTATCTCTAACAAAGAACGAAAGTCAATTAAGAGCTTAGCCAAACCACAACAATACGATCGCGTTGTTTTAGATATTGATAGTCCTTTAAAGAACACAGTTCAAGTCATTGTTGGTAACGATCCGGATATCATATTAGTTCCTGTCAACAAATCACAAAAAACTAAGGCACTACGTAACCTTCCCAGAACGCTTAAGGTAATTTCCCAACTGTCCAAACCTGGTTTTGCTCCAAAAGTGATTGTCGTTCCTTTAGGAATATCAAAAGACTCCGTAGCACAGGTAGTTGAAAGAATAGACCAGGATAATCAACCAAATCAGTGCGAAATTGCTTCTGAGATGCCAGACTTACAAGAATTGATGCAAATTGCGCTCTACGAAGATAGGAAGTATATTTGGGAGTATGAGAATTATGAATATTTGTTTGAATATTTTTGTACAATTTTAGAAATTTGAAGGGAAGTTAGATATGTCTGTTAACAACTATGACCAAAAGAAGCCATCCGAGGATTTCCTTGTTGACCAAGCCATTGTAGAAGGTCAGCGTCAAGCTACTGAAGTGACGTCTGAGCCAGAAATGACTCTTGAATTTAGTGATGAGCAAAGTAATATGCTAGGGGAGTTAACATCAGCGCTGACATTATCAGGAGAGACTTTATTGGAATCTGCTATTAGTTACGTTCATTATAAGTATAAGAAAAATCAAAACTTTGCGAAGAAGATTGAAGAGGATTACAAGCAACATACAAAAGATTTTCATAAAATTCAAGATTTAAGAGAAAATTCTTCTAAGCAACGTAGTAAACTCACAAGGAAACTCATATTATCGGCAGTCATCTCTCATAAGTTAGAAGAAATGGGTATGACAGAAAAAATTAATGAATGTGTTTTAGTAGGCATCAATTTACTATATGAACAATTAACTAAAAATAAATAGAAAAAGACAAAAAATAATGGATTACTTGGAAATTGATGCTTTAATACAGGGAATCGTATACTGCGATCCAGCAGTTAAACAAGATCTTGGACGTCGGTTTGCTGCTTATCTTGGACTAAAGCCAGGTAAAGCAGGAGCAGATGGAGGAATAGATGGAGAAGGAGAAATTAACGGGCAAAAGGTTTATTTTCAGTCGAAATTGTCTAAAAATCTGCTAGATGCTTCATTGGTAGCAGAGTTTTGGGGGTACTTGACAAAATACGAAGCTGATATTGGTGTGATGCTAGCAGGCATTGGCTACACATCTGGGTTTCAATCACGGTTGGAACAATTCCCGAATATCGATAAATTGAAAATTCACTTATTGACTTTAGAAGATATTTTTGCAGAAACTCTCAAATTTGAAGAAGCTGTAATAGATTTACCTCCACTACAGGATTTGAGTAGTGGTAAATGGGCAAGCTTTAGGTAAAGTTAAGCCATAATTGGTTGGGAAAAACTTATTCCTTCAGCGAAGATATCAGGAATGCAAAATTTGATTTAACTCTATAGTATGTTGCGTGAAATTACCGTCCAAGAAATGCGACGTGAATTGTTACGGGTAAACTCTGATTACTCCCTTCCCGGTGTAAGATTACCGCTCAATAACTTTCTTTTTCTTGGCGTCCTTGGCTCAGGAGCGGTTTTTTAATAGGTAATTTTCTGGCGGAAAGGGAGTAGTTCTTTCTAGCACTACCCAGAATCACAGTTTTTCTCTCTAAAAAGTGATATGCTCTCGATGCAATGCTTAGGTCGTGCTGACAATTCTCAATCGCCTTCAATTTCAACTGCTAATGGGGTAGCTTCAGGCTTGACCCCAACCTACGCTTGTTTAAGTGTTTTCCTTTACAAAGCCGCATCAAAAATCTGTTGTGCGGTGATGTTGAGTTGGGGAAAAGTGGGGGAAACGATTTGGTTATTACCCCTAAACAAAGTCTTCACATATTCCCCATCTACAAGTTCGCACACAAACATAGCTGGTTGTTTGGGATTCCCGATAAAATCACGTCCTCCCAACCCGGCATAATCCGCAATCCAGTATTCAGGAATGCCCATTTCCTCATAATCGGCAAACTTGAGGTGATAATCATCCCGCCAATTAGTGCTAACGACTTCGACTACTAAGGGGACAGATGTTGATTGAGTGACTGTTGACTGTTTTTGAAAAAGAACTTCATTCCTGAGATTATCAAGGTTTAGTAACAAAATATCGGGTAAGTAAGTGGATTTGGCAGAAGGTGTCTTAACAAAAGCAGTTTTGGGGATACGATACGGTAACCCTAATCTGACATACTCTATGGTAATTTTCTCGGCTAAAAATCCAACAACTTTTTCATGGTCTCCAGTTGGCGGTGGCATCTCAATAATAACTCCATTGCGTAATTCATAGCGCTTTCCGTCGTTTGGATACCAGTCGATAAATTCTTCGTAGGTTACTAATTTAGGTAGGGCGTGGGTCATAAGTTACCACCTCCACATATATTTGCCTTCTATTGCCCTAGCTTAAATTATTTGCCTCAGAATTAACTACACGGGAAGCGCTATCAAGGCTCTTAATTCCCTTGTATTCATCTTGAATTTCTGGAAATTCCTCTTTAATATTTTGCATGCATTCTTTTAACTGAGTTTGCAGCCAATTTTCATATAATTCATTCACTAGACGCTGCTTTGTTGCTTCATCCAATTGTGCTGGCAAAAACTTTTCGAGCCGCACTATCACAATCCAATCACCTAAAGGCGTGGGAGGCAAAAGTTGACCGGGCTGAACTGATGACAGCATTTTAGCTAAAGCTGGATGGGGAACTCCTAACTCCACAGGACCGAGTATACCACCTGTTTGGGCTTCCGGACCATCTGAATATTCGCGAGCCAGTTCGCTAAACGATTGTTCTCCTTCTTGAATTCGGAAGTACAATTCTTGGGCAATACAAATATCTTTAACCCGTATCAGAGAATAAACAACTCTATCTAACTTTGCTTTGCGTTGGACAAAGTAAGATTGCAATTTATCGCCCCAAGTCGTTTTCTTAAAGTTTTCGAGCTTAACGTTGCGGGTCACTTGATAATCGAGTTGTTTGCGGTCTATTCCACGGGATTGCAACCAAGCTTGGAGATCCGCATCAGAATTCAGCTGTTGCTGTTGATAAAACTGCTTGTAGATCTGAACTGTTTCTTCTTGTGACAGGGTAATGTTAGAAATTGCCGATTCTACGACCATTTCTTGTACCAACTGCGGGAGTATCCCGTACTGCTTGAGTAGAGGAACGATATTACTTTTTGTAATAATTTGCGAACCTATTTGTAAAATTGGGGTCATAAACAGTTAAAGTTCAAAATTTTAGAAAAACTTTAGATCGGCGAGCACCTTGCTTAGTGATTTTACTTAAATTAAAAGTATCAATAAATACTCAAACAGGGTATAACAAGAAACTTAGCGCTTCTAAAAGTATTTTAATTGTATTTCTCGTAGTTTACATATAAAACTGATTAGATTTCCGACTTCTTCAATCTAGAGCGTCAGTCTACTAATCCCAAAAACCCGGTAACTTCATCGTTGAGTATATGAGATACCAAGCTTGACCGCAGAGAGAAACCGGGTTTTTTGACCCCATTTTAACTACCGGACTGGCGCTCTAGTCAAAGTCTGTGGGTAAATTTGGATTGCGGTGATGTTCAAAAAGTCGAGTGATTTGAGTTGGTGTCACACGCCCAAGAGAAAGTTTTGGAATGCCATCTTCTGGAAAAAAACTGACTTCTTCCGTTTCAATACTAGGTGATGGAGAACCACTAAGAAGTTCGCAAAGAAAAAACAGCTTATATATGTAATTTGCATGTGGTGGATGTCCCTGTCTGTCTCTGTCATAAACGGCTAGTAATTTGACAGCACGGGTAAGATAACCTGATTCTTCGAGAACTTCTTTGACGGCTGCTTCGCTAGGGGATTCTCCTACATCAGCCCATCCGCCAGGTAGTGTCCAACAACCGTCTTCACGTTCTTTAACTAACAAAATCTGATTTTCGCAAAACACGACTCCGCGCACGTCAACCTTGGGGGTTGCGTATCCCACTTCACGGGTAAATAAATCAAGAATGTAGCTATGTTCGACGTTTGAATGAGTTGCTGCGATTTCAGCAGCAATTACCTGTATTGATTTAAACCGTTCGATATCGTAAGGATTTTGAGAATAGGTCAGACCAATTTGAGCGATCGCTTGCAATTTTTGCGCCCATTCAAGCCATCTTATCATTTTTTGTTAGTGGATAGTGGATAGTTGTTAGTGGTTAGTGGAAATACTACTAACCACTAACAACCAACCATTATCGTATTTTACGCTTCATCCAAGGCAGCGATACCGGGTAGTACCTTACCTTCGAGCAACTCCAAGCTAGCGCCCCCACCAGTGGAGATGTGGCTCATTTGGTCGGCTAAACCAACTTTTTCCACAGCCGCGACGGAATCACCACCGCCAATAATGGTGATCGCGCCTGTTTTGCTAATCTCGGCAAGAGTCTGGGCAACTGCCTCAGTACCAGCAGCAAACTTATCAAATTCAAACACACCCATTGGACCGTTCCAAATTACCGTTTTGCAATCAGCAAGGGCATCTTGGAAGAGTTTGACAGAGTCAGGACCAATATCCAACCCCATCCAACCGTCGGGTATATTTTCCACGCTCACGACTTGTGAGTTGGCATCAGCAGCGAATTTATCTGCGACTACCACATCAGTAGGAAGCAGGAAAGTTACGCCCTTTTCCTTTGCTTTAGCTTCCAAAGACTCAGCTAATTCCAGCTTGTCTTCTTCCACCAAAGACTTACCGACATTTAAACCACGAGCTTTAAAGAAAGTGAAAATCATACCACCACCCAGGATCAGCTTGTCACACTTCTCCAGAAGGGCTTCAATCACACCAATCTTGCTGGAAACTTTGGAACCACCGATAATAGCCACCAAAGGACGTTGGGGATTCTCGATAGCGTTTTGCAGGTACTGCAATTCTTTTTCAATCAAATAACCAGCAACAGAAGGTTTTAAGTATTTTGTGACACCTTCAGTAGAAGCATGAGCGCGGTGTGCTGTACCAAAAGCATCATTAACATACAAATCTGCATTTGCAGCTAATTTTTGGGCAAACTCAGAGTCATTTTGTTCCTCTTCCTTGTAAAAACGGACGTTTTCTAGTAAGAGAACTTGACCATTTTGCAATGCTGCGACTTTGGCAGCAACATCATCGCCGATGGAGTCATCAGTTTTCACAACTTCTTGCCCCAATAACTCAGAGAGGCGCTTGGCAACCGGAGTTAGGCGAAGTTTATCATCGACACCCTTGGGTCGTCCAAAATGACTTGCTAGAATTACCTTAGCTCCCTTCTGCGTCAAATCCTGAATGGTTTGTAGAGCTGCCCGGATGCGAGTATCATCTGTGATGTTACCGGCATCATCTAGAGGTACGTTAAAGTCAACTCGCACTAGGGCGCGTTTACCAGACAAGTCTGCTGTAGACAAATTTGCCAAAGATTTCTTTGACACGTTACGAACCTCCTGATTGCCTTTTTGATATGTTTTGATAAGTAGACCCATCCAGATTTTACCGACTCAGGGGGCGGAGGTGAATCCAAATGTTCAAAACTGTATTATTTCCAATTGACCAAAGCCGAGAAGCACGAGAAGCAGCCGATGTGGTTGTGAATATTGTGCAAAAGTATGGTAGTAACTTGGTGCTACTGAGTGTGGTTGAAGAAGTTACAGATTCCACTGGAAGTGTAATGACATCCCCAGAGACAGTAGCCCAACTACTGGAAAATGCCAAATCCTTGTTTTCCCAACAAGGAATTCCATCTGAAACTCTTGAACGGCAAGGAAAACCAGCTTTTACCATCTGCGATGTTGCAGATGAGATAGGAGCAGATTTAATCATCATGGGCTGTCGCGGGTTGGGATTAACAGATGAGGGGTCACAAGATAGCGTGACAGCTCGCGTCATTAATCTTTCCCCCTGTCCCGTGTTGATAGTGCCGTAGGAGGAAACTTTTCTTGACTGAGTGGGGCGCATCTACCTTAAAGTAGTACATAAAATCAAGTTCTTGTAGTGCGGGCATCTTGCCCGCCTCATGATGGGTAGTGCAGAACTTGGTCGTGAAGGTTATCTGTCATTGCAGTTTTATTTGGAAAATGCTTGTATTCGGTCAATACAGCCCTGCTCTGCTAAATTAATATGTACCTTGATTTCATCAAATAAATCCTTGGGTTCATAACGCTCTCGCAGTAAAAACCTATTGACACTATCATGTGACAAATCTTCCATAATCTCTGCCAAACGCACACATCCTGAATATTTTGATTCTGCCAGTAGGAACAGCGTGTAAATGTTCAGGTTACACTTGGCTGTGGATGGTTTGGTCGTAGCTCTGATAGTCCGAACCCTCATAGAAACACATCAGTATTATCCGTCTGATAACGTCTCTGGAGATTGGCGATCGCCTGTTCATAGCTCGATTTCTTAAATGCATATTTTGTCCACATTGTCAATGCGTAAGTCCTAGCCCATTAGCTTTTACTCTTGCAAGAGAGTTTTTCTGGATGTCCAGAAAAAGTCAGTTTATTGACAAAAAAGGAAATTTATCAGGCGGGAAGCAGAGCAAGAGGTGCTGCACTAAGGGCGAGCAACACTCGCGGATTAATTTTTCCTTAGGTTGGGGGAAGTGGCGAAGCTGTCATGAGCAGCAATGAGCTGTAACAATAAAAATTAACTGTGAATTTGGTAATAATATGAAAAGCCAAGAGATTATTCTTGGGGAATCCGAAAATAAATTATAACCAGATACTCAGCGTCTCAAAAACATGGCACTCAAAAAAGTTAGTCATTCTCACACCTCCGCCGAAAACCCTGAAGCACTTTTCCGAGATATTAAAAATAAACAATCAAAAGGGTTAATTTCTCACCAAGCTGACATACTTAGAAAATATTGTCAGCCAGAAACTCTCAACCTACCAGATGTTGCCTTACAACTTCCAACTGGTAGCGGTAAGACAGTAGTGGGTCTTGTGCTCGGAGAATGGCGGCGTTGCCGTTTTAATGAAAAAGTAGTTTATCTTTGCCCTACTGTTCAGCTTGTGAATCAGGTGGTAGAACAATCATTAACCATTTGTGGGATAAAAGCAAATGCTTTTACAGGTAAACAAATTGAATACTCTCCTAATATCAAGGCTGAGTATACTAATCAGGGTCAGCGCGTCTCAAACCCTATTGACAAGAGGACTGACTTGAGCGGTAATAGGGTTTAAAACAAAGTGGCACTATCTGAGCTAGGGTAAGATTTAATCCATCTAGCTGCAACATCTGTCGTCATGCCAACAGGATTTGAAAAGAAAAGTAAAACTGAAAAATCTTTGACACCCAGCGTAGACAGTTTTGACATTACCAGTAAGTTTCAAGAATACTTCACACAAGTAAAAGACCCAAGAGCAGAAAGGACGAGATGGCATTTACTGACTGATATTATCACCATTTCTATTTTGGCAGTCATTGCCGGTGCTCAAGGTTGGGAAGATATTGAAGAATATGGAATAAATAAAAAAGAATGGTTGGAGACATTTCTAGAACTGCCCTTCGGAATCCCCAGCCCCGATACTTTTAGGAGAGTGTTTGAGAGAATTAACCCCAAAGAATTTGAGCAATGTTTTCGAGTGTGGGTGCAATCGTTAGTTGAGAATTTAGGAGTAGAAGTAGTCGCCATAGACGGCAAAGCTCTCAAAGGCTCATATGACCGAACATCTCAGCTGAAAGCTTTACATATGGTCAGTGCTTGGTCTCAAGAACACCGTTTGGTCTTGGGACAAACGAAGGTGAGCGCCAAATCGAATGAAATCACGGCCATACCAGCACTCTTAGAAATGCTAGATTTATCTGGCTGCATCATTACTATTGATGCAATGGGTACACAGAAATCAATTGCCAAAAAAATTAGAGAAGGTGGTTCTGATTATATTTTGAGCCTCAAAGATAATCATCCCACACTACACCAACAAGTGAAGAATTGGTTTGAAACTTCCCTATCTCTTGGTTTTAAAGGTGTTGATGTGAATATTAGTCAACGGGTAGAAAAGGGACATCACAGAATCGAAAATCGTCAAGTTTACACTGTGTCAGTGTCACAACTTCCTGCACTTCATGAACAAGATGATTGGGTAGGACTGACAACAGTGGTGATGGTAGTGCGTTCAATTCAGCATTGGAATAAAACTACCCACGAGGTGCAATTTTACATCTCTAGTCTCACCAGTGATGCTAACAAGATTGGTAGCGCAATTCGACAACACTGGGGAATTGAAAATTCTGTTCATTGGACATTAGATCAAGTTTCCATGAAGATGAATGTCGGATTCGTTCTCTACACAGCCCACAAAATTTTGCTTTACTACGTCGCATTGCACTCAATGCCTTAGAACAAGAAACATCTTTTCGCCGCAGTATTCGCCAAAAGTCACGGCGAGCCGCTATGAACGATCAGTATATGCTTTCTGTACTGGCGGCGGCTGTCTCAAACTCGAACTCCATACTATGATCCGCCTGTCAACAGAATTTGAGACGCGCTAACCCTGGTATACTAATGCCGAAACTATTGCTATCACTACTTATAGTGGATTTTTTAATACAAATACATTCTTTAACAATGCCGACATAATAATTCTTGATGATGCCCATTCTGCTGAAAATTACATAGCAAAATATTGGTCTCTTTCTATTGAGCGAAATAATCCGAGACATAACACTCTTTTTAAAAGTTTAGTTTCAGCAATGCGTGGAATAGTTCTAGATGCACACTATTCACGTTTGATTTCTAATTCTCCTGATTTAGGAGATATTCAATGGGTTGAAAAAATACCTACTCCATTCCTGTATGAAAGACTTGAAGAAATAACTAGAATACTGGATACACATATTAATAAAGATATAAGCGACTTATATTATTCTTGGTCTGTGCTAAGAGATCACTTATTTTCATGTCATATATACAGTAGCTATCACTCTATATTAATTCGTCCTGTTTTACCACCTACTCGTACTCATCAACCATTTTCCAATCCTAAACAACGCATATATATGTCTGCTACATTAGGAGAAGGGGGAGAACTAGAAAGGCTTGCAGGTACAGAAAAAATATTTCGTTTACCAGTTCCAGATGGATGGGATCAACAGGGCATTGGTCGTCGCTTTTTCTTTTTTCCAGAAAGGTCTCTTGATGAACAAGCTTCACTCAATCTTGGTATAGATATGATCAAAGAAACACCAAGAACTCTTGTCCTTGTTCCGAATGATTCTACTGCAAATCAACTCGAAATACAGATATCTACAGCGACTAGCTATAAAATATTTGATGCTAAAGAAATTGAGCATTCAAAGCAGCCTTTTATATCTGAAGAGAGAGCAGTAGCTATAGTTGCAAACCGATATGATGGTATTGATTTGGGAGGTGATGAATGTCGTTTATTAATAGTCAAAGGATTGCAAAAATCAATAAATCTTCAAGAAAAATTTTTAGTGACACGAATGCCAGCAAGTATTCTTTTTAATGACCGTGTGTTAACTAGGATTGTTCAGGCAGTTGGTCGTTGTACAAGAGCAGATAATGACTATGCCGCAGTGGTAGTTCTTGGAGCAGAATTGAATAGTTTTCTACTAGATAAGGATAAAAGAAAATATTTGCATCCAGAAATTCAAGCTGAGATAGAGTATGGAATTGAGCAATCTAAAGATGTTCAAGAATCGGATTTTATTGAAAATTTGCAAATTTTTCTAAAACATAAAGAAGATTGGAATGAAGCAGAGAAAGAGATTATAGATTTGAGAGATAATTTAGAACAATTTCAACTTCCAGGCTTAGATAAATTACAGGCATCTGTTGCTCATGAAGTTAGATATCAAAACGCACTTTGGAGTGGAAATTTTGAAAAGGCAGTTGAAGAATGTCGTTCTGTATTAAGTTCCCTGAGTGGAGATGATGTTAAAGGATATAGAGCTTTTTGGTGCTACCTTGCTGGAAGTGCAGCTTGGATAGCAGCACAACGTGGTATTGCTTCTATGGAAGGAGTCGCCCGTGATTTCTTTCAGCGTGCTGCTTCTACTACTGAAGGGGTTAGTTGGCTCTATCAACTCTCTAGGTTGAGTATAGAAGAAGATCAAGAAAATCAAGTTGATAAATTTAGGCTGACTTCTGTTATTGAAGGACTAGAATCACAGTTGTCACAATATGGCAATTACAATGATCAAAAGTTTGAAGCACAGGTAAAAGGAATTCTTGATAATCTCCAGAGAGTGAAGGATACTCAGAAAGACTCCAAAGCCTTTGAAAATGGGCATGAAAGATTAGGGCGTTTATTGGGTTATCAAGCTGGAAATTCTAACGGAGATGCTGATCCAGATCCCTGGTGGATTGCTTATGATGACTTTTGTATTGTATTTGAAGACCATTCAACTGATAATCATGGAAATCCACTAGGAGCCAACAAAGTTAAACAAGCAACTTTACACCCTAACTGGATTAAACAGAATATTTCATCACTTTGCAAAAAATCAGAAATCATACCTGTTGTGGTTACACCATGTAAAAGTATTACCAATGGTGCAAAGCCTCATACACAAGGTTTGTGCTATTGGAATCAGCAGGATTTTCAAGCCTGGGCTGAAAAAGCAATTACTGTACTACGTGAGCTAAAACGTAGTTTTCCTGGTGAAGCTAACTTGGAATGGAGAAAACGTGCTATGCAAGCTTATCAAGATAATGGTCTTGACCCAGCATCTTTAGCAAAAAATTTACGTAAGCGACGATTAGCTGACCTCCCAATTAGTTGATAGTTAACAACTATAGGTCGCGGCTGGCATGGAGTTAAACTAAGTCACCAGAGCAACAGTTTTAGTAGTTATAACAGTTTGAGTTAAGTGAGCGGGGAAAGCAAAAAGGCTTCCTATGTACTTCTAAAGGTGTTCTCGTTCAAGAAGATTGCGTAATTTTATGCAGTCTTGTATAGATAGACTAGGCTGGTACGATCCAGCCCGGTCTACCAAACTAACCAAGGCGAAAAAACTATTTGACGCCATAGCCGTTCATTCCCCTTGCTTGTCCTGCCTTCTTGGGTGCCTGCCGAGATACGCGCAAATTGGAACACGTTGTAAAGTTTTGTTAATCAGATTATCCAAATCCTTGATTTACCGTTGTTTCATAGCTGAACTGTAAGAGATTCGAGCAATGAAAACATTCCCCAAATTGACCATTAATGGACAAGTTTAAGGTATTGAAGAAGGTGAAGAGTTGATATTACCATGTAAAGCTTTGATTTTCCCAATATCATTTTTGGGCAAGTTAGTAAATCTATAAAGCACGTTCTTCAACATTTATTTACAACGTGTCCTGTTTTGCTGGTATCTTGGCAGTGACCCTCGATCGCTTTTGTCTAGATGTTATGCGTATAGTGGCAAAACACCTTTCTCATTAGCTGGTTAAAATCAAGCAGTCACTTTATAAGCTAGTTACTCTAACTACTGTGTAAATCATTTTTACAAAAATAGCAATCGTTAGCAATACTTTATAACCTTAAAGATATCAATAAGCACCTGTACTTATAACCGTAATAACTACGAGCTGATTCTTTTTTTCAAATCTGTGGTGGTCTTAATGTAGCAAAAGCTATATCTCGACGATATGGTGTAATCACTGGCGCAAGATTTTGGCTGAGATTCCGAATTAAGCTTGTACCAAGCTTTTGCCGCATCTGACGCAGGCTATCAACACTGAAACTTTGGCTCAGCCAAAAAGCTGCTTGCCGACGCGATCGCAATAAGATCCCTTCACGTCGCGCATACTCTCGAGATGGCTCCTTGAATTCAGCACTAGCAAACATGGCGTAGCATACTGCTCGACCGTCAGCAGAGTTACCCGTTCCTAATGCGGCCAAGTACTCAGCAAATTGACCCGTTCTTTGAAGGTCTCGAAATTTTGCATACTCCAGTTGTACAGAATCCTTAGTAATTTCCGTTGAACTGGTTCGTGCCTGTGCGAAAATACAAAGTGAGCGTGCAGGTCCTGCTATCACTTGACCAACACAATCAACCCCCCCATCACCACTACCATCAGTAATTAGAATTGGATTGCAGCCAGCAAGCTGGAGAAGACACGCAGGAACAAGTAAAAATTCACGTGGTGAAAGGGATGCGATGAAATTATACACTTCAGGAAAGTCTGTCGAAATTCCCTGCATTTCCAATGTCGGCTGGTAGTTACGATGTCGAAATGTAATGAACGTAAATGGTGAACTAGCTTGTACCAAAGGTCGTGGAATTCCTAGTAAGTCCCACTCTACCAGTTGCTCCTCAAGTTCTTGCTGCAAGCGTTCGACCCAATTCTCAGAAATTTCAGTCGCTTTTAATGATGAAACTCCTTTTTGCTGTAAGCGTTCTCTTAGAACCCTCTGCAAATTCACAACTTCTACATTTACTGAAGCATTTGCTAGATCGGCTGCTAATTCTCGAATAATTTGAGCAATGCCCATCATATACCAAATCTATTTTTCTAAATTGGACAATGCCATTTGAACAAGGCTATGTAGCTCAATAAGTGCTTCTTTTAAAGGTGCTGGGTATTCTTGAAAAATTTGGAATGGCAGTCCATTGACTACCTTTTTTGCTTTATCTATTTCTGCTACCCAATCATAGCCGTTATTATTTGATGCTGCGTCTATTCTTCCCCAAGCTTCTTCGATAGTCATTTCATGGCGCTCGATGGCATTGAGTAAATCAGGCCTTTTTTTATCTAATAATTCTGCTAAATATCGCATATGTCGAGGATCTTTAATACGTCGCAGTTTTTCTTCATGCTCTTCATCTGGAACAATCCAGCTATAAAACTGTTTTAAGTTGCTTGTGTTTTTGTACTTATACTCATTTTCATCCCACTCTAACCAATCACGTACCGTTTTATGCTTATATGCTTCATCAAATAAAGTAAACTGGTCGTTTTGCGCTTTATCACCATACTCATCGTCAGTCCGCATTTGATTTAAGGATTTGTGAATCCTATACAGCCGCCCTATAGCTTTTCCACTAAGCCCAAATTGTTGTCCCACCTCAGTAAAAGAATATCCATCTTCATCTTTTAGGCGTGCAATAAGAATAGCTTGTTGGGCGGGAGACCACTCTTTAATCCCTGAAATATGACGGATACCTTGAAGACGCCACGAGATGTCGTTAGAAGAACCTTTATAAAGAAGTACTTCGATAGTTTGAGTTGCTGCTTTCAGCTTTTCGAGATATTCCTCATTAATTCCCTCCTCGTTTATTTCACTCTCTTCTATTAGACGATGGAGGCTTTTGAGCGCTGAGAGGCGACGGTTTCCCTCGACAACAACATATTTATTTCCATGATTATTAATGGGACGTACAACGATGCGATCCATTGGCAGAAATCCATTGCGAAGAATACTATCGCGAACCTCCTTCACTCCAAAATTTTCGCTCATTTTCTTCAAAGTTTTCTCTTGAATTTTTGGATCGGGAATTTTATTTTCAGGAGTTAACTTATCACGTTCGCTGGAAAAGCGAGGATTATTCGGATCTAAAAATAGCTCCTCTAAGGATAATTGACGTGATTCGAGTTCATCATTGTACATAATGACAACTTTTAAAGTAAGGTTACTGAGAAAATCGTTCCAAATATAGCATAATTATACGTGTTTTTTTAAATAGAGTACCTTTAAGCACATTTATATGGCATTATGTAAGGTAGCTAGCTTAAAACAGGTCATAGAGCATGGGGCATAGTAAGAACAGGGTGGATAAAAATCATATTTTTTCTATTGCTTACTCCTGACGCTTCACTTCTCACTTCAAGTCAGCTGATAAAGTGATATGAACGACTAACTTAAAGCATTGGAGTAAGCGAGAATAAGAAGGTGTAGATGGTAAAAAACAATAGCTACTATAACAGTTTACAAGAAGTGCATTATGAGTTCTTTTCAAGAAATTACTATTGAAGGATATCGGCGCTTATACAACGTACACGTTGAAATGCGTCCCCTAACTGTGATGATTGGAGCTAACGGGGTAGGCAAAACCTCCCTTTTAGAGATTTTTTTACTCTTAGCAGCATCAGCAAAAGGTCAGCTTGAGTTAAAAATTTCTGAACTCAGTGGTCTTAGTGAAATTATGACTCGTGACAAAGCCGATAGTCTGGTGTTTAACTTATCTATGGCTTTGACTCATGGGGAACCGTTAAATTACTATCTCAAGCTTATTCCTAAAGGTCAGTTTTATGAAATTGCTTTGGAAACCCTAAGCCAACAGCGCGCTCCTCAAGCTTCTCAACCTTTCAAGCATATTGATTCTCGTGGTTTGGACGTAAAGTATTCTACTCCACAGCGATATGAGTTAATTCGTCCAAATTGGGAACATAATCCCTATGAAACTTCTCTTTCTCAAGTTCCCAAAATGTACCAAGAACCAGAGAATTTCCGCAAACAGCTAGCTTCTTGCACGTTTTATGGGGCATTGAATGTTGTACCTAAAAGTCCGGTTCGTTTACCTCAATCTATGCGTCCGGTAACATTGCCCGGTTCTGATGGAGAAGATTTAGTATCTTGCCTTTATTATCTGCGCGAAACTGACCCGAATCGGTTTGAAATTGTAGAGGATACGCTTGCTGCAGCTTTTCCTGATTTTGAGCGATTGGGATTTCCTCCAGTAGCAGCAGGAACTTTGGCGATGACTTGGAAAGATAAAAATTTCTCGCGACCCCTTTATATGCACCAGCTATCTGAAGGTACTTTGCGATTTCTCTGGTTGGTAACACTCCTGCAAAGCCCAGATTTAACTGCTGTCACTCTAATAGATGAACCAGAAGTCAGTTTGCACCCTGAATTATTGCGGTTGCTTACTGATTTAATGAGAGAAGCTTCAAAACGAACTCAGCTAATTGTGGCAACACATTCAGATAGATTAGTAAGATTTTTACAGCCTAAAGAAGTATTAGTTTGTGATGCTGAAGATGGTACAACCACTATGACTTGGTCTGACTCATTAGATCTGGAGAAATGGCTAGAAGACTATAGCTTAGATCAAGTTTGGGCAATGAATTTATTAGGTGGTCGTCCATGAAAATAGCTATTTTAGTTGAAGGCGCAACAGAAACAGCTTTTAAGCCGATTTTAGCAGCTTTTCTTAAATTGCGGTTACAACAGAAAATGCCTAGACTTAAGTTTATACCTTATGATGGTCGCATTCCTAAAGAAGCAAAACTCAAGCGTATTGTTGAAAATTTGCTAACTGGCAAAGACGCTTATAATGCTGTAATTGCATTAACAGATGTATACACGGGAACAGATGATTTTATAGATGCAACGGATGCCAAAGCTAAAATGAACGCTTGGGTAGGGAACCATACCAAGTTTTATCCTCACGTAGCTCAGTATGATTTTGAAGCTTGGTTGTTACCCTATTGGTCAACCATTCAAAAATTAGCTGAGCATAACAAGTCAGCACCTAGTGGCTTACCTGAACAAGTCAATCATGATAACCCACCCTCATATCGTATTAAAGAAATATTTGAAATAGGTAAATGTAAACGTAGTTATAGTAAGATTCGTGATGCAGCAAGCATTTTGAAAAAAAATAATTTGATGGATGCAGTGAATTTATGTCCAGAATTGAAAGCATTTATAAACACTATTTTGTTTTTGTGTGAGAGTGAATTGATTCCATAAATAGAGCACACACACTCAATTGTGAGTTAACTTTACGCGTGAACTCAATAGGCGTTTTTTTAGTAGGTAATCTTATAGCGGGAAGGGAGCCAGGGTATTATCATTACATACTTCGCCTATATTCCTCTAACAATTGTGGAATGTAATCGTAACCATCTACTCCAATGACAGAAATAATTTTAGAACGGTTTTGCTGTAGTAACTGACTAAATGCTTCTGCTCCTATCTGTCCCTGCAAAATTGTGAGTAAACCTGCTGTTTTTCGCCACTCAATTGATGCAATTTGATTTAACAAATACATTCCCAAAACACCAGTATAAACTCCTTGTTCTTGATTTTGCAGTTGATAGTAAGCTTCTGCTAAATTAGCTAAATTTAAACCTTGAAGGTATAAATCACCAGATATTTGTGCTGTTTGCAAGCCGTCTTCTAAATGTTTAATAGCTGCTTGCGGTTGTCCAATGACTAAGTAAGCAATACCTAAACTGCTGAAACACAAAGCTTTACTTTGAAGGTCGCCCAATCTCTCTGATAATGCTAAGCCTTGTTGCAAATAGTTAATCGCCATTTCATAGGTTTCTGGTTCTGTTTGTTCTGTCTGCTGTGCTTGCATGACTTCGCTATAACCTAAATTCACCAGAGCATTTGCTTCCCCTGTACGATCGCCTGTCTGACGGCTCAGTATTAATGCTCGTTGGCTGTAATTAATTGCCTCTGCATACATTTTTTCGGCAACGCAAGTGCGGCTGAGGTGATTGAAATTGGCGATTTCACAGGGGCGATCGCCTGAATTGCGGGCTATTTCCAGTGCTGCGCTGTGAAACTCTGCCGATCGTCGATACTGCCCCATTGCACGCTGAGAATAACCTAAAAGTGTCAATATTCTTGCTTTTTCTTGAGTTCCTTCTGTTTGTTGCAGTGGTTCATTCAGATAATCCAGAGCATCCCGTAAATAACTCCCAGAGAAGGAAGCAAAAATTCCTCCATATAGGGGAAAATACGGGCGTTGTGCAAAGGTTCGTAAAATCTGGATCATAACTTGATGACAAGCAGCGCTATACACGGGCGCAGTGTTACTAAAACCGTTTGCGAGTAAACTCCAAATCACTGCAAAGGTTAAGTAAGTTGAAATTGACAAATTCGATCCAGCTTTTACATTGTAGGGTTGTTGGTCAAACCAATTCACTAACCCTTTCTGTAAGGACTGCAAAATCACTGCAATTTCTACCCAATCACTGAAGTTCATACCACTTCTGTGTTGGGCAAATTCAATAGCAGATTGTTCCATTGCTAAGGTACGAAACAGTGCTTGGAGACAACTACTGTGTACCTGCTTCGCCCAAGTTGCCCAAGGGCCTTGTTCTCCAGGTACACCTCCAAATCCCAGTGTTCCTCGGCTTTGTTCGTACATCCAGCTAATCAAATGATCCTGTAGCCGTTGCCAAGATGCCACACCACGGGTAATGCCTTCTGAAATTTGCTGAAAATCAGGATTGGCTTGGGCAAATTGCTGTAAAGATTTTGAGACTTGTTGGATTTGCTGTAAGGTGAGAGAATTTTTCCGATTAGGATCGCTTGCTCTTAAGAATGCGGCTAAACGCCCGCTTGAATCAGCCGAAGTAATCTCTTTGACTGCGGAAGTAATCGCTTCTGTGACTTTGCTTTGCTGCTCGGCGCGTTGCCATTGACTCTGAATAGTCTTTATTGCCCTGAGACTGCGGGTTGCCTTAGCTTGCTTGAGTTCGTCTTTTTCAGTATCGACGTGTTGCTGGGTGGAGTTGAGGCGCTCGCTCAAAACCAACTCAAACACTTCTCCTGTACCTACAGTTACACCTTTGAGCAGCATTTGATACACTTGCTCTTGAGAGCTAATCTTGCCCTTAAGGGTGCTTTGAACAATTTCATCGATTAAAGCGAGGTAGCGATCGCGCAATGGCAAAGAGTCAGACACTGTAGCAACCTGAAAGCATTAAAACAATTATGAACTACTTCTCCACAATCGTGCTATTCATCAAGGGCTTTTCGTGTTTTTGCCAATTTTGCGATAAGCTGGGTACAGCTTGCGCTTCGCGATCGCACACCAAGTAGACAATGCACGGTAGACTCACTACTGAGTGTAAAGTTTTTCATATTTCTTTCATTTTTCTTTCCTTTGTAGTAAAGTAGTGGGAAAAATGAGGGAATTATGAAATCTATAAATGAAATATAATCTCAACAGTCGCCAGATACGAAGGCTGCTCTATGTACGTTCGTGGGTTGTAACATCTGGGGTGCTGTTAGGACTCTGGCTGAGTGGGTGCAACTCCACACCGAATGATGCTGTGCAGTCACAGGTAAATCCAACCTTAGGAGAAACCAATACCACAAACCAAAAGACAAAAGACAAAAAGGTAATTCTGACGACGTTTACAGTGATCGCCGACATGGCGCGGAATGTGGCGGGAGATAAGGCGATTGTTGAATCTCTTACCAAACTTGGCTCAGAAATTCATGGTTATGAACCAACACCTAGCGATCTAGTTAAGGCACAAAACGCTGACTTGATTTTAGATAATGGTTTGAACTTAGAACGGTGGGCGGAGAAATTTTATAACAACATCTCTAAGGTTCCTCATGTCACTCTAAGTGCAGATGTTCAACCTGTAGAAATTGCAGAGGATGTTTACAAAGGTAAACCTAACCCCCATGCTTGGATGTCACCACAAAACGCCTTAATTTACGTAGAGAATATTCGCAAAGCGCTAGTTGATTTAGACCCAGCGAATACGAACACCTACAATGCCAACGCTAAGACATACAGCCAGAAGATTAGGGACATTGACCAAAAGCTACGAAAAGAGATGTCAGTGGTTTCACAAGACAAGCGGTACATGGTCAGTTGTGAAGGGGCTTTTTCCTACATCACCCGCGATTATGGCTTAAAAGAAGTATATCTCTGGGCAGTTAACTCAGAACAGCAAGCGACTCCCAAACAGGTTGAAAAGGTTATTAATAAGGTTAAGGCAAATCAAATACCAGTTATTTTTTGTGAAAGTACGGTGAGCGATAAAGCGCAACGTCAAGTAGCCAGGGAAACGGGTGCAAAATTTGGCGGAGTTTTCTATGTTGATTCCCTCTCCTCTCCTGATGGTCCAGCATCGACTTATCTCAAGTTACTGGAACATAACGTCACAACTCTCATTAAAGGATTACAGGGAAGTTAGAGGGACAAATGACCAGTGACCAGTGACCAGTGACCAGTGACCAGTGACCGGTGACCAGTGACCAGTGACCAATGACTAAAAACTAATATGGAATCTATCAGTATTAATGTAGAAAACTTAACAGTTGCCTACCACGGCAAGGTGGCATTGCATGGTGCTTCTTTGCAAATCAAAGCAGGCTCAATTAGTGGGCTGGTTGGAATGAACGGGAGTGGTAAATCAACCCTATTTAAAGCAATTATGGGGTTTGTGAAGCCAACAACGGGGAGGGTATTAATTAACAGCTTGCCTATTAGAATAGTGCAGAAAAAGAATTTGGTGGCATATGTGCCGCAGTCAGAAGAAGTGGACTGGAATTTTCCAGTGAGCGTCCACGAAGTCGTGATGATGGGACGCTACGGATATATGAATGTACTGAGAATTCCCTCTGCAAAAGATAAAAGGGTGGTTCGAGAGAGTTTGGAGAGGGTGCAGATGTGGGAAATGCGCGCTCGCCAAATTGGGGAACTCTCAGGAGGACAAAAAAAACGTGCCTTTTTTGCGCGTGCTTTGGCACAACAAGGAAAAGTCTTACTGTTAGATGAACCATTCACAGGGGTAGATATCAAAACAGAAAAAACCATGATTGACCTATTACTTGAATTGCGAAATATGGGTCATACTATTTTGGTTTCTACCCACGATTTAGCTTCAATTACGACTTTCTGTGACCAAGTAATTCTCATCAACCGCACTATCCTAGCTTACGGCAATACCTCTGAAGTCTTCACAGAAGAAAATCTCTCTCGTACCTTTGGCGGTTCTCTAGGAGATTTGCCATTTAGCAAAAGCCGCTTAGCGCGTGAAAATCAGGAGGCATTGTAATGGAATTGCTACAATGGTTTACCGCACCTATGCAACATGAATTTATGGTGAAGGCAATTCTCATTAGTGCCTTAGTTGGGTTAGTTTGTTCAGTGCTATCTTGTTACATGACACTCAAAGGTTGGGCATTAATGGGGGATGCTGTTTCCCACGCTGTAATGCCTGGGGTAGTCATCGCTTACATTCTCAAAATTCCTTTTGCTGTTGGTGCATTTGTGTTTGGGGTAGGTTCAGTCATTGCCATCGGTTTTATTAAGGAGAAGACGAGAATTAAGGAAGATACAGTCATTGGATTGGTGTTTACAGGTTTTTTTGCGTTAGGGTTAGTGCTTGTGTCTAAAACTCCAAGCTCTGTAGACTTGACACACATCCTGTTTGGCAACGTTCTAGGAATTTCTCAACCAGACATCATCCAAACAGTCATTATCAGTGTTATTACCTTAGCTACTATTGCTATCTTACGGAAAGACCTTCTGTTATTTTGTTTCGATCCCACCCATGCGCGTTCTATAGGTTTAAATACAGGAGCACTCTACTATATTTTGCTATCTTTACTTTCCTTAACTGCTGTCGCTGGACTACAGACTGTTGGAATTATTCTTGTCGTTGCTATGCTAGTGACACCTGGAGCAACGGCTTATTTATTAACAGACCGCTTTGACCGTATGATGCTTATTGCTATGGCTTCTGGAGTATTTTCTAGCGTTATGGGGACTTATATTAGCTATTACATTGATGGTTCTACTGGAGGTTGCATTGTAGTGTTGCAAACTCTGTTATTTGTCGTAGCGATGATATTTGCACCCAAGCATGGTTTACTCATGAGGGCAAAGCAGCAGAGTCTTAGCTCTAAATAAACGCATTCCATTTGCTTTTATCTTCGGTAACAGTTTGCTTTATACTCTGCTTGGCAACAATGGTGCGATCGCTGATTTTCAGAAAGCATCTGTATTGTTTAAACAAGAAGGAAACCAAGAATTTGCCCAAAGAGCAGACAACGCTATTCAAACTCTAAAAGCTAGTTGAAGCGATAAGCCGGGTACGGCTTGCGCCAAGGGCGATAAGCCGGGTACGGCTTGCGCTTCGCGATCGCACTGTATGTAACAATATTATCCTGCATTCATCATCCAAACAAGAAAGCCCAAAATTTGCTCGACAGGCGGGAGGGGATAATCTGTCAAGTCAATTGACACGCATTGCCCTTCTAACTTTAAAAACCGCCATACTGTACCACTAGTTACCGTTCCGTAAATCGTTAAGATCGGTTGTTGCTTTTTTTGATTAAAGCGTTGAGCAGCAACCATTTCTGCAAGGCATTGTCCTAGGGCTGGTTTTAAATCTTCCTTCTTGGCTTCTACAAGCACAACTACAGGAGCTTTAATATATAGCTGTTCTGAGGAACGACTCATGAGAAAATCAACAAAGCCCGTAAGTTCAGCTTCTGGTTCTACATTGAATTCTTCACCAGAAAAAACGCTAATTTGTCCTTGAAGTTGGCGTTTGACTTCTAGCAAGACGGGATTGATAATGCCTTCAGAACGAGCTTTCTCACTACTGACTGCGATCGCCCAAGGGAGTGTTTCTTTAAGAATATCTTGAAGTAAAGGAGTTGGAGTGATAGGGGGAATTTCTGGTAAAAAGCGATCGCCTTCAACGATTGTCAGTTGAAAATCCTCTACAGCTTTGCTCAGAGTAAATTTACTATAAGGCATGAGTCGATCGTTCTTAATTAAAGAGCTGATTGAAATCCCAGTATAACAATTCCCACTTCCGTGAAGTACAGAATATTGAATTAACCGCAGCCTGTAGTGGATGGACGCAGATAAATTTATACCTCCGCATGACAATCTGCTCTGTTTAAACAAGAAGGAAACCAAGAATTTGCCCAAAGAGCAGACAACGCTATTCAAAATCTAAAAGCTAGTTGAAGCGATAAGCCGGGTAAGGCTTGCGCCAAGGGCGATAAGCCGGGTACGGCTTGCGCTTCGCGATCGCGCTATATGTAACAATATCATCCTACATTCATCATCCAAACGAGAAAGCCCAAAATTTGCTCAACAGGTGGGAAGGGGTAATCTGTCAAGTCAATTGACACGCATTGCCCTTCTATAGCGATTTTCATCCGAATGAGGTACGGCTTCATCCGCGTGCATCCGCGTGCATCTGCGGTTCTATAACTTTGAGGAGGAAAATAAATTTCCTGTTTCCCATGTCAGTTTGACTTTGACATAAAATAAGGGCTTTTTGGGATCTTATCATTAGATGTTCCAAGTTATTTTTGCATATCCCTTGAAAGTTCAGAGATATATATCTGTGAGCAAGCAAATTCTTATCTGGAACTGTTTGGATTCTACTAAACGTTCCAGAAATTGTACGTACTGAGTATTAGAGGAAATGCAAAAATGAAGGGTTTGAAATTAGCGATCGCCATCCTGGTATTCGGAACAACGACTATCAACCCTAAAGCCAATGCTAAAAGTTTATTAGACAAGCGACAATCATTTGATTCGCCAACTACAGCACAGATTTCCAGTATCCAAGATAACAAGCTCAATAATACCAAAGCATATTTTGAACGGGGTTCCAATCGCTTTGAAAAAAAAGATTATCAGGGAGCAATAGAAGACTTCAGCCAAGTCTTGAAAAGAGAGCCTAATCATGTCTATGCTTACTTTGGTAGAGGAACTGCTAATCTCTTAGTTAAAGAATATCAAGCAGCCAAGGCAGATTTAGACAAAGTTATAGAAATCGATCCCAATATTGCCTATGCATACTATTTCCGTGGTTTTACCAAGTATGCTTTACAAGACAAACAGGGAGCGCTCGCTGATTTTCAGAAAGCATCTGCATTGTTTAAACAAGAAGGAAACCAAGAATTTGCCCAAAGAGCAGACAATGCTATTCAAACTCTAAAAGCTAGTTGAAGCGATAAGCCGGGTACGGCTTGCGCCAAGGGCGATAAGCCGGGTACGGCTTGCGCTTCGCGATCGCGCTACATGTAACAATATCATCCTGCATTCATCATCCAAACAAGAAAGCCCAAAATTTGCTCGCTTCTGTGAAGTACAGAATACTGAATTAACCGCAGTCTGTAGCGGATGGACGGAGATAAATTTCTACCTCAGCATGACATTCATTCGGTAATTTCTCATGATGGCTACTAGTCTGTTGCATGAATTTCTCCTTCTTAACTATCTACTTCTTTCTGTGAAGATTCTCAAATCACTTACTGACACGCACCATGAAACTACTCAATGAAGCAGCTACATTGTAACCAATACAAATGCCAAAAAGTCGGGCATACGGTTGCTTTACACTTAAATTACGTGCTGCTTTCAGTAGCAGTTTTATCAATTTCGTAGTCACCTGTCTCAATGTCGATAATTATCTTGCCAATATTTTCTTCTACCTCCACTTGTTTGGGGATTCCATTTCATACAGTTGCTTTACACGTCATTCAACCTCGTCGCGGTTTATATAAGGATGGCTTGCATATACTGACTCCCAATCACTACGCGGCTTCTTTTAACTCCTTCATAGTATCTTAAATACGAAAACAGCATGATTTTTATCAAACGCATCGAGAAACTAGGAAGGTTCTTGCTAAAATTCTATTTGTTGTGAAGAGAAGTCCAATCCCCAGAAGCAACAAAGCTCGCCCAATACTTTGGATGTTGGTATGTTGGTGTCGCTAGCATGGATAATTGTGCTTCCCTCAATGCCTCATGTCTGCCCTTACCTGCTTTCAAGTTCTGATAATATTTCATCATCAAGTCTTTTGTTCCCGCATCGTCCACTTTCCACAAACTCAACACGGCTTTGATTTCCCAATGAGATGAACCATCTGTATTTACCTCCAGAGCCAGTGGGGGTATGCAAAAATCTTACTGTGTTTCCTGTGTCCGGTTGAGTCAAATTTGTTTGCGATCGCTCGCGATCAACTCACAAGTATAAACATCGCTCGATTCCTGAGTAACTAGAAAACAGCAATTGACTTAAAATCGATATTAATATCTATGATTTAGAGAACTTAGTTATGCAATATCAAGTTTTTGTGCAAAGTCATCCAGAAAATAAATTTATCGCCTCTATTGTCGGTATTCCCAATACAACAGTTGAAGGTAGCACAAAAGAAGAAGTCATAGCACTTGCCAAAGCTTCTTTAGAAACCCAACTGGCAACGGGTGAGTTAGTTACAATAGAGGTAGGTCAAGAGTGCTCGCAGCAAGAAACAGATCCTTGGCTCAAACATATGGGAATTTTTGCTTCCGACCCAACGTTTGACGATTTTTTGGCAGAAGTTGCAGCTTATCGTCAGCAAGTTTCGGAGAAAGAGGTTTTTGAATGACAAGCTACATACAAGTATAACTTTGATATTATTTATTACACTAAAACTAAAAGACTCTATAAATGCCAAGAAAAAAGCGACCAAGAGAGCATATAATAGCAGACTTAAGTGTTAACTATGTTGAACGATATGTATTATTATGCGGTTACTCTGTAGAACGTGTTAAGTATGATTATGGTTATGACCTACTAATCTTTACTTATAATGCTGAAGGTGAAATTGAAAATGGTCAAATCTATATACAATTAAAAGCTACAGATTCACTCTCTACGCTGGCAGACCAAAAAACTATTACTTTTACTCTTGTGCGTTCCGACTTAGAACTATGGTTATTTGAGCCTATGCCATGCATCTTAATTATATATGATGCAAGAGACAGTCAAGCTTATTGGCTATATTTACAAGCATACTTTGAAAGCTTAGAAAAATTTGATTGCTCCAAGATTGGTGAAAGTGTAACTGTTCGCTTATCCAAAGACAATATATTAGATCGACAGGCAATCAAAAAATTTGCTACATTTAAAAATGATGTTCTCAACCAGCTAAAAGGAGTGATTCGTCATAATGGTTAGAGAAATTAAGTTTACTGAACTAGAGCAAATCCTATTAAATATAGGATTTGTAACAATGCCAACATCAGGTAGGCAGAAAGTTTACCAGTATCCATCATCTGGTACATTAGTTGTTTTACCTGGGTATGAGCAACAAGCATGTGTACGAACAGTGCATTTAGTAGCTGTACGTCGAATATTGTCAGAAAATGGCTTGATGGATAGTGATAAATTCAACCGTTTTTTGAACCTGGTAGCTTCCTAACCGTAACAATAAATTAATCAGCGCCCATAAATTACGCACCATACACCCAAAAAGCATCCAAAATTCTAGGTAGGGTGTGTGACAGTAAAAATTAATCACAAACACAACCAGAAAGTATAATCCTATCACGCACCATCAATATGAGTACAAAAACGGTAAAAGAATTATTTGTGGTGCCTGATTCCCATAGGACTTACGCATTGACAAAAACTAACTATATGCATTCAACCTCACCTTTTGTTTAAGGTGTTCGAGGATGAAGTCACGAGCGACCTGGAGAGATAAATTTCTTTGGAGTTCATACCAGTTTTCAATTAATTCTTAATTGATTTGACTACTAAGTAGATATTGGCAATAGTCTAATTTGGTAAATTTCATATCAAATGATCGAGACGGAAAATCTATCTATGATTTTCTCACTATTGAGAGAATAAAGATACTTTGACAATTTCCCAAGTTGGTCATTTAAAATACATTTCTACAAAATTTAATATTTCTTGTTTCTCATGAGGTTTTAAGCATTAATACTTAAGCTAATATCACAAATGTGACAAAGCCGCATCTAGACCAATTGTGCCAGTTGCGTAAGTCCTGTTTTTTTTCCTATTGTTAATTATAGGTCTTTGCTAAAATTCTATTTGTTGTCAAGAGGAGTCCAATCTCCAGAAGTAACAAAGCTCGCCCAAAACTTTGGATGCTGATACGAAGTTGCAACATCTGGATGATCCTGACCCAGTGCTTTCTCTCTAATTGCCAGTCAGCAAAAAATTGTGCTTTTTCAAGGGCAACTGTTTTCTCATCTGCTTTTTTTGCTTGCAGTTGTTTTTCCAAAGCCTTGAGTTCATTGGTTATTATCTGGCGCTCTTGCTTATCCATAATTTGAAAATTTGCAAATATGGTAGGATTATCACCTAAGAAGCCTTCCCATTTATAGCTACTTCCTGGTTGTAGCGCTTCTTTACCTGTGTAGATCGCCGAAGTTTTTTGCTCAATATTTGGCTTCCAATCATACTTGGGTGAATGGCGATGAGTAAGCCTGCTTTTCTGGGCAAAGATTAATGTAAATCATCAGCGATCGCCATAATGAGTCGATTGTGAACTTGATGCCAAAGTTTAGGTTGGTAGAGAGCTTCCGATAGTTTTCTGAAATTTCGATCTTCATCAAAGCTCAACTAAACCCAAACTAATTTTTATTGCTTGATTAACCTCTTCTATTGTTGCTTCTGTTAATTCACCTAGTTTTCTTATCAATCTTTGTTTATCAATCGAACGAATTTGATTTAACAACACAACAGAATTTACTGTTATTCCACCTTCAGGGGGTTCAATTAAAACTTCTGTAGGATAAAGTGTTTCATCAAATTGAGAGGTAATTGCAGCGACAATTGTAATTGAACTGTACTCATTAGAAACATCATTTTGCAACACTAATGCCGGACGAGTTTTTTGGATTTCAGCACCAACTGTAGGATCGAAATTAACAAGATAGACTTCCCCTCGCTTGGGTTGCATTATTATACGTTTTGCTGCCATGCTTCTTCCTCAAGTGCAAACCAATCTTCTGTTAGATTGCGATCGCGTTCTGCACGACGAATGGCACCCTCTTTCAATTGCTGTCGTAGTTTTTCTTTTTGTTTTTGATCGACGTAATACTGAATAGCTTCATCAATGAAACTACTGCGGTCTCCTTTTGAAGCAAACCGATCGAGTAGTTGCAGCGTTTTTTCAGGCAGTGCGATGTTGATACGATGATGCATACTTATTCCACACTTTAAATACATACCTATAGTATACCTTATTAATTTAACCATCCTTAAGGGTGATGACACAGGCTGAACTAGCAGACAAAATTCACTCCAGTCAACCACGTATTGCCAAGGCTGAAAATGGTGATGTTTCAGTTTCATATCATATTGTCTCTACAACTCCCGTCTCGTTAATACCTTTTTTGACGACTGACTTACAAAACTGCATACCGGGCGAACATCTATAGGTCGATTGTTAATAATAAATTTTAGTAATTCTGAACTAGGATTAAGGAGCCTTTAGATGGTCTAAATATTAGACATCTCCAGAAATTAATTATGCATTACCCAAAAGTCTTGGTAGGGGCGCGGCGACCTTGCGCCCTTACATCTTTTTCACTCCTATGTCTATTTATGTCCTATTATTAGATTGGAACAAACAAGCGATCGCAAGCTCGGAGTGCTGTAAAAGTGTATTGCGATCGAGACAATAGGGTTTGTATTGGGGAGTTGCAGCTAGTAGTTTTTCAATTCTCACTCTAGCCGCTTCAACTACTGATTCAGAGAGGCTACCACTCTCAAAAGAGTCTGAAAAATCTCGAGCAATCTTGTAGATTCGTTCTGAGGATGAGGAAGGGAGATTACGAGATACAATAAACAAATCGCAGCCAGCATGAAAAGTTTGTGCTACCGTTCCACTTTGAGTATACATATCTGAGACTGCTTTCATGTCCAAGTCGTCCGACACAACTACCCCCTCAAAACCCAGTTCCTCTCGCAGAATGGTATGCAATATGGGTTTTGATAGTGTAGCAGGGACATTTGGATCGATTTTAGAAAACAAAATATGAGCAGTCATTATCATGGGAACTTGCTTTTCAATCAGTGCTTTAAAAGTGATCAGTTCGCGATTTCGCAGTTCCTCTACAGATAAATTGAGTGTGGGTAACTCTAAGTGAGAATCAGTGCTGGTGTCCCCATGACCTGGGAAATGTTTCGCACATCCAATGATTCCTGAGTCTTTCAGACCGAGGTAGTAATCAAGAACACCTCGAGCAGCAATTTGCGGAGTTTCTCCAAAAGCGCGAGGTCCAATAATTGGGTTGTTGGGATTGGAGAAAATATCAGCGACAGGAGACCACGACACATTAATACCCAAAGATTTCAGTTCTACTCCTGTAGCTACTGCGATTTCACGGGATTTAGATTTGTAAAGTAACGCATGAGGAAATCGGGTTAGGGGTGGTGGTGTGCGATGGACTCGACCACCTTCATGATCTAGAGTGAGGAACATCGAATCGCGATCGCTGTACAGCTTTATTTGGTCTATCAACTCACTAAAGCTTTGCAACCAAACTTCATAGGGAGCATCATAACGAAAGTTCTTTTGAAAGAAAATAACTCCAATCGGTTTTAACTCATTAAGTATACGTTTATCATCATCATTCAGTGTAGTTCCGGAAATACCAACAATCAGATGGTTTCCAAAACGTTGTGGTTTTTGTGTTTCTGCCATTTTCCCTCCTAACAACTGTACAATTGAGGACGGGCGAGGACGCCCATCCCACAAGAACCTGATTTAATTAAGTTATGTAAATTTAAAAATTTTTAGCTGAGTGACCCTGAATCTAAGTTCAGTTTAATCACTTAAGTCCTTTTGGTACTTTTGTAACAGCGCCTGAATCAGCTTAGATGAAGCTCGAAAGGTGGTTTGCTGTAGACGGTTAATCGATTCGGGAAAATCTAGCAGATTTTGCCGAGCGGCTTCATCTAACACACCCAGTAATCCAGTTACTCTCAAACCACGGAATTGAGCAATCTGTCGTCCTAACAAATCATCAATAATGACTAAATCAGCTTTTTGCTGTTCTGCTAGAACAATCGCGTCTCGTTCGCCAGGATCTAAAGTATTTAAATTCTCATCAGATAAGGTATTTACAGATTGAATGACCAACCATCTAGGTGGTGTCTGAATCCACGCTTGGACGATACCTGGGGAACGAGGATCTGTAAGTTCTTTTTGAACAATTTTAGGAATCAGTACCTGACCGTATAATTGGTGAAGTACATCTATTTTGCCTATCAGTAAAAGATAACAAATTGGCGATGTATCTGACACTACAATCATTAAGAGTTCAACTTTCCTTCTTGTCGCAGTTGCTCATGAGTTTGGCGATCGCGTCCGTAATCAGTTTCGTCATACTGTAAATCAATACCTTTTGCTTTGAGAAATGCATCAACTTCTAAGCGCGTAGACATTCCGAGCAACTCTCGCACCTTCCCCACACTGATGGAACCGTCTATATAAGCTTCTATCACAAGCATTTCCAGCAACTTCCGTTCTAAGGATCCCCATTTCCTTTCTAGGGAATGAGCGACATCATCTGGTAAAGCAATCTGAATCTGCGTCATATCCTTACACTGTTAAAATTATCATTATCATTAAGTGTAGTTCCGAAAATACCAACAATCAGATAGTTTCCAAAACGTTGAGGTTTTTGTGCTACTGACATTTTTCCTCCTAACAACTATACAAGTTTAGCTCTAACTCAATCCCCAGATCCATGGACAACTTCTACACCTTCAAATTTAACCACTCAGAAGCGATGAGCGCCCTAAAAGAGGGGCAAATTAACTCTATTGATTATTACTTTGCCCGTTTGGACTTGTTTAACTTGTCTGTAATGGCGGATTATGACCAGCTCGTCTCGCTACCAACTCTTACAGCAATTGACAAGCATTGGTATCAAATTGAAACAGCGAGAAAAGTCCTCAGACAGATGGGAGGGCGGGCTTTGCTTGCAGACGAAGTAGGGTTGGGTAAAACTATTGAAGCTGGGCTTATCTGTGCTGAGTATTTGGCAAGAGGTCAAATTCAATCCATATTAGTTCTCACCCCAGCTTCCCTTGTGTCTCAATGGCAGTTAGAGTTAGCCTCGAATTCAGTGTACTTTGCAAAGAAAGAAAGCCAAACGGACAGTAACAGCAGTTTGGAATCCGTTTACTAAAATTATTGAGCCACTCCGTTGTGAAATATCAGGAGAACCTGTTTATAGCTTTTATTTAGATGATAAAGAGGCAAAAATTATCTCACCTACAATTTGGGAGTTAGGTGAGAATTAATTTAAAGGTAATTGAACCGTAAAAGTACTACCTTTACCCAACTCACTTTGCACGCTCAAGCTCCCTTTGTGTGCTTGCACGATCGCCTGTGCGATCGCTAACCCCAATCCAGAACCGCCCGTACTCCGAGAGCGATCGCTATTGACTCGATAAAAACGGTCAAAAATCCGCTTTTGTTCGTGAGATGCAATACCTATTCCACTATCTTGAACTTGAACGATCGCATAATAGCCGTCACTATCCACGATCACTTTAACTCCACCGCTAATTGGTGTGTACTGAATGCCATTTACAATCAAATTAGAAACCAAACGATAAATTTGGTCTTCATCACCTGTCACATATAAAGGTTGCTGTTTTCGGATTTCAGACTTCAAATCGACTTTATATGCGATCGCCAACGCTGCCAATTCTTCAACTAAATCGCTCACAATATCATTAAAACAACAACGCTCTCGTTTTACCGATACAGCTTGTCTATCCATACGAGCCAGCAGAAGCAGATCGGTCACCAAAGTCGTTAAACGCTGATTCTGACGCTGTATAGTTGTTAATGTATCCCGTGCTTCTTTATCATTCAAATAACTCATCAAAAGTGCAGACTCTACCGTTGCTTGTGTTGCTGCTAAAGGTGTTCGCAACTCGTGAGCTGCATCTGCCGTAAATTGTTCTACTTGCCTGTAAGATTTGTATATTGGTAGCATCGCCAATCTAGATAACCACCAGCTAGCACCACCTACCAAAATCATCGCCAATGGCAATCCCAATAATAAAGCTAACCTCACATTCGCTAAGTAACTATCCACATCTTGAAGATTGCGCCCCATTTGCATGTGTCCCCAAAGTCGATGATCCCTTGTATGCAGCTCTAAAGAAATCTGATGATAGCGATTTCCACTTGCATCTTTGAGATTTTGCCAAGTCAGATTACCTGGCGTTACAGCTAACCCCTTAGGCTCAAAACCAGCTTTAGCAACAACCCGCCCAGAACGATCTAACAAGCGGACATAGTAATTACCTTGGTGAACCGCGCTCAGAATGTGGCGTTTTGGTTCTCGTTCTGGCAAAAGCTGTCGGGCGGATGGTTCGAGACGTTCTGGTTGCTTCAACTCATTTTCAAGGCTGTCGTGCAAAGTTCCAGCAACAGCTTCCAATTCCCTATCTAAAGTTTGCCAGTGAGCGTGAACGATCGCTTCGTATACCCCCAAACCGCACAAACTGAGTATGAAGCCCATCACTACAGCATACCAGCTAGCCAGCCGCAAACGAGTTTGAGTAAAAAGCTTATGTTGGTTCATCGGTTGTGTTGAGACGGTAACCCTTACCATGAACCGTCTCAATGATATGGGTACTATCGACTTGTGCTAATTGTCGTCTCAGCAGACGTATTTGTGCTGCAACAACATTACTTATAGTATCTGCATTCACCTCCCAAAGCTGATTGCGAATTTGGTCGGTAGTCACAATTTGGTTGGGATGCTTCATCAAATATTCTAAGAGTTGAAATTCTTTATTAGTTAAAAGAATTTCTTTTTTGTTTCCATCTGATGTCAAACGGTAAACAGTGTGATTTCCATAATCGAAGGTTAGGTTAGCAATTTGTAATTTTTGGGGTTGAAACTGAGGAGAACGTCGCTGCAAAGCACGCAATCTTGCCAACAATTCTACCATACCAAAGGGCTTCACCAAGTAATCATCTGCACCTGCATCTAGCCCGGTGACTTTGTCTTCCATGCTATCTTTGGCAGTTAGCATCAATATAGGGCAAGAATTCTGTTTAGCCCGCAACCGCTTGCACAACTCCACTCCCGACAATCCAGGAAGCAACCAGTCAAAGATTGCGAGAGTATATTGCGTCCAACCCCGTTCGAGGTAATCCCATGCTTCAGATCCATCCAGAACCCAGTCTACAACATACTTTTCCTGGTTGAGCACTCGCTTTATTGCTGCACCTAAATCTGGTTCATCTTCTACTAATAAAAGTCTCATCTTATTTATTAAAGGTAAAACGTCCATCTACTTTTTTACCATTAATATCAGAAGTCACTCTTACTTGATATTGACCAGTTGCCTTTTCAGCAAGCATTCCTTTATAATGTTTTCCACCTGCATCATAGGTTAAGGGAATTGTCTTTTGCGTACCATCTGGTAACTGAACTAAGGCTGTTACTTTGGCATTAGGAATTGCTTCGTGATTCTCTCCTTTTTGCAGGTAAAAATCTAAGTGTGTTCTATTCGCTTCTTTTAAAGGAACAAATTCTAAGTGATAGGCTCCTGTTTCTACAATTGTTCCCCCATGAGATTCGCCATGTTGATGTTCTGTTTTTTTGGCTGCTGCAGGTGAGGCTGTAGGAACGGAAGGCTGACTGGTTGAGGTAGTGCTGGTTTGGCTTTGTGCTGTAGAAGATTCTGAATTAGCGGCTTGATTGCTGTTACTACATGCTCCTAAGAAGAATGTTCCTATAGTTCCCACAATAATGAGCTTGGATTTTAATGATTTCATTGCTGCTTCCTTTTCTATTTGTCAATTTCATAGCTAACGACTACTATCAGTTTGACAAATAAAAATGAAATTAGGATGAAATAGGTAAGTCGCCACAGCCTAACGGGGCGACAAAATAACCTAGTAAGTCAAAGGATTGACTAAGATCTGGTAATTTTTTAGTCTTTTCTACGAACTCTAGTTTCAGTATTTCGGATAATACTGTAGAAATTTGATATGATTCTGAATTAATGAAGGACTGCATACCCTAAACTTCTAAAGTTCTGAATTGACAAAAATTACCCTGGTGTTATCGCATTTAGCCTCTGAGTATTTTGGCCATAGCCGTAGAGTTTCAAGAAGCTATTCCTAACTTCCAAATCAGGAAACTCTGCTGAGTCCTCAAGTTTTTGGAGTCGTTCAGAAACAATGGGAACTACAGACAAAGCATGACCCGACTGAAATTCAGATTCATTTTCTATCATTAATTCCATGATAGAATTCAAAGTGTAAGGATTGCAGTGCTGTGCTTGTTTGCCGATATAATCCAGAGCCTGTTCTCGGTTTATGTAAAAAAGTATCTTCAGTGAAGCTGCCTGTAGATAGCAGTCTCCGAGAGACTTAGATAAAATTTGCCAAGCAACCGCACTAGCTTCTTGGCTTTCCCGCCTTGATAATTCTGCAAGAGCATAATTAGCAATATATAATTCATCGCCTAAAGCTAGGTTTCTTAGCATATCCTCTGATAAATTACTGTAATTTATATCATCAGCATTCATCATCATTAATAGATCTAATTCATTGAATTTCATCTGTTCAACCTCTTTGCACACGAACATGAATTTTGCACTACCCCTCAAAATGGAGGGTTGTTAAATATTTTGTCCCGTCTTCCAGTATTTTCCACGTACTTACAACTTTCATTTGACCATTGGGAGCTTCTAGTCGGCTTGGATGTCTAACTCTGGTATCAACAGTTATAGTTGCACCAATGTCTAGCAAGTGCGATATAATTTCGTTTACATTGTCAACTGAATCCACCATACCAACATTTAAAAGAACTTTGAGGTTTCCCTGAGAACGCTTGTAGTTATATTCTGGTCCTTCTTCTAAGAACCGTAATCTTTTTACTTTGGTCTGGTTTTTACTGAAGGCTCTTTGATCTGCTCGTCTGTCTGCTCTGAGCAATTCCAACTCTTCTCTTTCAGGAAATTCGACCTTACCCATACCAAAAACCGCTACCTTGCTAATAGGTATCAAGACAGAACCTCTCTTAGCACAGGGAATGATTTGACCGTTGGGTGCTGTAATCTCCACGGTCTCAAATAATTTGTACTCTTTGCTTCTCTCCTCGTTGATTTTAACCTCCACATGATAGGTTAGCTATAGCCACTCGTGCCTTCGTTGATGTTAAGCGAGTGCGGAATGTGGGGTGGGGTGTCAAAGCCCGCCCTCCTTTTCTGTAACGGGCGGGACGCCCGTTCCACAAGAGATTTTTGGAGACTTTTTTATTTGGAAGTCCCTTATTATGCTAAGATTCTCGTCCAGAAGCCCAAGTATCGCGCCACTTAACAGTACCTTCTTTGGCAATGACCCAACGGCGAGTCATGAGATTTTCCCGCAAGGGGGAAGTTCCTTCTCGCAATATGGCGTATTTATAGCTGATGAGCTTACCAGCGCTTTCATCAAAGGGAATTTCAGCAAACCATGTATTTTCATTTATGTATTCCAGAGGATATGCTTTGGCAATATCCCAATTACCCAATTCCGGACAGTCGCCAATCAGTACAATGCTTTCACCTGGTTGAGTACGCACGCCGTTAAGTTGAGCGCGTACAATAGTTTGCCCTTTGACTCGCTCTCCAACACGGCTTAATACAATAACACCGTGTTCTTCCAGTTGTAAGTCATAAATTTTACCATCTTTGACTTCATACTTATTGCGAGTCATTACACAAGTATGTTCTCCATCAGGTAAGTCTGTAGCAACTTCTGGTATGGTCGCAGAACCCCCTCGATTAAGTGCAACAAAGCATATCGAGTCACGATAGCGGCGTACATAACAGTAGACATCAGGTGTAATATATTTTTCCCATTGGCTACCCATTGACACAGCAGGATTGAGTCGCCGCAAACCAGACAGTAATCTGACATAACGATAAATTTCGGTATCTGTATCCCACTTGTCCATCATCGGGCGGTTGTAAGGGTCATTACCTCCGTTGGTATCGTCGTGAAGATATTGTTCCGTACCGTAATAGATACAGGGAATACCGCGAGAGGTCAGAATGAGGACTGTTGCTAGCATTAACCGCGCTGGATCGGAATTCAACGATTGGAAGCGGGACATATCGTGATTGTCAATGAAGGTGATGAGTTCTGTCGCCCCACTGTATCGATAATCCAAATCAAAAATGTCTTTAATTAGATGAAATCCTGCTTCAGCACTTTCACCTAAAGCTTGCCTAATAGCTACACACAGCGCAAAATCTAAAATTGTCATGCCAGAGTTGTTGGCAAACTCTACAGAGCGATCGTCTTGGGGATGGTTATAAATCCATTCACCAAAAATAAACACATCTGGTTTGTGATTGTACATATCACCAGTAAATTCCTGCCAAAACCAAATGGGCATATGCTTGACAGTATCTACTCGCAGTGCATCAACACCCCGATCCAACCATTGTTTAATTGCTGCTTTGATGTATGTACGGTATTCAATATTGTTTTCATTAAAGGTTGCAAGACCTGCAAGTTCACAGTTTTGCACTTGCCATTCATTTTCCCAATCTTGCACTTCACCATAGTGGTGATACCAGTGAGCTTTATCATCGTTAAAGTCAGCAATTTTAACTCCATCATCATAAAGTTCACCTTTGCGACCACTGGTATCGGGGCTGCTGTGGTTGCAAACGATATCTAGCACTAGCTTCATCTTACGCTTGTGCAGTTCGTCAATCAACTTGTCAAATGTGGTATTTCTTGTTTCTTGCGTTTTATTGAGAGAAGGTTCTTCCCCGGTGGCAATGAAACGAGGATTTATCCGTTTAAAATCCCTTGTCCAGTAACCATGCATGGCTGCATTGCCCACAAATAAGTCTTCTATTTGCTCAAATAAAGGAGTTAACCAGATTGCAGTCACTCCCATATCTTTCAAATAATCTAATTTGTCAATAACACCCTGTAAGTCACCACCCCAGTATTTACCCCAATCCTGTTTGGTAGGATCGTACAGTTCTGCGTTAGCGCCTGTGCTGTTCTCTAAATCGCCATCATAAAAGCGATCGACTACAATAAAGTAGAGAGTTTCCTGACGAAATTCAATATCTCTGGTAAAAAGAAACTCTAGGTCAATTTCTGTCTCTGATGGTGTCGTTTCAATAATGGCAGACACTTCTGCACTGGCATCTTCTACCTTATACTGCTCTTCTGAAAATAATGAGGGAGGAGTGTTTACCATATCAAGAATTTGTCTCTAAATTTACAGGTTGGTGTATACGCAAGCAATGTTATTTTTAACACATTGCTTAAGTATGCGTTGAAAGTATTATCTAATCTATCTTTGGGTTTAACTATCTATCTTTAGTAGTAGCAATGCTGTCTGTGGTGAGTAGGGAGTGGGGAATAGGGATTAAGAAATTAAACCTGCTAGATCCCCGACTTCTTTGAGAAGTCGGGGATCTAAGCCAACTTAATTATCTAATTGCAAAAAAGTTGCATTTTTTAATAAAAAAATATAGCAAAATCACTGCATTGATGAAGTTCCGTATACTTTCGCTAACTATGTAGCTTTACAATGAAGAATTGTATGTGTTAGCGAACAGACATCTCTTTCGGTTCGTATACTAGATACATTCTCATAGTTTGCTCAATGAGCATTTGGAGGTCCCAAAATGGTTCATACATATGAGGTTTTAGTTGATACTAGAGAATGTCTTGACCAATTAAACACTATCTTTCAACGCGAGACAACACGTTACGAAATAGACGCTGAATCGAAATTCAAAGCTAATACCATGGCACGCGTTCAGGCTAGAAATGATCGTCCACGCTGCACTGAATATGATGTGAGGGTAACAAGACTTTTAAAATAAAGCTTCAGTATATTTTTCATACATTGTAAAACTCCGTCTGAATTTTGGAGCTTCAGGCGGAGTTGTCGCCTACACCTTCTTTCTAAAGATCGGTCTAGTAGTCAAATTTGTTCACCACTGCTCAAACGTATTTGAAAATACTGACGGTATAAATTACAACGGATATGTACTTTATTGCCAGAGAGTTTTACTAACCCCATACTTTGTAATTGATAAGCTGACATAGGTTCTATTTGTATAGAATGAGTTGCATCAATAACTTGTTTAAAAGCATCTGCTAATTTGGGGTGTTCTTGCAAATCTGACCAGTATTTCCATAAGTGAGGGCGATAAATACTAGCTTCAGTCGGTGCTTCTGCTAAGAGTCGATCTACTGTTATATCCGGATGAGCTTTAAGATGAGCAAAAGCCAATTCTAGCAGATAAGGGTGTCCTCCTAATAATTCCATTAATTGTGCAACTGAATTTGTAGCGATCGCAAGCCCATGTTGCTGAGACAACTCCAAGACTTGCTCCTGAGTGAATTCAGACAACTCAATGGGTAAACCGACATTAAATGGAGATTGATTAATATTGAGTTGAATATAAACATCAGTTGAATGTAGAATTGCCAATCGAAGTTTTTGCCAAAGCCTGCGACTTCTCGCCTTTTCATACCAAGAACGCAGTAACCCAAAAAAGTCTTCGTAAATTTCAGGAAAAGGAAAAAGTAAATCTACATCATCCAAACAAAGGACAAGCGGGTTTTCCAATTCAGTCAAGAGATATTCCTCAAAATACGTTGTACAACTGACTTTAGAACCCATACCCTCTTCATCCCAGTATTCATCCAATTCCACAGGTAGCCGAAGTTCGCGACTAATATTTATGCAAAACCAACGCAAGAACTTATTAAGGTTAGTAAAATGTATATTCCGCTCTGCCAGTTTAAAACTCAAGTAAACAACATGATAGTCTTTTTCTGCTACTTGACTTAAAACTCTTGTCATCAAGTATGTTTTACCCATGAGGCTAGGGGATTTAATCCGAATGAGAGAACCAGGGTGTAAAATATGTTCGTAGCAGAGCGATTCTATAGGAGGGCGCTCTACGTAAACTTCCAGTTTTGAAACTTCGTTCTTCTCTGCTTGGCTTCGTTCGTGGTTTATTTGCGTATTTTGCTGTTGATGGTATTCTTTATGACTGGAGATGCTTTGAGAAGACTGTTTGTCCTCTTCTTTTGCCACTAATACTTGTAAATCATGATTTTCTGGACGGAAAGATTGTTTCTCCCAATATCTTTTTAAAGCTTCCTTAAAGTTACTTTTCTTAACTTTTTCTTCCAATGCATCACTTAACAGCTTCCAAAATTTGGGCGCTACATCTTGACTAATGTAGGTTGTCGCATATTGTTCTTTAGCAGCAATTGTATCATAATCTTCACGCTGCCAAGCTCCCTTCAAAATAACAATTTCAAGGTCTGTTAACTTTCTATTGAATTTTGAATGTATAACTTGATTTGCTGTTTTAATAGCTTCATTTAAATTGAAATCTATAGCTCTTGAAATTGATAATTTTTATCATTACTCGGCTCCAACCTCAAAGCCTTGTGGTTGAGAACACAATACTAGTGTTGCATATACAGCAGGGAACTCTTAACAGAGAACAGGATTGAAACTCTCTTGGTATAGGCTTTGTGCTGAAAATTTGTACCTCACTTACCTGTAATCTGCTGTATGCGTATATATCAAAAAAGGAGTGAGAAAGATATAGGTAATTTAAGACTGAAAAGGAAGTCATCTGAATTTACCTGAGTTTTCTGACTTTTTCTGACTGTTTAGAAGAGAAATTCGCTTAAACACTCCTGAATTTAGCTCAACTGTTTTACAAAAGGATAAATCATACTAACAATAGAAAGCAACAAAAAAGCTTTCCAACGACAAACTTACAACCTCAAAACAGAAAAAAATTAAGGAGTCAAAAATGTCTAATTCTATTTCTCAAGCACAATTGTTTACTGAAATAACTGTAGAAGAAGGAGCAACACTGAGCGGTGGGGCCACTCAAGTTCACCTCAAATATTTTAAAGTTTACGACACTCAAGAATGGCCTCAAGATGAACCTTATCTACAAGTTGATGGTAAAACGATTTGGTCAAGTGGAGGTGTCGGAACTGGTAATCACACTGTTAATAAAAAATTCAATATCAGTGGTACTTCTGATACATTGTCTCTTTGGGAAAACGATTCTTGGCCAAGTAATGATGAATTTTTAGGTGAAAACAAAGTTTACTCTTGGCAAAGAGGAAAGGATTTGGAACTCTCTTTCACCAGAGAAGGCGCTAATTACAAACTTATCTACGATGTTTACTCTGTTTAAAATTGATAAGTTTCAGGCATCTAAATCCATCAACTCAATAGAGTAAATTCTACACGAGCAATTCTCAAACATACTATCGCTGGAAAGCCAACAAGCTTTCCAACGAAAAACTTACAATCTCAAACAAAAAAAAATTCAGGAGTCAAAAATGTCTACTTCTATTTCTCAAGCACAAATTTTTACTGAAATGACTGTCGAAGAAGGTGCATCATTAAGTGGTGGTACCGCCCGAGTTAACCTCAAATATTTTCACGTCTACGATACTCAAGAATGGCCTCAAGATGAACCTTATCTACAAGTTAATGGTAAAACGATTTGGTCAAGTGGAGGTGTCGGAAATGGTCATCATGATGTTGGGAAGACATTTGATATAGAAGGTTACTCCGATACTCTTTCTCTTTGGGAAAACGATTCTTGGCCAAATAATGATGAATTTTTAGGGGAAAATAAAATTTATTCTTGGCAAAGAGGAACAGATATGGAACTCTTTTTCACTAAGGAAGGCGCTAATTACAAACTTGTCTACGATGTTTATTCTGCCTAAATCTAGAGCCTAATATTGATATCTTAATAAACCCGGTATTTCTCAAATATCGGGTTTATTAAGAGAAATCTATTTGATTGGCGGGCACAGTGGAAAAACTAGCCCCGAAGCTAGGTTTGCGACTATTTTTTGTACATCAATATTTATTATCAATTATGAAATACCAAGTTGTTCTACAACACAGTGAAGAAGACTGCGGTGCTGCCTGTATTGCCACTCTTGCTAAACATTATGGACGTACCTTTGCCATCAGTCGGGTGCGGGAAGCCGTGGGTACTGGTTCCCGAGGCACTTCCTTACTGGGTTTGAAACGGGGTGCAGAAGCGCTGGGGTTTAATGCTCGTCAGGTAAAAGCTAACCCCGAAATGCTGGAACGCTTAAACGAAGTACCCCTACCAGCAATCATTCATTGGAAAGGACATCACTGGGTAGTATTGTACGGTCAGAAAGAGAAAAAATACATCGTTGCCGATCCCAGCTTTGGTTTGTGTTACCTCACTCGTAAAGAGTTAATTACGGGTTGGGTTAATGGTGTAATGCTTTTACTAGAACCAGACTACAGCCGTTTTCTAGAACAACCAGAAGATAAAATTGGTGGTTTTGGACGTTTTATTGCCCGTGCTTGGCCTTATCGCTTGATTCTTGCTCAGGCGATCGCCATTAATATAGCTATTGGTCTCCTCTCTCTCGCCTCTCCTTTGATGATGCAACTGCTCACTGATGATGTGTTGGTACGGGGAGATACTCAATTGCTAACAACTGTAGCAATTGGGGTGATGACTATGAATTTTATTAGAAGTGCGATCGCATTAGTACAATCTCATCTCATCGGTCACTTTAGTCAGCGCTTGCAATTCGGGTTAATTTTAGAATACGGACGCAAACTTTTACACTTGCCCTTGTCATACTTTGAAGGTCGTCGCAGTGGGGAAGTCGTCAGCCGCATTTCTGACGTAAATGCCATTAATGCACTTGTTTCCCAGATTGTTCTCGGTTTACCCAGCCAATTTTTTATCGCTGTGGTTTCCTTGGGGATTATGCTGTTCTACAGTTGGCAACTGTCTTTGGCTTCTTTTGTTGCATTTCTCATCCTGACCTGCGTTAACCTGCTTTTTCTACCGATGATGCGGAATAAAACCCGTAAATCCATCGTTTTACGGACAGAAAATCAAGGTTTTCTTGTAGAAACTTTTCGCGGTGTCCAAGTGCTAAAAACAACCCAAGCTACCCCGCAAGCGTGGGAAGAGTATCAAACAAATTACGGTCGCCTTGCAAATCTGGGGTGGAGTACGATGAAACTGGGGTTATACAGTGGCACTATCACTGGTCTTATTTCCACGTTCACCAATATTGCCTTACTTTGGGTAGGAAGTTATTTAGTTATTAATCGTACTTTAACAATTGGTCAACTTTTAATGTTTAACGGTATGAGTGGTAACTTCCTCGGTTTCTTAGGTTCAGTAATTGGCTTAGTTGATGAATTTATTACCGCCCAAGTCGTCATTCAGCGCCTGACAGAAGTTATTGACGCCACTCCAGAAGACGAAAACGATTTCAAAAAACCTTGGGCGCAAATTCCCGGCAATGCAGATATCACTTGCACAAACCTCAACTTCCACCATGCAGGGAGAGTCGATCTACTGCAAGACTTTTCTCTCACTATCCCCGGTGGTCAAGTCATCGCCTTAGTTGGTAAATCAGGTTGTGGCAAAAGTACCTTAGCTAAATTGATTACTGCTTTGTATCAGACTCAATCGGGTAATATCGCTTACGGCATTTACAACCAACAAGACTTATCTTTAGAATGCTTGCGACAGCAAATTGTTCTCGTACCTCAAGAACCCCACTTTTGGAGTCGCTCAATAATTGACAACTTCCGCTTCAGTTATCCCAACATTACTTTTGAAAAAATTGTACAAGCTTGCCAAATTGCTGGTGCAGATGAATTCATCAACAAACTCCCCGATAAATACCAAACAGTTTTAGGGGAATTTGGCGCAAATCTTTCTGGCGGACAAAAGCAAAGATTAGCGATCGCTAGAGCCATTGTCACCGATCCACCCGTACTCATTTTAGACGAATCCACTGGTGCTCTCGACCCAGTCAGCGAAGCCGAAGTTCTAAATAAACTCATATACCATCGACGAGGCAAAACCACAATAATGATTAGCCATCGTCCCAAAGTAATTCAAAGAGCTGATTGGATTGTACTCCTCGAACAAGGTCACTTAAAAATCCAAGGAACTCCAGAATATCTCCGACAAACTCCTGGCGAACACTTACACTTCCTAGAAGAAGGTAACATTCAAAGGTCATTAGTCATTAGTCATTAGTCATTGGTCATTTGTCATTAGTAGGTTGGGTTGAGGAACGAAACCCAACATTTAGTGACCAAGAAACAATCCAAAATCCAAAATCCAAAATCCAAAATCCAAAATCCAAAATCCAAAATCCAAAATCCAAAATCCTATGATTAGCCACTTTAAATCAGATTCTATTCCCTTGACCCAAGAAAACGATTTTCTGCCTCCTCTGAGTCGTTGGACAACTTACGGTGGAATGTTTATTTTAGTAGTCCTAAGTTTAGCTGTTCCAATTGCTTCTGTGAGTAAATATAAAGAGGTTGTGAAAACAGAAGCTGTTATCCGCCCTGCTGGTGAATTGCGAATTGTTCAAGCAGCAACAGAGGGTCAAATTATACAAATCTCGGTTCAAGAAAATCAACTTATTAAAAAAGGAGATATCATAGCCACAATTGATGATTCACATTTGCAAACTAAAAAAAGCCAATTACAAAGCAACATTCAGCAAGCAAAATTACAACTTCTTCAAATTAACTCTCAAATTTATGCTCTCAACAATCAAATTCGTGCTGAAACTGAGCGCGTACACCGCACTGTTGCTTCTGCCAAAGCCGATCTCAGTGGACGCATTCGTTCATATCAAGATAAAAGAATGACGACTGTTGCAGAAGTTCAAGAGGCTGAAGCAAATGTTGGGATATCTGAAGAGGAATTGCATAAAGCTCATGCAGAATTAAGATCGGCACAAGCAAATTTAAATGCTGCTCGGTCAGCCTTGATAGCTGCACGCTCCAAACAAAATCGATATGAGATGGCGGCTATTGTAGGAGCGCTGTCAAAAGACCAGTTAGAAGAAGCGCAACTCGCTGCTAACCAACAAGAACAAGCAGTGGAGGCACAAAAAGCAGTTGTTGAAGCACAAAAACAAACTATCGCTCGCCTCGAGCAAGCTGTTTCTGCATCTATTGCCAAACGACAACGAGTACAAGTTGCTTTAAATCCTAGCTATTCAGAAGTTGCGATCGCAACGGAACGTATTGCTCAAGAAAAAGCAGCCGGAAGAGCTAGCTTGGCTACATTGGATAAAGAACGTCAAGCTCTGATAGCTCAAAGGATTGAAGCCCAAAAACAGTTAGACCGAGATATTCGCGAATTGCAACAAGTGGGTATGGATATCAGACAAACAATTGTCACAGCCCCATCTGATGGGACTATCTTCAAACTCAACTTACGAAATATCGATCAAACCGTGCGTTCTGGAGAAGAAATTGCCCAAATTGCTCCTAACGACACTAAAGTGATGGCTAAGAGTTCGGTGAGTTCAGAAGACGTAAGTAAAGTCAAAGTTGGTCAACCAGTTCACGTGAGAATATCTGCATGTCCTCATCCAGATTACGGCACTCTTAAAGGTAAAGTCACAGCTATTTCTCCAGATGCGTTCGGCGGAGCCGTGCCGCAGGCATTCGCACCTCAAGCTCAAGCTCAAGGTGCTAACCCCAATAGCGGTACGACTGCTAGTAAGATGATGACGGGTGGTGCTTTCTACGAAGTTAGTATAGAACCAGAAAACCTGGTGTTATCTCAAGGCAAAAGCCAATGCCAAATAAGTTTGGGAATGCAAGGCAGAGCAGATATTATCTCTCGCGAAGAAACTGTATTACAATTCTTCTTGAGAAAGGCAAAATTGATGGCTAATTTTTAAGATTTGCAACAATTTATATAGATATTTAGTGTTCTTTAGGAATACCAATTTTCGATTTGCAAGTCATTAAAATTAGCATAATCTGATACATTGTTGGTTACCAAAATCAACTGATTGACTTTGGCAATTGCAGCAATTTGACTATCTACAAAAGAGGGAGGTTTACCTAGCTTAGTCAAACGCGCCCTCTCCAAAGCATGCCATTCAGCAGCTGCTTCATCATAAGGGAGAAAAGGTAATTTCGCTTTTACCTCTGTTTGAAAGTATTGTTCTAGTTCTTCACGCTTTCTTGATGGTTGTAATCGATGTAAACCGAATAAAAGCTCATGCCAAACTACAGTTGCTGTTGACATTTTTCCTGCATTATGCAGTAAATTAGCCATAACTTTTGCACTAGGTCTTGGCTTCATGGGTTCGGAAATTATATTACTATCTAGTAGAAATATAAGGTTCACAAATTCACCTCGCGTCCGGAGGATTTATCGCGAACATCTCCAAAAATAGCATCGATATCGATATCTAATTCGGCAATATTATGCTGCCGTCGAAACTCTTCTAAACTGTTACCAAACTTGCCATTATTATCATTGGATGGAGTGTAAATAATTTCAATTCTTACCTCTTGACCATCCGGAATATCTAGATTTTCTGAAATTTCCAAGGTTTGACCGCGTTTAATGGCCGTGATGTGCATTTTCGGACTCTCCTTATTTTGACAAAATTTTAACTGATAGAGTACGCTCGTTGCTATAGAGCATGGTCGCGAACCAAATACATCTATATTTTACTAAAATGCTAGAATTATATGTTGAAGACACTTGCCATATTGCTGAAATGTCAGAAACCTCTCCACCCAAAGACTGTAGAGTAGATTTGAGGGTGACACAAGAACAAAAAGAACTCTTAGAAAGAGCCGCAAACCTCAAAGGAGTGTCCTTGAGTGCTTATACCCTTTTTCATCTGCTTCCCATCGCTAGACAGGATATAAACTCCCAAGAAAGGCTAGTGCTATCAGATCGAGATCGAGATTTATTCATGTCTGTGATGGAAAATCCCCCGGAGCTTAAGGGAAAACTTAAAACTACACTGCAAAAGTTCCGGAAAAAATATGACAAGTAGTGAGAGGAGGTGGAATTTTCTGCCGATAGAAAAGAAATATAAAAAAGATTCCTTTGATTGTGGGTATCCAGTTCTCAACGAATATCTGAAAAAATATGCTCGGCAAAACCATCAAAAAGGGATTGCCAAAATTTTTGTTGCTATCCTAGAAGCAGATGGAATTAAAGTTGATGGTTACTATACGCTCAGTGCCAGCATTATTGAGTATGAGTTTCTTCCAGAATTTTACAAAAAAAAGTTACCTGCATATCCAATTCCTGCTACGTTGATTGGTAAGTTGGCAGTGGATAATTCTGTTAAGGGACAAGGTTTAGGAGGAGAACTTTTAGCCGATGCGCTATATCGCATTGTTCGCGCTTCTCAAGAAATTGGTATTTTTGCGGTAAGAGTTGATGCCATAGATTTACAGGCAAAGGAATTTTATCTCAAACACGAATTTATTCCATTCCAAGATAGCCAATTATCTCTTGTCTTATCTCTAGAAACCATTAATAGAGAGTTTGATTTTTAACTCAATTCTCATTGTAATAATAAATACATGGATATATAATAATTCATACTTTCGTGAGGTACAGAAGTAATGAATTAACTGCAC